>JANMVM010000124.1:0-17458 GCA_031392695.1 Rubrivivax sp.
GTGGCCAGCGCTCATGTTCACCGCCAGCAGCAGCGGGTTGGCGTCGGTCTTGCGTGCGCGCAGCCGTGCCACGTACTTCACCGGCTCGAAGTACTGCACTTGCGAATCCCACAGGCCGGTGGTGACGAGCATCGCCGGGTAGGCCTGCGCGCGCAGGTTGTCGTAGGGCGAATAGGACAGCATGTAGTCGTGGGCTGCCTTGTGCCTGGGGTCGCCCCACTGCGTCCACTCGTTGGTGGTCAGCGGGATGGTCTCGTCGAGCATGGTGCTGACGACGTCGACAAAGGGCACGTCGAGCACGATACCGCGGTAGCGGCCCGGCGCTTCGTTGGCCACCACGCCCATCAGCAGGCCGCCGGCAGAGCCGCCACTGGCGAAGACCTTGTCGGCGGCGCCCCAGCCGGCCTGCACGAGCGCGTCGGTGGCATCGACGAAATCATTGAAGGTGTTCTTCTTGTTCAGCAGGCGACCGGCTTCGTACCAGCCTTCGCCCAGGTCGGCGCCGCCGCGCACGTGCGCGATGGCGACGACGAAGCCGCGGTCGAGCAGGCTCGGGCGATTGGACGAGAAGGTGGCGTCGTAGGACAGGCCATAGGCGCCGTAGCCCAGCACCAGCAGCGGCGCGCTGCCGTCGCGCTGCGCCCGGCCCGGCCGCCAGGCCAGCGTCACCGGCACGCGCTGGCCGTCGCGCGCGGTCGCCCACAGGCGCTCGGTGGCGTACTGCGTGGCGTCGTAGCCGGGCACGTCCTTGCGCTTGCGCAGCAGGTGGCGTCCGCTGGCCAGGTGCAGGTCCCAGGTGGCCTGCGGCTGCACCAGCGAGGTCACGGTGTAGCGCAGGTGCGCGGCGCTGGCATCGGGGTTGCTGCCCAGCGTGACCGTGCTGGCCGGCGCGGCTGCCACCGGCGTCGAGTCGATGCCGCGGCCAACACGCAAGAGGCGCACGCGCGAGTCGGCGTCCACCCGCTCTTGCAGCGCGATGCCGGTCTTGAGCAGCACGAAGTGCTCGATCGTGGCCTGCTCGCGGCCGGGCACCAGCGTGCGCCACAGGCGCCGCTCATCGGGCGCGCGCTGTGGTGCCATCACAAGTTTGAAGTTGGGCGCGTCCTCGTTGGTCTGGATCACCCACTGGCCGTGCAGGTGGTCGGCGGTGTGGCGCACCTGGTCGCGGCGCGCCAGCACCAGGCGCGGCGGGCGCTGCGGGTGGGCGGCATCGATGGCCCGCGTCTCGCTGGTGTCGAAGCCGCCGATGCTGATCAAGAGGTACTGGCGCGATGCGCTGTGCGACAGGCCGACGAAGAGCGTCTTGTCGGGCTCGTCGTAGACCAGCACGTCGGCGCCGGCGGCGCTGCCCAGCGCGTGGCGGTAGACCGGCCCACTCTGCAGCGTGACCTTGTCCTGCTGGATGTAGAACAGCGTGCGGTTGTCGTCGGCCCAGGCTAGGTCCTCGAGCACGCCGGGCACCGCATCGGCGTAGTCCTGGCCGGTGCGCAGGTTGCGAAAACGCAGCGTGTGGATGCGGCGGCCGCCGGTGTCTTCGGTCCAGGCCAGCACCTCGCCGTCGGGGCTGATGGCCGACGAGCCGACGCGGTAGTAGGCCTGGCCCGCGGCGCGCGCGTTCTGGTCCAGCAGCAGTTGCCGGGGCGAGCGCGGGTCGGGCCGCTCGGCGTTGCCGCGCTGGCGCATCAGCAGCGGGTACTCGGCACCGGCTTTGAATTCCTTCCACAGCCACCAGCCGCCGTCGTACAGCGCCGGCGTGCTCTCGTCTTCGCGGATGCGCGACCGCAACTCGGCCACCAGCTTGTCCTGCAGCGGCTGCAGCGGGGCCAGCAGCGCGGCGCTGTAGGCGTTTTCGGCCTCCAGGTGGCGCAGGATCTCGGCCCGCTTGGTCTTGGGATCGTCGTCGCGCAGCCAGTGGTATTCATCGACACGGTCGCCCTGGGCGCCGTGCACGACGTGGGGCACGATGGCCGCCACCGGGGGTGCAGGGCGGACCGGAATTTGCGCCGCAGCGACAGCAGACATCATGAGCATGGGCAGGACCAGGCGGATCGACATGGCGGCGGATCATAGGCGTGTGGCGGCGCGCTATCCTGCGGCCATGACATCGTCCCCCTTGGATGGCGGCCGCTGCCTGAAGACGCAGCGCTGGATGACACCGATCGTGGCGCTGCTGCTGTGGGGCTGCGGCGGCGGCGGTGGCAGTGGCGTCGAGGCCACGACCCCGGCGGTCCTGCCACCCGCCCTGCCCGCGGCCAGCGTCAGCAGCGCCACCCCCGTGGCCGCAGCCTGCACCGGCGGCGGTGCTGCCGTCGGTACGCTGTACGCCAACGCAGAAGTCGAGCCGACGCTGGCCCGCAACCCGGGCAATGCCCAGCACCTGGTCGCGGCCTGGCAGCAGGATCGCTGGAGCGACGGCGCGGCGCGCGCGCTGGTGAGCGCCGTGTCCTTCGATGGCGGCGCCACCTGGGCGCGCGCGCTGCAGCCGCTGTCGCGCTGCGGCGGCGCAGTCGCCGGCAGCCCCGGTGACTTCGAACGCGCCAGCGACCCCTGGGTCGACGTCGGCAGCGACGGCACGGTGCACCTGATGGGCCTGGCCATCAGCGGCGAGGCCTTCGCCGCCAACAGCCGCAACGCCATGCTGGCCACGCGTTCCAGCGACGGCGGGCGCACCTGGTCGGTGCCGCAGACGCTGGTGCTCGACGGCGCAGCGCAGTTCAATGACAAGAACACGCTCACCGTCGACACGCTCGATGCGCGCCGCGTCTATGCGGTGTGGGATCGCCTGGACACGGCGGGCAATGGGCCCACACTGCTGGCCCGCTCCACCGACGCCGGCCTTACCTGGGAGCCGGCGCGCGAGATCTACCGCCCGCCGGCAGCGGCCGGCGGCTCGGCGCAGACGATCGGCAACCGCATCGTCGTCGTCGTCGCCGCCGGCGCGGCGCGCGGCAGCCTGGTCAACGTCTTCACGCAGATCGACGTCAGCGCCGGGGCCGCGCGCAACAGCGTGCGCGTGGTGCGCTCGAGCGACGGCGGCCAGACCTGGGGCGCCGCCGTCACCATCGCCGAGCACCGCGGCGTGGGCGCGCGCGACCCCGCCACGGGTGCAGCCATCCGCGACGGCGGC
The DNA here is from genome assembly GCA_031392695.1 of Rubrivivax sp. Taxonomy (GTDB): domain Bacteria; phylum Pseudomonadota; class Gammaproteobacteria; order Burkholderiales; family Burkholderiaceae_C; genus Rubrivivax. The sequence goes on from JANMVM010000124.1 coordinate 3,128, forward strand.
ATCATCGCCACCGTCACCGCCGGCCCCGACGGTAGCCTGTGGGTGGCCTGGCAGGACAGCCGATTTTCGGGCGGCGTGCGCGACGCCATCGTGGTCTCGCGCTCGATCGACGGCGGCAGCAGCTGGAGCGCGCCGGCGCTGGCCAGCAACAGTGGCGCGGCGGCCGCCTTCACGCCCACGCTCGGCGTGCGCGACGACGGCCTCGTCGGCCTGCTCTACTTCGACCTGCGCCCCGACACCAGCGACACCGCCACTCTGCTTGCGGCCAGCTGGCTGGCCACCACGCGCGACGGCACGGCCTGGACCGAAGCGGTGGTCTGGAACCCCTTCGACCTGGCGCAGGCGCCCAACGCGCGCGGCCTTTTCCTGGGCGACTACATGGGCCTCGTCAGCACGGGCAATCAGTTCCTGCCGCTCGTCGTGCTGTCGTCCACCGACCTCACCAACCGTACCGACGTCTACCTGTTGCGGGTGACGCCCGGCGCAGCAGTCGCGGCCGCGCCGGCAGCCACTGCAGCGCTCGACGAAGCCGGGTTCCAGGCCCGCCGCCAGGCCCACACCCAGCGCGTGATGGAACGCCGCGTGCCCGATTGGGGCCGCCGCGTCGGGCTGCGCTGAGCGTCCTCACGCAGCCTTGGGGCATGCAGGCCCCGGGCCTGCGTGCAGCGCGTGTCCGTGCGCAGGCACGGCCACGCGTCCTCACGCAGCCCTTGGGCTGGCAGGCCCCGGGCCTGCGTGCAGCGCGTGTCCGTGCGCAGGCACGGCCACGCGTCCTCACGCAGCCATCGGCACCAGGAAGTCGCGGCTGATGCCCACGCCGAGGTCGTTGACGCGGTCGAGGAACTGCGTCAGGTAGGCGTGCAGGCCAGTGGCCAGGATCTCGTCGATGCGGCCGTAGCGCAGGTCGGACTTCAGGCGCCCGGCGCGGCGCAGCGTCTCGCTGCTCTGCTCGTTGGCGACGAGCTGCAGATTGGCCACCGCTTCGTTCATGCACGCCGCCAGCGAGCGCGGCATGTCCGGGCGCAGGATCAGCAACTCGGCCACCTTCTCGGGGTGGATGACGTTGCGGTAGACCTTGCGGTAGATCTCGAAGGCCGATACCGACCGCAGGATCGCGCTCCAGTGATAGAAGTCGACCTCGGTCTGGTCCTTGGTGGCGCCGGGGCCGAAGTAGTCGCCGCCGGCCAGCGCCTGGAATTTCACGTCGAGCAGCCGCGCGGTGTTGTCGGCGCGCTCCAGGAAAGTGCCGATGCGCAGGAAGTGCAGCGCCTCGTCCTGCAGCATGGTGCCCACGGTCACGCCGCGGCTCAAGTGGCTGCGGAACTTGACCCATTCGTAAAACGCGCCCGGGTCGCGCTCGAAGGCGCTGTCCTTGAGCATGCGGTTGAACTCAAGCCAGGTCTGGTTCTGGGTTTCCCAGACCTCGGTGGTCAATGCGCCGCGCACGGCGCGCGCGTTCTCGCGCGCCGCGCGCAGGCAGGCCACGATGCTCGAGGTGTTGGTCTCGTCGCGCACCATGAAGTCCATCACGCCGCGCGGGCTGACCTCGTCGTACTTCTTGGAGAACGCGGCCGTGAGCTCGCTGATCGACAGCAGCCCGCTCCAACCCTGCAGCACCATGTCGGTGGATTGCGGCAGCAGTGAGGTCTGGTAGTTGACGTCGAGCATGCGCGCGGTGTTTTCGGCCCGCTCCATGTAGCGCGCCATCCAGAACAGGTGGTCTGCGGTTCTAGACAGCATCTTCGATCTCCTTCAGGCCGAAAACACCGCAGCGCGCTGGCGCGCGCGGCCGTGCTCTGGCTTCGCCGCACGCGCTTCGCACGTGAACGGCGCGCTCCATGTAGCGCGCCATCCAGAACAGGTGATCGGCCGTGCGTGACAGCATCGCGTTTCCCCTTCTCAGTCTTCCAGGACCCAGGTGTCCTTGGTGCCCCCGCCCTGCGACGAGTTGACGACCAGCGAGCCTTCCTTGAGCGCCACCCGCGTCAGGCCGCCGGGCACGGTCTGCACGTCCTTGCCGCTGCTCAGCACGTAGGGCCGCAGATCGATGTGGCGCGGTGCGATGCCGCTGTCGACATAGGTCGGGCAGGTCGACAGGCTGAGCGTGGGCTGGGCGATGTAGTTGCTGGGGTTGGCCTTGACCACGGCCTTGAATTCGGCGATCTCGGCCTGAGTCGCCGCCGGGCCGACGAGCATGCCGTAGCCGCCGGCGCCGTGCACCTCCTTGACCACCAGCTCGGCCATGTGGTCGAGCACGTACTGCAGATCGTCGGCCTCGCGGCAGAGGTAGGTCGGCACGTTCTTGAGGATCGGCTTTTCGCCCAGGTAGAACTCGATCATCTTGGGCACGTAGGGATAGATGCTCTTGTCGTCGGCGATGCCGGTGCCCACGGCGTTGCTCAGCGTGATGTTGCCGGCGCGGTAGACGTCGATCAGGCCCGGGCAGCCCAGGGTGCTGTCGGCGCGGAAGACCTTGGGGTCGAGGAAGTCGTCGTCGACGCGGCGATAGATCACGTCGACGCGCTTCGGGCCCTGTGTCGTGCGCAGGTAGACGAAGCCGTCGCGCACCATCAGGTCCTGCCCTTCGACGAGTTCGACCCCCATCTGCTGGGCCAGGAAGGCGTGCTCGAAGTAGGCGCTGTTGTACATGCCGGGCGTGAGCACGACCACGGTCGGCTCGTTGACCCCGGCCGGGGCCACCGCGCGCAGCGTTTCCAGCAGCAGGTCAGGGTAGTGGGCCACGGGTGCGACGCGGTGCATGCTGAAGAGATCGGGGAACAGCCGCATCATCATCTTGCGGTTCTCGAGCATGTAGCTCACGCCGCTGGGAACGCGCAGGTTGTCCTCGAGCACGTAGTACTCGGCACTGCCGTCGGCCGAATCTGTCAAGTTCCCGGCGCGCACGATGTCGATGCCCGAGACATGCGAGTAGACGTTGCCGGGCACGCTGACGCCCATCATCTCCTTGCGGAACTGCGCGTTGTGCAGCACCTGCTCGCTGGGCACGATGCCGGCCTTGAGGATCTCCTGCCCGTGGTAGACGTCGTGGATGAAGCGGTTGAGCGCGGTCACGCGCTGGCGCAGCCCGGCGTGCATGCTCGTCCATTCCTGCTGCGGGATGACGCGCGGGATGAGGTCGAAGGGGATCAGGCGTTCGGTGCCGGCACCGTCTTCGTCCTTGGCGCCGTAGACCGCAAAGGTGATGCCGACGCGGCGAAAGATCATCTCGGCCTCTTGGCGGCGCGCCTGCATCGCCTCCACCGCCTGGCGCTGCAGCCAGCCGTCGTAGGTGCGGTAGTGCTGGCGCACGGCCTTCTCGGCGGTGAGCATTTCGTCGAAGGCCGACTTCATGATGGCAAGCTCTCCATGCGGTTCACTGTAGCAACTCCTGTTGCGGGCCTGCGCCGCTGCCGGCTGGCGCGAGGCGGCGCGTGCCGACGCCCACCGTGAGCGTGTGGCGGCCGCCACCACGGATCACGCCGCGCAGCGGCGTCACGTCGCCGAAATCGCGCCCCACCGCCACGCGCACGTGGCCGCTGCCGGGCACGAGGTCATTGGTGGGGTCGAGATCGAGCCAGCCGCCGCCGGCCACGCCCGGCGTGCCCGGGCACCACACCTGGACCCAGGCGTGCGAGGCGTCGGCGCCCTGCATCGCGGCGCCGCCTTCGGGCGCATGGGTCAGCAGGTAGCCGCTGACGTAGCGTGCGGGCAGGCCGCGCATGCGCAGCACGCCGGCCATCAGGTGGGCGAAGTCCTGGCACACGCCGCGCCGCTGCGCCAGCACCTGGGTCAACGGCGTGTCGACCTCGGTGCTCTGGCTCTGGTACTTGAAGTCGGCGTGGATGCGGTGCATGAGCTCGATCGCGGCGGCGGCCAGCGGCCGGCCCGCGGTGAAGCTCGGCGCACCGTAGTCGCGCAGGGCCTGCAGGCGCGGCACATAAGGCGAGGGCATGGCGTACTCGACCGCCGGCTCGAAAGGCGCCTGCGCCACGTAGCGCAAGCGCGCGGCGACATCGGCCCAGGGCGGCGAAGCCTCGGCATCGAGGCCGCCAAAGCGCGGCGCCAGGCGCACGCGGCTCAAGGCGCGCACGTGCAAGGCCCGGTGCGGCTGGGCGAGCGCGAAGTAGCGCTGCGTGTTGCCCATGGCGTCCTGGCTGTCGGCGTGCTGGTCGGGCTTGGGCTCGATCGACAGCTCGAACTGCAGCAGTTGCTGGTGTTCGTCCTGCAGCGGCTTGAGGTGCGCCAGGTGATGCGCCAGCGACACCGGGGCGGTGTAGGCATAACGGGTTTCGTGCACGACCTCGAGTTCCATCGTCAGACCCGTTGATCCGTGCCCTGCGCCAAGGTGAAGTAGCGCTCGCCGATGCGGTCGGCCAGCACGCCGGCGGTCAGCACGAGGTCGCCGGCCAGCGCCTGCAGCAGGCGCGCGATGGCCTCGTCGTCGGCGTCGCGCAGCGCCTCCAGCGTGAGGCCGGCGCCGGCCTTGGGCAGCAAGTCGAGCAGGGGCTGCAGAGATGCAGGCGCACCCGGCAGTTTCGACAGCTCGGTGCGCAGGCGGCGCAGCACGCCGGCAAAGGCACGCGGGTTGGCGCTGTCGAGCACCAGCAGGTCGGTCAGCGCGAGCAGGTCTTCGTGGCGCTGGTAGCGGGCGCGGAAGGTGATGAGGCTGTCGAAGAGCTCCAGCAGCAGCTCGACGCCGGCCACGCTGGCCAGGGCCTGGGCCTGCACGAAGACCTCCATGCGCAGCGCCACGCCGTGCAGCCGCTCAAGCAGCCGGCCCACGGTGAGCAGGCGCCAGCCGTGGTCGCGCGTCATGCGGTCGGTCTGCGCGCCGGTCACGGCGGCCAGCTGCAGCGCCAGGCGGTCGAGCGCGGGCAGCACCTGGGCCACGCCGGGCAGCCCATCGTCGGCACTGTCCAGCGCGCGGCTGAACGATTCACCCATGCTGCGCATGAGGCCCCACTGCTCGGGCGACAGGCGCTCGCGCAGCGCCATCGCCGAGCGCTCGAGCGCGGCCAGGTTGTAGGCGATGCTGCTGCCGGTCGCGTCGCCCAGCGCGGCCAGCACCGCGCGCTCGAAGTGGCGTGCCGATTGCACCAGCGTGGGCACGCCCGGCGGTGCCAGCCCGGCGCGCACGGCCAGCGTCGACAGCGCCTGGCGCAGCGGCGCCGGCATCTCGTTGGCGGCGTCGATATGCATCAGCGTGGCCTTGGCCAGGCGCACCAGCTGTTCGGTGCGCTCGGTGTAGCGTCCAAGCCAGAACAGGTTCTCACCAGTGCGGCTGCTCACCGGGCGGTGGCGCTGCAGGATGTCGTCGACGCGCAGGCGCTGCGGCAGCATCGAAAAAGGGTCCACCGGGCCGTCGGTCAGCACCCAGGTGTCCAGGCTGGTGCCGCCGCGCTGCATCGAGATGCTGGCGTCTTCGCGCCGCGCCACCCGCGTCATGCCGCCCGGCAAGACGTGCCAGCGGCCGTTGCCCTCAGCGATGGCATACACGCGCACCAAGGCCGGGCGCGGCGTGACCGCTCCGCCACCCCAGATCGGTGCGCGAGAGAAGCGCAACCGGCCCTGCACGGTCCAGGCGTCGGGGTCCTCATGCACGGCAGCAGCGTGTGGGTCGGCGGTTTGCGATGGCCGCCCGCCGCGCGGGTAGGTGCTGCGCAGGATCTTGTCGTCGAGGTGCTCGCGCACGTCCTGCCAGGCCAGCGCCTCGCCGCACCACCAGGTGGGCAGCGCCGGCAGCGCCAGCGTCTGGCCCGTGAGGTGGCGCGCGATGGCGGGCAGGAAGCCCTGGATCGCGGGCGACTCCAGGAAGGCGCTGCCCAGCGCGTTGGCCATCACCACCTGGCCGTTGCGCGCCGCCTGCAGCAGGCCGGGCACGCCCAGCGCGCTGTCGGGACGCAGCTCGAGCGGGTCGCACCAGTCGTCGTCGAGCCTGCGCAGCACGCCGTGCACGCGCTCCAGGCCCTCCACGGTCTTCAGGAACAGGCCCTCGGCGCGCACCGTCAAGTCGCCCCCTTCGACCAGCGGCAGACCGAGGTAGCGCGCCAGGTAGGCGTGCTCGAAGTAGGTCTCGCTGTAGGGCCCGGGGGTGAGCAGCACGACGCGCGGCGTGTGGCCGCCGGCGACCGCCGCGGCGCGCTGCTCGACGGCATCAAGCAGGCGGCGGTAGCTGCTGGCGATGCGCTGCACGTGCAGCTCGCGAAAGGCGTCCGGGAACTGGCGCGCGATGACGAGCCGGTTGTGCAGCACATAGCCCAGGCCCGAGGGCCCCTGCGTGCGCTGCGACACCAGCCACCAGCCACCGTCGGGCCCGCGCGCGAGGTCGAAGGCGACGATCATCAGGCGCTGCCCGCCCGCCGGCTGCGCCCCCAGCATCGGCCGCAGCCAGCCCGGGTGGCGCAGCAGCAGCGCCGGCGGCAGCAGGCCCTCGTGCAGCAGGCGCTGCGCGCCGTAGAGGTCGGCGAGCACGCGTTCGAGCAGTTCGGCGCGTTGCTGCACGCCGCTTTCGATGGCCGCCCAGTCGGCCGGCTCGATGAGCAAGGGCAGCAGCTCCAGCGACCAGGGCCGCGTCGCGACGCCGCCGCCGGCGGCATCGGAGAACACGTTGTGGGTGACGCCGTCGAGGCGGATGCGCTGCTCGACCTGGCCGACGCGGCGGTCGAGGTCGGCGGCCATCGCCAGGCCGGCAGCCGGCTCGGGCAGGCTGGCGGCAAAGGCCTGCCAGGGGCGGCGCAGCGCGCCGGCGTCGGCGCGCAGTTCATCCCACACGCCGGGTTCGGCCGGCACCGTGCGCGCCGCCAGCGCGTGCGCGGCGGCGGCCGCGGAATCGCCGGGTGCGTCGAAGGGCAGCGAGCCCTGCGACTGCCCCGAAGCGGCGCCCGACGAAGACCCCTGCGTCTGCGACTGCGGCATCGGCTCTTTCAGCGCCGCAGGTCGAGCGTGAACGGCAGCTCCAGGCTGGCCACCGCGGGGGCCACCTGCAGGCGCCCCGGCGTGTGGCCGAAGCGGAAGAAGCGCGCCAGGCGCCGGCTCTCGGCCTCGTAGGCATTGACCGGGAAGACCTCGTAGCTGCGTCCGCCCGGGTGCGCGACGTGGTAGCGGCAACCGCCCAGGCTGCGCTCGTGCCAGCGGTCGACGAGGTCGAAGGTCAGCGGCGCATGCGAGGCGATGCTGGGGTGCAGCGCCGAAGGCGGCTGCCAGGCGCGGTAGCGCACGCCGCAGACGAACTCGCCGACGCGCCCGGTGGGCTGCAGCGGCAGTGCGCGGCCGTTGACGGTGACGACATGGCGATTGGCGTTGAGGCCGGTGACCTTGACTTCGAGCCGCTCCAGCGATGAATCGACGTAGCGCACCGTGCCGCCCGGCGCGTCCTCTTCGCCCATCACGTGCCAGGGCTCGAGCGCGGTGCGCAGCGTCATCTCCACGCCCATCGAAGCCACCTGCCCCAGCAGCGGGAAGCGGAAGGCGAAGTGGGGCGCGAACCAGGCGCCGTCGAAGGCAAAGCCAGCCGCCTGCAGCTCGGCCATGACGTCGTCGAAGTCCATCTGCACGAAGGTCGGCAGCATGAAGCGGTCGTGCAGCCCGGTGCCCCAGCGCGTGAGCCGGGTCACGCCGCGGCCGCGGTAGGGGGTCTTCCAGAACCAGGCCACCAGCGCGCGCAGCAGCAGCTGCTGCGCCAGGCTCATGCGCGCGTGCGGCGGCATCTCGAAGGCACGCAGCTCGAGCAGCCCCAGGCGCCCGGTGGGGCCGTCGGGCGAGTAGAGCTTGTCGATGCAGAACTCGCTGCGGTGGGTGTTGCCGGTGACGTCGACGAGCAGGTTGCGCAGCGTGCGGTCGACGAGCCAGGGCGCAATCCTGTTGATCGCCGGGGCCCTTGCCCTGTCGAGGCCGTCGACGCCGTCGAGGCCGTCGAGGCCGAGCTGGCGGTCGAGCTCGTTGAGGCCGATTTCGACCTCGTAGACCTGGTCGCCGCGGGCTTCGTCGAAACGCGGCGCCTGGCTCGTCGGGCCGATGAACATGCCGCTGAACAGGTAGCTCAGCGACGGGTGGTTGTGCCAGTACGTGATGAGGCTGGCCAGCAGGTCGGGCCGGCGCAGGAAGGGGCTGTCGGCCACGGTCGCGCCGCCGAGCACGAAGTGGTTGCCGCCGCCGGTGCCGGTGTGGCGGCCATCGAGCATGAACTTCTCGGTCGACAGGCGCGTCTGGTGCGCTGCCTCGTAGAGGAACTCGGTGTGGTCGACGAGCTCGCCCCAGCCGTGCGCGGGGTGGATGTTGACTTCGATGACGCCGGGGTCGGGCGTCACGGCCAGCGTCTTCAGGCGCGGATCGCGCGGCGGCGGATAGCCTTCGAGCACGATCTTCATCTGCAGCTCGGCCGCGGTGGCTTCGACGGCCGCCAGCAGCTCGAGGTAGTCCTCGAGGAACTTCAGCGGCGGCATGAAGACGTAGAGCACGCCGGACTGGCCGCCGTGGCGGGCCTCGGCCTTGGGCCCATTGCCGCGCTGCGGATCGCGCACCTCGACGCAGACCGCGGTGCGCGTGAGCTCACCGGCCGACTCGTTGCGCGCCGGCACGGCCAGCGGCTGGCGCGGGAACGGCGTCACCGGGTCGTGCGCGGTGCCCATGCGCTGCACGCCCGCGCCCACGGCCACGGCCAGGCCCGCTGCGCCATCCGCGCCGGCGACGGTGGCGTTGCCCTGCATCGCCTGGGCGTCGGCGCCGAAGCCATCGGCCTCGAGCCCACCCTCGGCCTGGCCGCCCTCAGCCGGGCCGCCCTCGCCCTCGCCCTCGCTGGCGGCCGGCCGGCGCACGGCCTGCTGCATGTGCAACGCGGCGGCCGAGGGCAGCTCGGCCAGCGCCGCGAAGGGATCCTGCACCAGCGCCACCGGCCGGTCGCCGGGCGCCGCCCAGGGCTGCGAATCCAGCGGCAGGCGCCAGCCCATGGGCGAATCGCCGGGCATCAGGTACAGGCGCTCTTCGCGCAGGAACCAGGGCCCCGTCGTCCAGGCCGGCCCGGCGCTGCCGAGCTGCCATTCGCGCTTCAGCGGCAGCAGGTAACCGAGCGGCGCATCGAGCCCCTGCGTGAAGACGCGGCGCAGCCGCATGCGCTCGAGCTCGTCGTCCAGGCGCGCGTCGAAGGGGTCGACGTTGACCGGCAGGCGACGCTCGCGCCACAGGTAGTACCAGGTGTCCTCGAAGCCCGGCTGCACGAAGCGCGCCTCGAGGCCGAGACGCTCGGTCAGCGCGTGGATGAAGGTCTTGGCGTCGGCGGCGGTGTAGTGGTGGACCTGCCGCTCGTCGGCAAAGAGCGACGGGTCATGCCAGCAAGGTTGGCCGTCGGCGCGCCAGCAGATCGACAGCGCCCAGCGCGGCAACTGCTCGCCCGGGTACCACTTGCCCTGGCCGAAGTGCAGGAAGCCGCCTTCGCCGTAACGGGCGCGCAGCCGCTGCACGAGCTCGGTGGCCAGGCCGCGCTTGGTGGGGCCGAGCGCGTCGGTGTTCCATTCGGCGGCGTCGCGATCGGCCACCGCCACGAAGGTCGGCTCGCCGCCCATCGTCAGGCGCACGTCCTGCTGCTGCAGCAGGGCGTCGACGCCGTGGCCGAGCTGCACGATGCGCGCCCACTGCTCGTCGCTGTAGGGCAGCGTGACGCGCGGGCTCTCGTAGATGCGCGACACCGCCATGTGGTGCGAGAAGGTGACCTCGCACTCGTCGACTTCGCCGCTGACCGGCGCCGCAGTGCTGGGCTCGGGCGTGCAGGCCACCGGGATATGGCCCTCGCCGGCGAGCAGGCCCGAGGTCGGGTCGAAGCCGATCCAGCCGGCGCCGGGCAGGAAGACCTCGCACCAGGCATGCAGGTCGGTGAAGTCGATCTCGGCGCCACTCGGGCCATCAAGCGCCTTGACGTCGGGCTTGAGCTGGATCAGGTAGCCCGAGACGAAGCGCGCCGCCAGCCCCAGGTGGCGCAGCGTCTGCACCATCAGCCAGCCGGTGTCGCGGCAGGAGCCGCTGCCGCTCGTGAGCGTGAGCTCGGGCGTCTGCACGCCCGGCTCCATGCGGATGAGGTACCTGATGTCGTGCTGCAGGCGCTGGTTGATGCCGACCATGAAGTCGATCGTGCGCTGCGGCTTGAGCTCGATGCTCTCGACGAAGGCCTTGAGCCGGGGCGTCAGCGGCTGCTTGACGAGGTAGGGCCCGAGGTCGTGCGCCGCTTCTTCGGTGTAGCGGAAGGGGAAGTTCTCGGCCTCGGGCTCGAGGAAGAAGTCGAAGGGGTTGAGCACCGACATCTCGGCCACCAGGTCCACCGTGACCTTGAATTCGCGCGTCGGCTCGGGGAAGACCAGGCGCGCCAGGTGGTTGGCAAACGGGTCCTGCATCCAGTTGATGAAGTGCTGCGCCGGCTCCACGCGCAGCGAATAGCTCAGGATGCGCGTGCGGCAGTGCGGCGCCGGGCGCAGGCGCACGACCTGCGGCGACAGGTTCACGCGCCGGTCGTAGCGGTAGTGGGTGACGTGGTTAAGGGCGACATGGATGGACACGGGGCAGGGCTCCTGCTGGGTTCGGCGACAGCGGCAGACTTGCAAGGTCCGGGCCCGCGGGGCACTGGCGCCCTGCAAACCCCACCTGGCGGCCCCTGGGCTCTGGTCCTGCGATGATGCCAGCAACGCAGGTGAGTGCTGCCCGCTTCAACCCCCGCCTCAACCCCTGCTTCAACCCCCGCTTCGACCCTATTGCGCCGCGCCCGGCGTCGGCGTCGGCGTCGGTGACGGGCCGGGCTCGGGCGCCGCGCCACCCCCGGGGTGGTGCCAATAACGCCGTCGCTCGACGCGCGTGCACGACGCGGCCTCGCCCTGCCAGGTCCAGGCGCCGCAGCGGTCGCTGCGCACAACGGCGATGCCGCGCGCCTGGTAGCGCGCCAGCACGTCGGGCGCGGGGTGGCCGTAGCGGCTGCGGTAGCCGGCCTGCACCACCGCCACGCGCGGCGCCACGGCGTCGAGGAAGGCCGGCGTCGACGAGGTGCGGCTGCCGTGGTGCGGCACCAGCAGCAGGTCGCTGCGCAAGAGCGGCGCGGCGCGCTGCACGAGTGCCGCTTCCTGGGCGGCTTCGATGTCGCCGGTGAGCAGTGCGCTGCCCTGCGCGCCCTGCACGCGCAGCACGCAGCTCAGGGCGTTGCTCTTCAGCGCCAGGCCATGATCGCCGGCCAGCGGGTGCAGCACCTCGAAGCGCACGCCGTCCCAGTCCCAGGCCTGCCCGGCCTCGCAGCGCTGGTGCGCCACCCTGCCCGCCTGCAGCAAGGGGTGGCTGGGCACCAGCGAAGACGACAGCGCCAGCACCGGCAGCGCGCGCAGCACGGAGGCGGCGCCGCCGACGTGGTCGCTGTCGCGGTGGCTGAGCATCAGCAGGTCGACCTGGCGCTCGCCGCGCGCGCGCAGCAGCGGCACCAGCACACGCCCGCCGGCGTCGGATTCGCGCGAGTACTGCGGGCCGGTGTCGTAGACCAGCAGGTGGCCCGCGGTGCGCACCAGCACCGCCGTGCCCTGGCCGATGTCGGCCGCCAGCAGCTCGAAGCGGCCGGGCGCCGGCAGTACCGCAGCTGGCATGAGCAGGGGCAGCATCAGCGGCAGCGCCAGCAGGCGCAGGCGCCAAGGCAAGGGCAGCACCGCCAGCAGGGCCGCCAGCAGGCCGGCCGCCACGGCCCAGGGCGGCGCCACGGCCGCCTGCCACACCGCCAGCGGCGACGCCGCCAAGACCTGCAGCAGGCCCGACAGGCCTTGCACCAACGCCGCAGCCAGGCTCCACAGCGGCGGCATCAACAGGCCCAGCAGCGCCAGCGGCGTGATGAGCAGCGTGACGAGCGGGATCGCCACCAGGTTGGCGGCAAAGCCGACCACCGAGAGCTGCTGGAAGAACAGCAGCGACAACGGCGCCAGGCCCACCGTGGCCACGGCCTGCGTGCGCAGCGCCGATCGCAGCGTGGTGGCGATGCGGCCGCGCCAGCCCGCCGCGTGCTCCGCTGCCTGTACCGCCGCGCGCTCCACGGGCTCCGACACCACGAGCAGCGCCACGGCCACGAACGACAGCCAGAAGCCCGCCTGCAGCAGCGCCCAGGGGTCGAGCAGCGTGACCACCAGCGCCGCGGCCAGCAGCACCGCCGGCAAGGGCCAGCGCAGCCCCGCCTGGCGCAGCAGCACCACGGCCGCGATCATCCACACCGTGCGCTGCGCCGGCACGCCCCAGCCGGCCAGCAGCGCGTACAGCGTCGCGGCGACGAGACCGCTCGCGCGCGCCACCGTCGGCGCCGGGCACAGCAGCAGGCCGCGCGGCCAACGACGCCAGAGCCAGCCGCTGAGCCCGCCCGCCAGCCAGGCGAACATCGTCACATGCAGGCCCGAGATGCTCATCAGGTGCGCGACGCCGGTGGCGCGGAAGAGGTCCCAGTCCTCGCGCTCAATGGCCGCCTGGTCGCCGATGGCCAGCGCCGCCAGCACGCCGGCGGCCGCGGTGTCGGCGACGCGCACCTGGATGGCGTCGCGTGCGTCCTGGCGCAGGCGCTCGATCGCCTGGCCGGCGTGCTCTTGCAGCTTGCGTGCTTCGTCGCCGGGCTTCGCGCGCACCGTGCCGCTGCCGCGGATGCCCTGCTCGAAGAGCCACAGCTCGAGGTCGAAGCCATGCGGGTTGAGCGTGCCATGGGGCTGGCGCAGCCGCACCGTGAACTGCCAGCGCTGCCCGGCACGCACCGGCTCGGCCGGGCCGCCGAGCAGCGCGTCCTCGTCGACGCCGCGGTACCAGCCCAGTGCCAGGCGCTGCGGGATCGCCACCGCCAGGCCGGCGCGCGTGGCGGACTCGACCTCGAACACGAAACGCGTGCCTTCGATACTCTCGCGCGGCAGCGACGCCACGCTGCCCGTGAGGCGCAGATCCTGCCCTTCCAGGGCCGCCGGCACGACTTCGGCCAGCCGGGTCTGGGCGCGCCAGTGCGTGGTGGCAAAGCCGAGCAGCAGCGCCGCTGCGCCGGCCAGTGCCAGGCCGGCCCAGCGGCCGCGCCAACGCCAGCCCAGCAGCGCCATAACGATCCCCAGCGCCAGGATCATCGCGACCCGGGTGGCGTCCCACAGCACCGGCATCTGCAGCTGCCAGGCGCTGCCCGCCAGCCAGGCCAGGGCCGGCAGCGCCCACGACAGCGCCAGGCCGGGGCCTTGAGCAAACGCTGCGACCAGGGGCGCCATGACGGTGCAGTGTAGGATGCCGCGCTCCATTCCAAGGACCTGCCATGACCCCTCAGGATCGCCTGCAATCGCTGGGCATCACGCTGCCGCCCGTGGGCGTGCCGGCCGCGGCCTACGTGCCCTTTGTGCGCACCGGCAACCTGGTCTTCATCAGCGGCCACATTGCCAGGAAGAACGGCAAGCCCTGGGTCGGCCAGCTCGGGCTGAGCACCAGCACCGAAGAAGGCAAGCTGGCCGCGCGCGCCGTGGCCATCGACCTCATGGGCACGCTGCAAGCGGCCGTCGGTGACCTGGCGCGCGTCAAGCGCATCGTCAAGGTGCTGAGCCTGGTCAACAGCACCAGCACCTTCACCGAGCACCACCTGGTGACCAACGGCTGCAGCGAGCTGCTGGGCACGGTCTTCGGTGCCGAGGTGGGCGCGCACGCGCGCAGCGCCTTCGGCGTGGCGCAGCTGCCGATGGGCGCCTGCGTCGAGATCGAGCTCATCGCCGAAGTCGGCTGATGACCGGCAGGATGGCCGGCGCCGCGTTAGGCCCCGGCGCGCTGCTGGTCGCGGCCGTGGTGCTGTCGCTGGCCGCCGTGGGCGCGGCGCTCGTGTCGCAGCACGTCTTCGACCAGCAGCCCTGCCCCTGGTGCGTGCTGCAGCGCGTGATCTTCGTCGCCATCGCGCTGGCGGCGCTGCCCGGGCTACTGTGGCATCAGCCGGGGGCGCGGCGCGCCAGCGGCGCGCTCGTGCTGATGCTGGCTGGTGGCGGCGCCGCGGCGGCGCTGTGGCAGCACTTCGTGGCCGCCAGCAGCGTGTCGTGCAATCTGACGCTGGCCGATCGCATCGTCGGCACGCTGGGGCTGGACACGCTGTGGCCCGAGGTCTTCGCCGCCTACGCGAGCTGCGCCGACGCCGCCGTCAAGCTCGCCGGCGTGTCCTACGAGTTCTACAGCCTGGCCCTCTTTACCGCGCTCGCCCTGGCCGCCGTGCAGGTGCTGCGCCGGCCGACTTAGTAGTCGCTTTCACAAATACGGTCACATCATGAGAACGATGGATTTCTTCGGCAGGCTAGGCGCAGACCCGCAGTCGCACCCTTTGGTGCGTCAAGGGTTTGC
>JANMVM010000022.1:0-8940 GCA_031392695.1 Rubrivivax sp.
GCCCGATGACGCCGCCCACTGCCAGCCGCCGTTGTTGGCAGCGAGGTCGAAGTCGTTCAGGTGCAGCGCGAAGTAGGCTTCACCACGGCGCCAGTCGATGCCGAGGTCTTTGCTCAGGAAGCTCGCCACCACCATGCGCAGGCGGTTGTGCATGTAGCCGGTCTGGTTGATCTGGTGCATGGCGGCGTCGACCAGCGGGTAGCCGGTGCGGCCTTCGCACCAGGCCGCGAACAGCGCGTCGGCCTGCTTGCCGTGCTCCCACTTGATGCGGTCGTATTCCGGTTTGAAGGAGCCCGTGACGACGCGCGGGTGGTGGTGCAGGATCTGGTGGTAGAAGTCGCGCCAGATCAGCTCCGACAGCCAGACCTCGGCGCCGCGCGAGCCGCCTTCGCGCCGGGCGTGCGCCTCGCGCGCCAGTTGGCGGATCGACACCGTGCCGAAGCGCAGGTGCGTGCTGAGGTAGCTCGGCCCTTTGACGGCGGGGAAGTTGCGCGTCTCGTGGTACTGATCGATGCGCTCGAGAAAGTCGAGCAGCAGCTCCTGCGCGCCCGCCGGGCCGCTGGGCAGGCGCAGCTGGTGCAGGTTGGTGCGCGCAAAGCCGATGTCCTCAAGCGCCGGCACGCCGGGCAGGGCGGCCGGGCGCGGCGCCAGTGCCGAAGCGTGGCGGGCCACCGGGTAGGCCTGCAGGAAGTAGGGTTCGCACTTCTTCAGCCAGGCGTTCTTGTAGGGCGTGAAGACCGAGAAGGCGCCGCCGCTCAGCGTCAGCACCTCGCTGCGCTCGAAGACCACGTGATCCTTGCTGGTGTGCAAGGCCACGCCTTGGTCGGCGAGCAGGCCGCGCACGCGGGAGTCACGGGCCATCGCTGCCGGCTCGTCGTCGTGGTTGGCATAGACCGCCTGCACGCCGAGCTGGCGCGCCAGCGCGACCACCGTCTCGGCCGCCGCGCCGTGGCGCACGATGAGCCCGGCGCCCTCGACGCCGTGCGAGGCGGCCAGCGCCTGCAGTTCGGCGTCGACACCGACCAGGCTGTCGCGGATGAACTCGACGCGGCGATCGGCCTGCTGCCCGAGCGCCAGCAGTGGATCGAGGATGGCGCGGTCGAAGACGAAGGCGCACCACACCTGGCGCGCGGCGCGCAGCGCGTGGTGCAGCGCGGCATGGTCGTCGACCCGCAGGTCACGGCGCAGCCACACAAGGGCGCGGTCCAAAGGTTTGTCAGCAGCTCGTTTTTCCACGGTCGCTAGTGTGCTCCACCGCCTAGAATCCGGCGCATGGGCCCCGCTTCCCGCATCGACCTCACCAACCAGTTTCTGATCGCCATGCCCGGCATGGCCGACGAGGTCTTCGAGCGCAGCGGGGTCTACCTGTGCGAGCACAACGAGAACGGCGCGCTCGGCCTGGTCATCAACAAGCCCATCGACATCAAGCTGCGCAGCCTGTTCGAGAAGGTCGAGCTCACGCTCGACCGCGAAGAGCTGGCCGAGCAGCCGGTGTACTTCGGCGGCCCGGTGCAGACCGAGCGCGGCTTCGTGCTGCACGAAAAGCGCGGCGCCGGCGCGGTGCAGTACAACTCCACGCTGTCGGTGCCCGGCGGCCTGGAGATGACGACCAGCAAGGACGTGCTCGAGGCGCTGGCCGACGGCAGCGGCCCGGCCAAGGTGCTCATCACGCTGGGCTACAGCGGCTGGCAGGCCGGCCAGCTCGAGGACGAACTCGGCCGCAACGGCTGGCTCACGGTGGACGCCGATCCGGCCGTGATCTTCGACACCCCGATCGAGAAACGCTACGACCGCGCCATGGGCCTGCTCGGCTTCGACCCGCGCATGCTCTCGCAAGAGGCCGGGCATGCCTGAGCGGGTGCGCTGACCGTGCCAGCGCAGACCTTCCTTTCTTTCGATTTCGGCACCCGCCGTGTCGGCGTGGCGGTGGGCAACAGCCTGCTCGGCCAGGCCCAGGCGCTCAAGACGGTGGCCGCCGAGGGCGATGCGCGCTTTGCCGCGCTGGCGACGCTGATCGGCGAATGGCAGCCCGATGCGCTCGTCGTCGGCGTGCCCTGCCACCCGGACGGTGCGCCACACGACAATACGCTGCGCGCGCGGCGTTTCGCGCGCCAGTTGCACGGCCGCTTCCGGCTGCCGGTGCACGAGGTCGACGAGCGCTACACCACCACCGAAGCCCTGAGCCTGGGTGCGAGCGATGCCGACGCGGCGGCGGCGGCGCTGATCCTGGCCCAGTTCCTGCGCCACCTGCCCAAGCCCGCCGACGATGCTGCAGCTTGACGCCGAATCGCTGTACACCGAGCTGCGCGACGGCGTGCGCCCGTGGCTCAAGCCGGGTGTCGCCCTGGTCGGCATCTGGAGCGGCGGCGCCTGGCTGGCCGAGCGGCTGCAGCGCGACCTGGCGCTGCCGGGCGCGCACGGCGTCATCAGCAGCACGCTGCACCGCGATGACTTTTCCGCCCGCGGCCTGGCCGCCGGCACCGACCCGACGAGCTTGCCCTTTGCCATCGATGGCCGCCACATCCTGCTCGTCGACGACGTGCTCTACACCGGCCGCACCGTGCGCGCCGTGATCAACGAGCTGTTCGACTTCGGCCGCCCGGCCAGCGTGACGCTGGCGGTGCTGGTCGACCGCGGCGGGCGCGAGCTGCCGGTGGCCGCCGCCTTTGCCGCCGCCCGGGTGGTGCTGCCGCCGACGCAGAAGCTGTCGCTGCAGCGCGCCGACGACAGCGCCTTCACCTTCACCTTCAGCGTCACCGAGGCCGGCTGATGCTGATGCGCCGCAACCCCCAGCTCAATGCGCACGGCGAGCTGATCCACCTGCTGTCGATCGAAGGCCTGCCCAAGGCCGTGCTGACGCAGATCCTGGACACCGCCGGCACCTTCCTCAGCGTCAACGACCGCGACGTCAAGAAGGTGCCGCTGCTGCGCGGCAAGAGCGTCTTCAACCTCTTCTTCGAGAACAGCACGCGCACGCGCACGACCTTCGAGATCGCGGCCAAGCGGCTGTCCGCCGACGTCATCAACCTGGACATCGCGCGCAGCAGCACGGCCAAGGGCGAGAGCCTGCTTGACACGATCGCCAACCTCTCGGCCATGCACGCCGACATGTTCATCGTGCGCCACGCCGAAAGCGGCGCGCCCTACCTCATCGCGCAACACGTGGCGCCCCACGTCCACGTCGTCAACGCCGGCGACGGGCGCCATGCCCACCCCACGCAGGGGCTGCTGGACATGTACACCATCCGCCACTTCAAGCGCAACTTCTCGGAGCTCACGGTGGCCATCGTCGGCGACATCGTGCATTCGCGCGTCGCGCGCTCCGACATCCACGCGCTGACCACGCTCGGGGTGCCCGAAATCCGGGCCGTCGGCCCCAAGACGCTGGTGCCCGGCGATCTGTCGGCGATGGGCGTGCGCGTCTGCCACGACATGGCCGAGGGCATCCGCGGCGCCGACGTCATCATCATGCTGCGGCTGCAGAACGAGCGCATGAGCGGCGCCATGTTGCCCAGCGCCGGCGAGTTCTCCAAGAGCTACGGCCTGACGCCGGAGAAGCTCGCGCTGGCCAAGGCCGATTGCATCGTCATGCATCCCGGCCCCATCAACCGCGGTGTCGAGATCGATTCCGCGGTGGCCGACGGCAGCCACAGCGTGATCCTGCCGCAAGTCACCTTCGGCATCGCGGTGCGCATGGCGGTGATGAGCACCATCGCAGGCAACGCCGCATGAAGATCCTCATCCGCAACGGCCGTGTCGTCGACCCGGCTTCGGGCCGTGACGAAATTGCCGACGTGGCCATCGCTTCGGGCCGCATCGTCAGCATCGGGCCGGCGAGCGAGTTCCGCGCCGACCGCAGCATCGATGCCGCTGGTCTGGTCGTCGCGCCCGGCCTCGTCGACCTCGCGGCGCGGCTGCGCGAGCCAGGGCAAGAGCACGAAGGCATGCTCGAAAGCGAACTCGCGGCGGCCGCAGCCGGTGGCGTCACGAGCCTCGTCTGCCTGCCTGATACCGACCCCGTGCTCGATGAGCCCGGCCTCGTCGAGATGCTCAAGTTCCGCGCCCGCAAGCTGTCGCGCTGCCGGCTGTTTCCGCTCGGCGCGCTGACGCGCAAGCTCGAAGGCCAGGCGCTGACCGAGATGGCCGAGCTCACCGAGGCCGGCTGCGTCGGCTTCTCGCAGGCCGACGTCGCGATCACCGACACCCTCGTGCTGCAGCGCGCGCTGCAGTACGCCGCCACCTTCGGCTACACGGTGTGGCTGCGGCCGCAGGATGCGTGGCTGGGCAAGGGCGTGGCGGCCCAGGGCGCGATGGCGACGCGCCTGGGCCTGTCGGGCGTGCCGGCGATGGCCGAGACGATCGCGCTGCACACCATCCTCGAGCTGGTGCGCGCCACGCAGGCCCGCGTCCACCTCTGCCGCCTGTCCAGTGCCGGCGGCGTGGCGCTGGTGCGCGCGGCCAAGGCCGCCGGCCTGCCGGTGACGGCCGACGTCAGCATCCACTCGCTGCACCTGACCGATGTCGACATCGGTTACTTCAACCCCGACATGCGCCTGACGCCGCCGCTGCGCCAGGGCGCCGACCGCGACGCGCTGCGCGCCGGCCTCGCCGACGGCACGCTCGACGCGCTGGTCTCCGACCACAACCCGGTCGCCGACGACATGAAGAACCTGCCCTTCGGCGAGGCCGAGCCGGGCGCCACCGGGCTGGAGCTGCTGCTCAGCCTGGCGCTGCGCTGGGGCCGGGACAGCCGGCTGCCACTGGCGCTGGCGCTGTCGCGCGTCACGCACGACCCGGTGCGCGTGCTGGGCGACGCCATCGGCTCGCTCGGCACCAGCGCCGGCCGCCTGGTCGAGGGCGGCGTGGCCGACATCTGTGTCTTCGACCCCGAAGCCGAGTGGGCCGTCGAGCCGGCGCTGCTGGCCAGCCAGGGCAAGCACACGCCTTTTGCCTTTGCCAGCACCGGCATGGCCCTGCCCGGCCGCGTGCGTGTCACGCTGGTGGCCGGCACGGTGGCCTATGAAGCGAGCGCCGTGCCCGCCGCTGCCGCGGTCGCGCGCTGATGCGCACGGCGCTGGCGGTCTGGCGCCTGCTGTGCGCTGTCAGCCATGTGCTGCATGGCATGCTCGTGATGACGCGCTTCCCGGCGCTCGACGCCGCCGCGCGCCACGAGCGCATCCGCTGGTGGTCGGTCGGGCTCGTGCGCGCCCTCGGGCTGACGCTTCAGGTCAGTGGCACGCCGCGACCCGGGGCGACCCTGTTCGTCGCCAACCACGTCTCGTGGCTGGACATCGCCGCCATCCATGCCGCCGCGCCGCAGGCGCGCTTCGTGTCCAAGGCCGATGTGCTGCACTGGCCGCTGCTGGGCTGGCTGATCCGCAACGCCGGCACGCTGTTCATCGAGCGCGAGCGCAAGCGCGACGCGGTGCGCGTCGTGCACGCGGTGGCCGCGGCGCTGCAGGCCGGGGACTCGGTGGCCGTGTTCCCCGAAGGCACCACCGGCCTCGGGCCCGGGTTGCTGCCCTTTCACGCCAATCTGCTGCAGGCGGCGGTGGCCACCGGCACGCCGGTGCAGCCCGTGGTGCTGCGTTTCTTCGACGCTCAGCAAGCCTTCAGCCTGGCCGTGACCTACGTCGGCGACACCACGCTGCTGCAAAGCGTGTGGCGCGTGGCCTCGGCGCGCGGCCTCGGCGTCCAGGTCGATGTGCTGCCCGCGCTGGCCACCCGGCATGCCGACCGGCGCGCGCTGGCCGGGCATCTGCGCGAGTTGATGGCCGAGCGACTGCTCCCCGAAGCTCGGCGATGAGCCTGGTGCTGGCCTTCGCCGATGAAGCCACCCTGGCGCAGGGCCTGGCGGCGGCGCTGGGCTGGACGCTGGTGCTCGTCGACGAGCACCGCTTCCCCGATGGCGAAACCCGGCTGCGGCTGCCGGCCTTGCTGCCCGAGCGCGTGGTGCTGTTGCGCGGGCTGCAGCGGGCCAATGAGCGGCTCGCGCCGCTGCTGCTGAGTGCGGCAGGTGCACGCGAACTGGGGGCGCGGCACCTCACGCTCGTCAGCCCCTACCTGGCGTACATGCGGCAGGACCTGGCCTTCACGCCGGGCGAAGTGGTCAGCCAGCGCCACCTCGGCCGCCTGCTGGCGTTTGCCTTCGATGCCGTGATCACCGTCGACCCCCATCTGCACCGCGTGGCCACGCTGGACGCGGTCGTCCCCGGCCGCCGCGGCGTGGCGCTGAGTGCGGCGCCGGCACTGGGCGCCCACGTGGCGCGCCAGGTGCCGGGCGCCTTGCTGATGGCGCCCGATGAAGAAGCCGGGCAGTGGGTGCGCGTGGCGGCGGCGGCCCATGGCCTCGATCACGCGGTGTGCCACAAGCAGCGCCATGGCGACCGCAACGTGGAGGTGTCGCTGCCCAGCGTCGACGTCAGCGGCCGCGCCGTGGTGCTGATGGACGACGTGGCCAGCACCGGGCGCACGCTGGTGGCTGCGGCGCGTGGCGCGCTGGCCGGTGGCGCGGCCAGTGTCGACGTGGTGGTCACGCACGCGCTCTTCGTCGACGATGCGCTGGCCCAGGTCAAGGCTGCCGGCGTGCGCCAGGTCTGGAGCAGCGACTGCGTGCCGCATGCCAGCAACGCCGTCACCGTGGTGCCGCTGCTGGCGGCGGCGGTTCAGGCGCTGGCCTGAGCCAGGTCTTCAGACCCTCAAGGCTGGGCCTGCCCCTGCGCGGCAACGGCAGCGGCGGCCCGGGCGGCCGCCTCGGCGTCTCCGAGGTAGTAGCTCCTGATCGGCTTGAGCGCTGCGTCGAGTTCGTAGACGAGCGGGATGCCGTTGGGGATGTTGACGCCCACGATGTCGTCGTCGCCGATCCCGTCCAGGTACTTGACGAGGGCGCGGATGCTGTTGCCGTGGGCCGCGATCAGCAGGCGCTGGCCGGATCGGATGGCGGGCGCCAGGCGCTCGATCCAGAACGGCAGCACGCGCTCGACGGTGTCCTTCAGGCATTCGGTCAGCGGCACCTGCGCCGGCGCCAGCTTGGCGTAACGCAGGTCGCTGCGCTCGCTGCGGGCGTCGCCGGGCTCCAGCGCCGGCGGCGGCGTGTCATAGCTGCGGCGCCACACCAGCACCTGCTCGGCGCCGAACTGGCGCGCCATGTCGGCCTTGTTCAGGCCCTGCAGCGCGCCGTAGTGGCGCTCGTTCAGGCGCCAGTCGTTGTGCACCGGCAGCCAGGTGCGGTCCATCTCGTCCAGCGCATGCCACAGCGTCCACACCGCTCGCTTGAGCACCGAGGTGTAGGCAAGGTCGAATTCGTAGCCAGCCTCGCGCAGCAGCCGCCCGGCCTGGCGCGCCTGCTGCACGCCGGTGGCAGTCAGCGGCACGTCGGTCCAGCCGGTGAATCGGTTGTCGAGGTTCCAGGTCGATTCCCCGTGGCGGATCAGGACGAGCTTGTGCATGGAGCCGGATTCTATAATTCGACGTTTTGCACACCTGCGGCGGCCCCATTGAAATTCATCGTTGATAACTGGCATCTCTTTCTGGTGGCCCTGGTCTCGGGTGGCTTGCTGGTGTGGCCGGTGCTGCGCAAGGGCGGCGGCGGTGCGGGTTCGATCGGCACCGCCGAGGCGGTGCGCCTGATCAACCGCGAGAAGGGCGTGCTCATCGACGTCAGCGAGGCGGCCGAGTTCGCCGCCGCCCATGCTCACGGTGCGCGCAACGTGCCGTTGGCGCAGCTCGAGGGTTCCAAGGACGTGCCCAGCAACAAGACGCTGCCGATCCTGCTGATGTGCCCCACCGGCGCGCGCGCCGGCCGCGCTGCGGCGCAGCTGCGCAAGGCCGGCTATGAAAAGGCGGTCGCCGTGACCGGCGGCACCGCGGCCTGGCGCGAAGCCCAGCTGCCCGTGAGCAAGGTGGCTGAAAAGGCAGCTGAAAAGGCGGCTTGACGCGGCGTCCTGCAAGGCTTCGGCCGAAACCGGACAATCCGCGCTTTGACCTCACGAGGATCCGTGCATGACCGCCGTCAAGATGTTCACCACGCAGGTGTGCCCGTATTGCGTGCGCGCCAAGGCGCTGCTCAAGCAGCGCGGCGTGGAGCAGATCGAGGAGATCCGGGTCGACCTCGACCCCGCTCAGCGCGACCACATGGTGGCGCTCACCGGGCGCCGCACGGTGCCGCAGATCTTCATCGGCGAGACCCACGTCGGGGGCTGCGACGAGCTCATGGCGCTCGACCAGCGCGGCGCCCTGGCGCCCCTGCTGGGCCGCTGATTGGCCCGTCCGTGCATTTGGCCCGCTGAAGCGCGCCGGAAGGCCGAAAACCCTGGCAGATAATGCGCGGCTCCGGCCCGGCGCCCTGGCGGCGACGGGCCTTCTTTCACCTAGAGAAACATCATGGCCGACGAGACCCCCGTTTTTCAGATCCAGCGCATGTACCTGAAGGATCTGTCGCTGGAGCAACCCAATTCGCCCGCAATCCTGCTCGAGCAGGCGCAGCCGCAGGTCGACATCAACCTGGGCATGGCCGCGGCGCCGGTCAGCGACGGCATCTACGAGGTCACCGTCACCGCCACCGTGACCACCAAGGTCAAGGACAAGCTGCTGTTCCTGGTGGAGGCCAAGCAGGCCGGCATCTTCGAGATCCGCCACGTGCCCGAAGAGCAGATGCAGGGCATCATCAGCATCGTCTGCCCGCAGATGATCTACCCCTACCTGCGCGCCATCGTGTCCGACGTCTGCACGCGGGCCGGCTTCCCGCCGATCCTGCTCACCGAAGTCAACTTCCAGGCCATGTTCGAAGCCCAGCAAGCCCAGGCTGCCGCGGGCAACGGCGCCTCGCGCATCATCACCGGCGCGAACTGAGTCATGGCCGGGCGCCAGGTGCGATGAAGATCGTCGTCCTGGGCGCCGGCGCCTGGGGCACCGCCCTGGCCCTGGCGGCGGCCACTGAGC
>JANMVM010000208.1:0-5864 GCA_031392695.1 Rubrivivax sp.
ATGACCAGCAACCCGCAGCTGTTCTGGGGCCTGATCGCCAGCATGTGGGTCGGCAACCTGATGCTGGTGATCCTGAACATGCCGCTGATCGGCATGTGGATCAAGCTGCTGACGGTGCCCTACCGCTTCCTGTTCCCGGCCATCATGGTGTTCTGCGCCATCGGCCTGTACACGCTGAACAACAGCCCCTTCGACGTCTATGCAGGCGCCTTCTTCGCGATCGTGGGCTACGCGTTCTACAAGCTCGGCTGCGAGCCGGCGCCGCTGCTGCTGGGCTACATCCTGGGCCCGATGATGGAAGAGAACCTGCGCCGCGCCCTGCTGCTCAGCCGTGGCGACTGGGCCACCTTCATGACGCGGCCGCTGTCGGCCGGCCTGCTGATCGCGGCATTCCTGATGATCGTGGTGGTGATGCTGCCGTCGATCCGCAAGAAACGCGAGGTCGCTTTCCAGGAGGAGTGACGGCGCCAGCCGGTCAGTGCCGGGGCCCTGTTGCGGCGCCCATTCCCACCAGGGCCCCTTCACGGGGCCCTGTGCTTTCTGGCTCCAATCGATGGGTTAACCTGCCCGCATGCCCACCCCCGCCGCACTCGCACCGCTGAGGGAGCCCGTCTTCCGCGGCCTCTGGCTGGCCTGGCTGGCCGCCAACATGACGATGTGGATGAACGACGTGGCAGCCGCCTGGCTGATGACGTCGCTGACCACCAGCCCGGTGATGGTGGCGCTGGTGCAGACGGCGTCGACGCTGCCGGTGTTTCTGCTCGGCCTGCCCAGCGGCGCGCTGGCCGACATCCTCGACCGGCGGCGCTACTTTGCCGCCACGCAGCTGTGGGTGAGCGTCAACGCGCTGGTGCTGGCGGCGCTGTCGCTGAGCGGGCAGCTGACGGCGCCGATGCTGCTCTTGCTGACCTTCAGCAACGGCATCGGCCTGGCCATGCGCTGGCCGGTGTTCGCCGCCATCGTGCCGCAGATCGTGCCGCGCGCCGAGCTGCCGGCGGCGCTGGCGCTCAACGGCATCGCGATGAACCTGTCGCGCGTCATCGGCCCGGTGCTGGCCGGCGCGCTGCTGGCCGCCTTCAGCCCGGCGGTGGTGTTCGTGCTCAACACCGTGCTGGCGGCGGTGGCTTTCGTGCTCATCCTGCGCTGGAAGAGCGCGCCGCGTACCAGTGCCTTGCCGGGTGAACGCTTCGTGGGCGCGATGCGCGTGGGCTTGACCTACACCCTGCAGTCGCCGCGCCTGAAGGTCATCCTGCTGCGCATCTTCCTTTTCTTCCTGCAGGCCACGGCGCTCGTCGCGCTGCTGCCGCTGGTGGCGCGCACGCTGCACGGCGGCGGTGCCGGCACCTTCACGGTGATGCTGTCGAGCGTGGGCGCCGGGGCCATCGTCGCGGCGCTGTACTTCCCGCGCTGGCGCCTGCGCTTCGACCGCGACCAGTTCGTGCGCGCCGGCACCCTGATCCACGCCGTGCTGTCGTGCCTGATCGTTTTCGTGCCCGAGATCTGGATCGCGCTGCCGGCGATGGTCGTCATCGGCATGGCCTGGATTTCGGTGGCCAATTCGCTCACCGTGTCGGCGCAGATCGCGATGCCCGACTGGGTGCGCGCGCGCGGCATGTCGATCTACCAGATGGCGCTGATGGGCGGCGCCGCTGCGGGCTCGCTGGTGTGGGGGCAGGTGGCGACCTGGCTGGACGTGCGCAGCGCGGTGGTGGCCGCCGCGGTGTTCGGCGTCGGCGTGCTGTTGGCGACGCGCCGGCTGTCGGTCGAAGGCGGCGTCGAGATCGACTTCACGCCCGCCACGCTGATGCGAGGTGCACCCGATCCGGCGCAGGACATCGGCCCCGAAGAGGGACCGGTGATGGTGACGCTGGAGTACCAGATCGACCCCGAGCGCGCCGCCGCCTTTGCCGATGTCATGCAACGCACGCGCCGCGCCCGCCTGCGCCAGGGCGCGCTCAGCTGGGGTCTGTTCCGCGACGTCGCCGAGCCCGGGCGCTACATCGAGTACTTCGTCGACGAGAACTGGGTCGAGCACCAGCGCCGGCTCGAACGTTTCACCGCCTTCGACGCCGAATTGCGCACCCAGCGCATGGCCTTCCATCTCGGCGCCGAGCCCCCGGTCTTGCGCCGTTATGTCGGCAGCGACGTGTCCGCTGCGGTAAGCCGGCCGCTGTAGCAGCGGCCGCGGCGCACGCTGCCGGCACAATCCAGGGCTGTTCAACAAGCTAGTTTGCCGACCATGAAACGACGTGCACTCCATGGCTTCGGCCTCGCGCTGTTCGCGCTGGCGCCCGCCCTGGCGCTGGCGCAAAGTGCCGCCAAGCCGCTGCGCCTGGTGGTGCCGTTCCCGGCCGGCGGCGCCACCGACTTGCTGGCGCGCTCGCTGGCGCAGCGCCTGGGCACGGGGCTGGGCGCGACCGTGGTGGTCGACAACCGCGCCGGTGCCGGCGGCTCGCTGGGCAGCGCCGAGGTCGCCAAGGCCGCGGCCGACGGCAACACCCTGCTGCTGGCCACCAGCAGCACGCACGCCATCGGGCCGCACCTCAGCGCCAATCTGCCCTACAAGGCCCTAGGCCCTGACATGGACTTCACGCCCATCGCCCACGTCGCCAACGCGCCCAACGTGGTGCTGGTGCCGCTGAGCCTGCCGGTGGCCAACATCCGGGAGCTGGTGGCCTACGCCAAGGCGCGGCCGGGGCAGTTGAACTACGCGTCCAGCGGCAACGGCACCATCGTGCACCTGACGAGCGAGGCCTTCAAGGCGCAGGCCGGCCTGTTCATCACCCACATCCCTTATCGCGGCACGGCGCTGGCCATTCCCGACCTGGTGTCGGGCAAGACCCACCTGCTGTTCGACAGCGTCGTCTCGGGCATGCCGCACGTCAAGGACGGCAAACTCAAGGCGCTGGCGGTGACGAGTGCCACGCGCTCGGCGCTGGCGCCCGATCTGCCCACGGTGGCCGAATCGGGCCTGCCCGGTTTTGTCTCCACCACCTGGTTCGGCATCTACGCGCCCAAGGGGCTGGCGGCCGACTTGGTGGCGCGCCTGAACGCCGAGATCAACGCCGCACTGCGCTCGACCGACGTGCAGGAGCGCTTTGCCCGCCTGGGTGCCGAAGTTGCGCCGCCCAACACGCCGGCGCAGTTTGCCGCCCTGGTGGCCGCCGACAGCGAGCGCTGGGCCCGCATCATCAAGGATCGCAGGATCACCACCGAATGAGCCAAGCCATGAATGTCCGCCACCCCTTCGACTGGAGCACCGGCTACGCCAGCCAGCGCTCACCGGTCTTTGCGCGCAACATCGTCAGCACCTCGCACCCGCTGGCGGCGCAGGCCGGCCTGCGCATGCTGCAAGCCGGCGGCAACGCGGTCGACGCCGCGATCGCCAGCGCAGCGATGATGACGCTCGTCGAGCCGTGCAGCAACGGCCTGGGGTCGGACGCCTTCTGCATCCTGTGGGACGGCCAGCAACTGCACGGCCTCAACGCCAGCGGCGGGGCGCCGCAGGGCTGGACGCCCGAGTACTTCCTGAAGAAATACGGCGCCGACACGCGCACGCCGCCCAAGCGCGGCTGGGACAGCGTCACCGTGCCCGGCGCCGTCGCCGGCTGGGTGGCACTGCACGACCGCTTCGGCAAGCTGCCCTTTGCCGACCTGCTGGCGCCAGCCATCGAGACCGCCGAGCGCGGCTACGCGGTGTCGGTCATCGTGCAGCAAAAGTGGCGCAACGCCGCCGGCCTGCCCGAGCTGACCAGCCAGCCGGGCTTCGCCCAGGCCTTCCTGCCCCGCGGCCGCGAGCCGCAGGTCGGCGAGCGCTTTGCCTTCACCGAAGCGGCGCGCACGCTGCGGCTCATCGCGCAAACCAAGGGCGAGGCCTTCTACCGCGGCGAGATCGCCGCCGCTGCCGCTGCGCACGCCCGCGCCCACGGCGGCGTCATGACGGCCGCCGACTTCGCGGCCTACCGGCCCGAGTGGGTCAAGCCGATCGAGCAGGACTACCGCGGCTACACGGTGCACGAGATGCCGCCCAACGGGCAGGGCATCGCGGCGCTGATCGCGCTGGGCATCCTCGAGCACTTCGACATGGCTGCGCTGCCGGTGGACGGCACGGCCAGCCAGCACCTGCAGATCGAAGCCATGAAGCTGGCCTTCGCCGATGTCTACCGGCACGTCGCCGAGCCGCGCACGATGCGGCTGACGCCGGCGCAGATGCTCGACCGCGACTACCTGGCGCGCCGCGCGCGCCTCATCGACCCGCGCCTGGCCCAGGACCACGGCCCTGGCCACGCACCGCAGGGCGGCACCATCTACCTCAGCGCGGCCGATGCCGGCGGCATGATGGTCAGCTTCATCCAGAGCAACTACATGGGCTTCGGCTCGGGCATCGTGGTGCCGGGCTACGGCCTGAGCCTGCAGAACCGCGGTCACGGCTTCACGCTCGACAAGACCAGCGACAACTTCGTCGGCCCGGGCAAGCGCCCCTTCCACACCATCATCCCGGCCTTCCTGACGCGGCAGGGCCGGCCGGTGATGAGCTTCGGCATCATGGGCGGCGACATGCAGCCGCAGGCCCACCTGCAGACCGTCGTGCGCATGCTCGACTACCAGCAACAGCCGCAGGCGGCCTGCGACGCGCCGCGCTGGCGCTTCAACGCCGGCCTCGTCAACGCCGAACAGGGCTTCGACCCCGCTGCGGTGCAGGGTCTGCGCGACCTCGGCCACGCGGTGCAGCCTTTCACCGACAGCTACCAGGACTACGGCGCCGGCCAGTTCATCTGGCGCCTGGACGAAGGGCAGGGAGACGTGGCCGTCGACGGCTACGCCGCCGCCAGCGACCCGCGTCGCGACGGCCAGGCCGCCGGGTACTGAGCGCATGCGCCAGGCGCTGTCGCCCGGCTGGCAGACGCACCTGATGTTTGCCGACTTCGACGGCGAGGTCACGGAGCACGCCGGCCCCATCGTCGTGCGCTCGCCGCGCGGCCGGGCCGGCAACCGGGACACCGCTTGAGCACCGGCGCCGACGCGAGCGCGACGGCGCTGCCGCAACGCTCCATCGGCGCCGGCCTGGCACTGGCCGCCGCGGGATCGATCGCTTTCTCGGCCAAGGCCATCATCGTCAAGCTGGCCTATCGCCACGGCGTCGACGCGGTGACGCTGATCATGTTTCGCATGCTGTTTGCGCTGCCGCTGTTCCTGGCGCTGGCCTGGTGGGCCGGCCGCGGCAAGGCCGCGCTGACGCGGCGCGACCTGGGTGCCGTGTTGGGCCTGGGCTTCAGCGGCTACTACCTGGCGAGTTACCTCGACTTCGCCGGGCTGCAATTCATCAGCGCCAGCCTCGAGCGGCTGATCCTCTACCTCCACCCGACGCTGGTGCTGTTCCTGGGCGCGCTGCTGTTCAAGCGCAGCGTGCAACCGCGCCATCTGCTGGCGCTGGCCGTGAGCTATTGCGGCGTGCTGCTCGTCTTCGGCCACGAGGCCACGCTGTCGGATGCCGACACCGGGCTCGGTGCGGCGCTGGTGTTCGGCAGCGCAGTGGCCTATGCCGTCTACCTGGTGACCAGCGGCGCCGAGGTGCAGCGCCTGGGCGCCTTGCGTCTGACGGGCTGGGCCACCTCGATGGCGTGCGCGCTGTGCATCCTGCAGTTCCTGCTGCTGCGCCCGCTCGGCGCCGCATTGGTGGCGCCGCCCGTGCTGTGGCTGTCGCTGCTCAACGCCACGTTGTGCACCTTTGCGCCGGTGATCATGATCATGCTGGCCATCGAGCGCGTCGGTGCCACGCTCACCGCGCAGACCGGCATGATCGGGCCGCTGTCGACGATCCTGATGGGCGTGCTGATCCTGGGCGAGCCCTTCAACGCCTGGAT
>JANMVM010000222.1:0-16729 GCA_031392695.1 Rubrivivax sp.
TGAGCACCGGCACGGCGCCCAGCAGCGCGCGCGTGTAGGGGTGCAGCGCCTGGCCGAGCACGGCGGCCTTGGCGCCTTGCTCGACTGCGCGCCCGAGGTACATCACCATCACGTCGTGCGCCACGTGCTGCACCACCGCCAGGTTGTGGCTGATGAAGACGTAGGCGGTGCCATTCGCGTCCTGCAGGTCCATGAAGAGGTTGAGGATCTGGGCCTGGATGCTGACGTCGAGCGCCGAGGTCGGCTCGTCGGCCACCACCACGGCCGGCGACAGCATCATCGCGCGCGCCACCGCCACGCGCTGGCGCTGGCCGCCGCTGAACATGTGCGGGTAGCGCGCCGCGTGCTCGGGCCGCAGGCCCACGCGTTCGATCATCTGCAGCACCCGTTCGCTGCGCTGGGCAGCGTCGAGCGTGGTGTTGATCATCAGCGGCTCGGCCAGCGACTGCGCGATCGTCTTGCGCGGGTTGAGCGAAGCGTAGGGGTTCTGGAACACCATCTGCACGCGGCGGCGCAAGGTCTTCAATGTCGCACGCCCTGCGCTGGCAGCGTCCTGCCCGTCCAGCAGCAGCGCGCCCGCGGTAGGCGGCTCGATCAGCGTGAGCTGGCGCGCCAGCGTGCTCTTGCCGCAGCCCGACTCGCCCACCACCGCCAGCGTGCGGCCGGCTTGCAACGTGAAGCTCACGCCGTCCAGGGCCTTGACGGTGGCGGGGCCCTGCAGCAAGCCGCGGCTGACGCGGTAGTGGCGCGTCAGGTTCCGGGCTTGCAGCACGGGCGTGGTCATGGCACGAGCGGGTAGAAGCAGCGCACGCCACGCTGCAGAAGCGGCCTTTCGCTAAGGCAGCGCGCCTGCACGTAGGCGCAGCGCGGCGCCAGCAGGCAAGCCGCGGGCCGGTCGAAGCGGCCGGGCACGACGCCGGGCAGCGCGCTCAGCCGCCGCTGGCCGGCACTGCGCTCGGGCAGCGCCGCCAGCAGCGCCTGCGTGTAGGGGTGGCGCGGGTGCTCGAACAGCGAGTCGACGGCCGCGCTTTCCACCACCTGGCCGGCATACATCACGCACACGCGGTTCCTGGTCTCGTGAGCCATCTCGGCCATCACCGCCAGGTCGTGGGTGATCAGCACCAGGCTCATGCCGCGCTCGCGCTGCAGCCGCTGCAGCAGCTCCATCACCTGGGCCTGGATGGTGACGTCCAGCGCCGTTGTCGGCTCGTCGGCGATGAGCAGGCGCGGCTCGCAGGCGATGGCCATGGCGATCATCACGCGCTGGTTCATGCCGCCGCTCAGCTCGTGCGGATAGGCGTCCAGGCGCGCCTTCGCGGCCGGGATCTCGACGCGCTCGAAGAGCTCCAGCACGCGCGCTTCCAGCGCCGCGCCACGCAGGCCCCGATGCAGCCGCAGCACCTCGCGCACCTGGTCGCCGACGCGCAGGCTCGGGTTCAGACTGTTGAGCGCGTCCTGGAACACGATCGCGATGTCCTGGCCGATCAGACGCCGCCGCTGGGCCGCGCTGATGTGCAGCAGGTCGTGGCCGTCGAAGGTGATCGCATCGGCCGTGACCACGCCCGGCGCGTCGATCAGGCCCATCACGGCCAGCATCGCGACACTCTTGCCCGAGCCCGATTCGCCGACGATGCCCAGCAGCTCGCCGGGCGCGACTTCGAGGTCGACGCCGTCGACCGCGATGAAGCCGCCGAATTGCACGCGCAGGTTGCGGATCTCGAGCAGCGGCTTCATGAAGCCGAGCGCAGTTGGGGGTCGAGCGCGTCGCGCAGCCCGTCGCCCATCAGGTTGATGGCCAGCACCGTGACCAGAATCGCCAGCCCCGGCATCGTCACCACCCAGGGCGCGCGCTCGATGTAGTCGCGTGCTGCGCTGAGCATGCTGCCCCACTCCGGCAGCGGCGGCTGCACCCCCAGGCCCAGGAAGCCGAGCGCGGCGGTCTCCAGGATGGCGGACGAGAACGACAGCGTCGCGCTCACGATCAGCGGCGCCAGGCAGTTGGGCAGCACGGTGTCGAACATCAAGCGCGCCGTGCCGGCACCGGCGACGCGGCTGGCGGTGACGTACTCGCGCTGCTTCTCGGCCAGCGCCGAGCCGCGCACCAGCCGCACGTAGCCCGGCAGCGCGCCGACAGCAATCGCGATCACGGTGTTGACGAGTCCCGGCCCCAGGATCGTGATGATGCCGATCGCCAGCAGCAGCCCGGGCAGCGCGAGCAGGATGTCCATCAGCCGCATGATGGCCGGCGACAGCCAGCGCTCGTGGAAAGCCGCCACCAGGCCGAGCCCGACGCCGGGCACCAGCGCCAGCAGCACCGAAGCGGCACCGATCAAGAGCGAGATGCGCGCCCCCCAGAGCAGGCGGCTGAGCAGGCAGCGCCCGAGCTCGTCGGTGCCGAGCGGAAAGCGCGCCAGCCCGGCGGCCTGCCACGCGGGCGGCGTGAGCAGGTGGTCGCGGAACTGCTGCACCGGGTCGTGCGGCGCCAGCCAGGGGGCGAGCAGGGCGCCCAGGACGACGGCGGCAAAGACGCAGAAGGCGACGAGCGCGCCGCGGTTGGCGCTGAACGCGACGATGAATTCGCGCCACGGGGAGGGCGGTGAAGGCGGTGACAGCGGCGCAGGCAAGGCCGCCCGCGTGTTCACCGCCCGCCCCGCAGGCGTGGGTTGACGACGCTGTAGAGCAGGTCGACGACCAGGTTGACACCGATGAAGGTCAGCGCCGAGATCAGGATCGCGGCCTGCACCACCGGGTAGTCGCGCCGAGCGATGGCGTCGATGAGCCACTTGCCGATGCCGGGCCAGCTGAAAATGGTCTCGGTGAGCACGGCGCCGCCGAGCAGGCTGCCGACCTGCAACCCGAGCACGGTGAGCACCGGGATCAGCGCATTGCGCAAGCCGTGCACGAGCACCACGCGCGCCGGGTTGAGGCCCTTGGCGCGCGCGGTGCGCATGTAGTCCTCGCGCAGCACCTCGAGCATCGACGAGCGCGTCATGCGCGCGATCACCGCCATCGGGATCGTGCCCAGCACCGTGGCCGGCAGCACCAGGTGCAGCAGCGCGGACGCCAAGGCGCCCGGCTCGTCGCCGCGCAGGTCGGCCAGCGCGCTGTCGAAGAGCATGAAGCCGCTGACGAAGGGCACGTCGAACTCGATGCCCACGCGCCCGCTCACCGGCGTCCACTGCAGACCGACGCTGAAGAACATGATCAGGATCAGCCCCCACCAGAACACCGGCATGCTGTTGCCCACGGTGGCGATGGCCATCACCGCCTGGTCGAAGAAAGAGCCGCGGCGCAGCGCCGCGGCGATGCCCAGCGGCAGCCCCAGCACCAGCGCCAGCAGCAGCGCAGCCGCGGCCAGTTCGAGCGTCGCCGGGAACAGCACCTGGAACTCCTGCGCCACCGGCTCGCGCGTCACCAGGCTGCGACCCAGGTCGCCGTGCGCCAGTTGCTTCAGGTAGGCCAGGTACTGCAGCGGCAGCGGCTGGTCCAGGCCCATCTGCTGCATCAGCGCGGCGTGCGCTGCAGCGTCGAGCCGGCGCTCGCCGACCATGATCTCGATCGGGTCGCCGGGGATCAGGCGGATGAGCGCAAAGGCCACCAGCGTGACGCCCAGCAGCGTGGGCACCAGCGTGGCGAGTCTCTTCAGCAGCAGCGCAATCAAGGTGGTTGGACTTTAGGGCAATGAAAAAGGGGCCCCGCGGGGCCCCTGCTGGCCGCGGCGTGCCGGCTCAGAAGAACTTGTAGCTCAGGCGCAGCGTGAAGGCGCGGCCACGCGGGTCGGCCACGCGCGGGTCCCAACCGGCGCCGGCGGCGAAGTCGAGGTTGTGCGCGGTGAAGGGCGGATCGGTGTCGAGCAGGTTCTTGATGCCGGCCGTGACGGTGAAGTTCTTGATGCCCGAGTAGGTGGCCGACAGGTCGTAGAGCGTGTAGTTCTTGACGTCGGGGTTGAAGCCAGCGGGCACCGTGCCGGCAGGCACCTCGTCCTTGTAGCCCGCGGTGTAGCCCTGGCTGGCCGTGGCGCTCCAGTCGCCCTGGGTGACGGTGAAAGAGGCCTGGTGCTTCCAGCGCACGAAGAGGTCGCGCGAGGCCCACTTGCCCACCGTCTCGACATAGGGCTGCGACGAGAAGATGCGCGAGCGATGGCTGTCCATGTAGGTGCCGTCGAGCTTGGCCGACCAGGTGGCGCCCGTGAACTTGCCGGCCAGCGCGAGGTTGACGTCGACGCCGCGCGTGATGTCGCCGTCGGCATTGACGAAGCCGGCGCGGATGTAGCCACCCGCATCGTCGAGCCGGCCGTTGGGGCCGCGCACCAGGTTGCCGGGGAAGGTGGTGTAGTTGGCGATGACCTGCTGCGGCGTCAGTTCATAGATCAGGTCGGTGCGCTTGATCTGCCACAGGTCGACGCTCATGCTCACCCAGTCGGCCGGCGAGACGACGAAGCCCACCGTCCATTGCCGCGAGGTCTCGGGCTTGAGATCCTTGTTGCCGCCCTGGCGCGCGTTGGGCCGGATGGCGCACACCGAGAGGTCGGCGCCGGCCACGTTGCCCAGCGGGCACAGCTGCGGGTCGGCGATGTTGCCCGGGATCTGCGCCTCGCCGGTGGCGCCGTAGAGCTGGAAGAAGCTCGGTGCGCGGAAGCCCGAGTTGATCGAGGCGCGCAGCAGCAATTGATCGAGCGGCGTCCACTTGAAGGTCACCTTCGGGTTGGTGGTGTTGCCGAAGTCGCTGTAGTGGTCGGTGCGCAGCGCGGCGCTGGCTTCCATGCCCTTGATGATCGGCACCGCCAGCTCGGCGTAGCCGGCCGTGATGTCGCGCTTGACGCGCGAAAACTCGGCGTCGAAGGGCGCGGCATTGATGGCCCGCGTGCGGCCCGAGCCGTCGACGAAGGCGTAGGACTCCTGGCGTGCGTCGAAGCCGACGGCCACCGCCAACGGGCCGGCCGGCAGCTTCATGAGCTCGCCGGAAATCGTGCCGTCGAGCTGCTTGAGCGTGGCCTTGCCGCCGAACAGCGTCGTGCCCGCGGCGCTGGCGCCCTGCATCAGCGCCACCGCCGCCGGCGTCTGCGACTGGCCGGGGGCCAGCCAGGGGTTGATCTGGCCGCTGCCCAGCGCCGTGATCAGGCTGTCGGTGAAGTAGTAGCCGCCCACCAGCAGCGAGTCGGCCTTGCTCGACGCGGTGGACAGGCCCACCTTGTAGTCCCAGTTGCCGAACAGCACCCCCTCGGCGCCCAGCAGCAGGCGCATCGCGTCGGTGGTGGTCTCGATGGCGCGGTTGCCGCACAGGTTGCAGCGCCAGCGGTAGGCGATCTTCTTGGTGGCGTCGAAGCTCGGGATGAAGGCCGACAGATTCTGGTAGTACGGCCCGCCCACCGGATACTGCGCCGCGGCCAGGCCACCGGTGGTGGTGATCTGGTAGGGCTCGAAGTCCTTGGTGGCCTTGCTGCGCGAGCCGGTGACTTCGGCGAAGACCGTGTGGTCGTTGCTCAGCGCAAAGGTGCCGCGCGCCACCAGGTTGGTGCGCTCCAGCGGCTGGATCAGGACCTCGGCGCCACCGTAGTCGAAAGCGCAGGCACGGGCGAAGCCGAGGTTGCCCCACAACGCCGCCTCGTACTGCGACATGGTGGGCACCGAGCCGCAGTTGCCCTGGAAGCTCAGCAGGTTGGCGCGGTTGTAGGTCTGGGTGCCCGTCGTGGGCAAGGTGTAGCTCGCGCCCAGCGCCGTGCCGGCGGAACCGGTCTGGGTGGCGAAGGGCGTGCCCGTGGTGTCGGGCGACAGGCCGCGCGCCGGCTGGTAGCCGTTGGCAAACGAGCGCTCTCCATAGCCACCGAGCTTCTTCTGCTCGTCATGCGTGACGCTGGCCATGAGGTTGTAGCCATTGGCGGCCAGGCTGCCCGCCCCACCCACCACCGACAGCCGGTACAGGTCGCCGCCACCGGCCTGCGTCTTGTCGATGAAGGCGGTGGCTTCCAGGCCGGCGTAGTCCTTGCGCAGGATGAAGTTGATGACGCCGCCGATGGCATCGGCGCCGTAGATCGCCGAGGCGCCGTCCTTGAGCACCTCGATGCGGTCCACCGCCGCCATCGGAATCGAGTTGAGGTCGACCGCGTTGCCCTTGGCGCCGTGGGTGGAGACGCGGCGGCCGTTGAGCAGCACGAGCGTGCTGTTGGCACCCAGGCCGCGCAGGTTGGCGCTCGAGTTGCCGTTGTTGTTGCGGTCGGTGGTGCCGAGCTGGATGCCGACGTTGGACGACAGGTTGTCGGCGCCGGTGCCGTTGGCGCTGATGCGCGACACCAGCTGTTCGGCGCTGATCACGCCCAGGCGGTCGATGTCGGCGCGCGTGATCGTCTGCATCGGCAGCGAGCCTTCGCTCTGGATGCGCTTGATGCTCGAGCCGGTGATGGTGACGCGTTGGTCGGCCTGCGCCTGCGCCTGCGCCTGCGCTTGGCCGGCAAGGCCGACGAGCGCCAGGCTCGTGACCAGGACTTTGAGTTTCATGCGGGTGACTCCTCGGGGGTGGTTGGATTGGCCGGCGCCCGGCGCGGCCCGCTGCCTGGGGCCTTCGTGCTCGCAGTGTGGGCCAGGCCGCCCCGCACGGCCCATCCGGGATAACCAATGGGCGCAGTGCCTGGACAACAGCGGGCAGCCGGCCCGCTGTGTGAACATGCGCGCCCATGACCGCATCGACGCCCTGGCGCTGGATCCCCACGCTGTACTTCGCCCAGGGCCTGCCCTACGTGGTGGTGATGACGCTGTCGGTGGTGATGTACAAGAACCTGGGTGTCTCCAACACCGAGATCGCGCTCTACACGAGCTGGCTCTACCTGCCGTGGGTGATCAAGCCGCTGTGGAGCCCGCTCGTCGACCTCGTGGGCAGCAAGCGGCGCTGGATCGTGGGCCTGCAGTTCGCGGTCGGGGTGGCCTTCGCGCTCGTCGCGCTGACGCTGCCGGCACCGAAGTTCCTGCAGCTCACGCTGGCCATGTTCTGGCTCATGGCCTTTGCCTCGGCGACCCACGACATCGCGGCCGACGGCTTCTACATGCTGGCCCTGCCGCAAGGCACCCAGGCCGCGTTCGTCGGCGTGCGCAGCACCTTCTACCGGCTGAGCATGCTCGGCGGCCAGGGCGGCCTGGTCTACCTCGCCGGCTGGCTGGCCGAACGCCAGGGCAGCGTGGTGCTGGCCTGGACCTGGGTCTTCTGGCTGCTGGCGGCACTTTTTGCTGCCGCTGCGCTGCTGCACCGCTGGCTGCTGCCGCGCCCGGCGGGCGACGCCAGCGCGCCGCGCAGCGCCACCTTCGGCGCCGACTTCCTCAAGGTCTTTGCCGCCTTTTTCGCCCAGCGCGACATCGCGCGCATCCTGGCCTTCCTGCTGCTCTACCGCTTTGCCGAGGCCCAGCTGCTCAAGCTCGTCACGCCCTTCCTGCTCGACGCGCGGGCGCTGGGCGGACTCGGCCTCAAGACCCAGGACGTGGGCATCGCCTATGGCACCGTGGGCGTCATCGCGTTGACGCTCGGCGGCCTGCTCGGCGGCTGGGTGATCTCGCGCGGTGGCCTCAAGCGGCTGCTGTGGCCGCTGATGATCTGCATGCACGCGCCCAACGTGCTCTTCGTGCTGCTGGCCCTCACCCAGCCGACCAGCGTGGTGGTGGTGAGTGCGGCGCTGGCGCTGGAGCAGTTCGGCTACGGCTTCGGCTTCACCGCCTACATGGTGTTCATGTTGATGGTGGCTGGTGGCGCCGAAGGCACGGCGGCGCACAAGACGGCGCACTACGCGCTGTGCACCGGCTTCATGGCGCTGGGCATGATGTTGCCCGGCCTGTGGGCCGGCTGGCTGCAGAGCCGGCTCGGCTACGTCGACTTCTTCATCTGGGGCTGCGTGGCAACGCTGCCGTCGTTTGCCGCTGCTGCGCTGCTGCGCATCGACCCGGCGTTCGGGCGCCGGGTCGACACCGCCGAACCAGGCTCCTAGCGCTTGCCCAGCAGCCCGCCCAGCATGCCGGCCAGGTCGCCCAGGCCGCCCGACGGGGCAGCGCCGCCGCCCTGACCACCGAGCAGGCCACCGAGCAGGCCGCCGATGTCGCCGGGCGGGATCTGCCCGCCCGGCGTCAGCTTGTCCACCACCTGGGGCAGCATCTGGCTCAGCTGGCCGAGCAGGTCGCCCGGGTTCAAGCCCAGCTGACCGGCCATGCCCGACACCGCATCGCCGCCGAGCACACCGCCGAGTTGGTCGGGCGAGATCGGCTGGTTCTGCCCGCTGCCGACCCAGGACTTGGCGATGTCGCCGAGGCCGCTTTGCTGCATCTTGGCCACCAGGCCGGCCAGGCCACCGAGGCCACCGCCCTGGCCACCGCCCTGGCCGAGCATGCCGATGACGGCGCTGATGAGGTCGGCCTGGCCACCCGGGCTGCTGCCCTGCGATTGACCGAGTGCGCCGATGACGGAGTCGAGCAGGCCCATGGGGTTCTCCTGGTGCGGGTGTTGAACTTGGAACGTGAATTCTGTGAGGCTGAAGTGTCGACCACAAGTCGGCCAACTCACCCCGCCGCTGGGATGGGGCCGCCGAGCGCCAGCCAGGCCAGCACGGCCAGCGGCGCGGTCTCGGCGCGCAGCACGCGCGGGCCCAGGTCGACGGCCACGAACCCGGCCGCGTGGGCGGCGGCTTCTTCGTCGGGGGTGAAGCCGCCCTCAGGGCCGCTCAGCATGCTGAGCCCTGCGGCTGGCCAGCCGTGGGCCGCTGCGCTGCGCGCACCCGGCTGCAGGCTGAGCAGCCAGCGCGCGGCCGCTGGCACCTGCGCGCGCTGCTGCTGCAGCCAGTCTTCCAGGGCCAGCACCGGCGCCACCGCGGGCACCACGGCGCGGCCGCACTGCTCGCAGGCGGCCTGCGCGATGGCCTGCCAGTGGGCGCGCTTGCGTTCGGCGCGCTCGCCGCCCAGGCGCAGCACCGAGCGCTCGCTGTGCAGCGGCTGGATGCGCGCCACGCCGAGCTCGGTGGCCTTTTCCACCAGCACGTCCATGCGCTCGTTGGCCGGCATGACCACGGCCACCGTGACCACCAGCGCCAGCTCGCGCGCCACCGGCTGCGGCGTGCCGACGCGCACGCTCACGCTGCTGCGCGTGACTGCCAGCACGCGGGCCGGCCAGTCGCAGCCGCCGCCGTCGAAGAGCAGCAGCGCGTCGCCGGGCTGCACGCGCCGCACCCTGGCGTGGCGCGCCGCGCCCTCGGGCAACGCCAGATCCTCGCCAGCCAGCAGCGGCAGCGCCACGAACAGGCGCATCGTCATGCAGCCAGCACGGCTTCGGCGGCCAGCGCCAGCGCGGCCAGCGCGGCGTCGTGGCCACCGGCGGCCGACAGCATCAGCCCCACCGGCAGCTCGCCGCGGGCCTGGCAGGGCAGCGTGAAGGAGCAGCCGTCGAGAAAGTTGATGGCGAAGGTGTTGCGCAGCAGCAGGCCATTGGCCTTGAAGAAGGCCTCGTCGCTGGCCTCGAGCTCGGCCACAGGCGGCGCCAGCAGCGGCACCGTGGGGCTGACGAGCGCGTCGCAGCCGGCGAGCCGGGCCTGCATGCGGCCGATCCAGTCCTGCCGCCGCTGCTGCATCGTGATGTAGTCGGCCGCGCTGACGCCGTCGCCGAGCGCCACGCGTGCGGCGACGCGGGGGTCGAAGCGCTGGCGCTGGGTCTGCATGTCGTGGCGGTGCAGGGCCCAGGCCTCGACCGCCGAGAAGCCGCCCGGGGCATTGATCTGCGCGATCTCGGCCAGTTCGCGCAGCGGCAGCTCGACGATCGCGGCCCCGGCCGCCGAAAGGCGCGACAGCGCGCGCTCGAAGGCCACCGCCACCGCGGGCTGCAGCGCGTCGAGCATCAGCGTGCCCGGCAGCGCCAGGCGCGCGCCGGCCAGGCTGCGCGGCGCCACCGCCAGTGGCGCGCCGGCCAGCACGCCGTCGACGAGCAGGCAGTCGGCCACGCTGCGCGTCATTGCGCACACCGTGTCGAGCGTGAACGACAGCGGGAAGGCGCCGGCCAGCGGCGTGCGTCGCTGCGTGTTCTTGAAGCCCACCAGCCCGCACAGCGCGGCCGGCACGCGGATCGAGCCGCCGGTGTCGGACCCCAGCCCGGCCACCGCCAGGCCCAGCGCCACCGAGACCGCTGCGCCCGACGACGAACCCCCGGGGATGCGCGCCACGGCAGCGTCGCAGGGGTTGCGCGGCGTGCCGCGGTGCGGGTTGATGCCGACGCCCGAGAACGCGAACTCGGTCATGTTGGTCAGGCCGGTGATCGCCGCGCCGGCGGCGCGCAGCCGCGCCACTGCGGTGGCGTCCTGGGTGGCCGCCGGGCGGCCCTCGCGCAGCACCGAGCCGGCCAGCGTGGTGCGGCCGGCGATGTCGTAGAGGTCCTTCACCGTCACCGGCAGTCCGGCCAGCGGCGGCAGCGACTCGCCGCGCGCCGCCCGGGCATCGGCGGCACGCGCCGTGGCCAGCGCCTCGGCGTCGAAGCGGGCGGTGAAGACCGCGGCAGCGGCGGGCTCGTCGGCGCGCTGCTGCACGTCGCGCAGCAGCGCTTCGCGGCAAGCAGCAGAGCGCAGACCGGCTTGCAGTTGGGCGATGGGGGGCAGGGGCTTCATGGCGGACGACAACGGCAGACGACAACGGCAGACGACAACGGCGGACGAGATGGCCGGCCATTCTCACGCAGGGCTGCGCCGTCCCCTGAATCGATCTGCGGCCCGGTCCCCGGCGCGGGCGTTTGCGGCCGCACCGGCGCGCTCAGGCGCCCTCGCGCAGCTCGCGTCGGAGCACCTTGCCCACCGGCGAGCGCGGCAGCTCGGCGCGGAACTCCACCACGCGCGGCCGCTTGTAGCCGGTGAGGTGCTTTTCGCACCAGGCGCGCACCTCGGCCTCGCTCGGGTTCGGGCTGTCGGGGTCGGACTTCACCAGCACCACCTTCACCGCCTCGCCGGCCTTGTGGTCGGGCACGCCGATCGCGGCGCACGCACTCACGCCCGGCATCAGCGCCAGCGTGTCTTCGATCTCGTTGGGGTAGACGTTGAAGCCGCTGACGAAGATCAGGTCCTTCTTGCGGTCCACCAGGCGCAGGCCGCCTTGCTCGTCGATGACGCCGATGTCGCCGGTGCGCAGGTGGCCGCTGGCCGTCATCACGCGCGCGGTCTCGTCGGGTCGCTGCCAGTAGCCGGCCATGACCTGGGGCCCGCGCACGCAGATCTCGCCCGGCGTGCCGCGCGGCACGGGTTGGCCATCGTCGTCGAGCAGCAGCACCTCGGTGCCGGGCAGCGGCAGGCCGATGCTGGCGCTGAAAGCGCGCGCGTCGACCGGGTTGCAGGTGACTGCCGGGCCGGCCTCGGCCAGGCCATAGCCCTGGCACACCGGGCTGCCGGTCTTGAGCAGCCACAGCAGCGCGGTCGTCGGCTCCACCGCCATCGCGCCGCCCAGGCTGAGCTGCAGCGCGCTCCAGTCGACGCTGTCGACGCCGGCGTGCTGGGCCACCGCCTGGAACAGCGAATTCACCGCCGGGAAGCAGTGGAAGCGGTGCCGCGCCAGCACCTGGACGAGACCATCGGTGTCGCGCGGGTTGGGGATCAGCAGCGTGCAGCTGCCCAGGTGCAGGCCGAGCAGCAGGACGAGGGTGAAGCCGAAGAGGTGGTGCAGCGGCAGCACCCCCACCGTCACCAGCTGCTCGCCGGCCGGCACGCGGGCCAGCGCCGGCGCGTACCAGGCCTGGGCCTGGCGCAGGTTGGCCACCAGGTTGCGGTGCAGCAGCACCACCCCCTTGCTCGGGCCGGTGGTGCCGCCGGTGTACTGCAGCAAGGCCAGGTCCTCGGCGCCCACGGCCACCGGCGCCAGCACCTTGCCGCGGCCGCTGGCGAGCGCGGCGCCAAAGCTCACCGAACCCG
This sequence comes from Rubrivivax sp., assembly GCA_031392695.1. Lineage (GTDB taxonomy): Bacteria > Pseudomonadota > Gammaproteobacteria > Burkholderiales > Burkholderiaceae_C > Rubrivivax. The sequence goes on from JANMVM010000222.1 coordinate 11,903, forward strand.
GCAGCTGGAACGCCGGCACGCCGTGCTGCACATGGCGCAGCCAATGGTTGACCAGCGTGCCCTTCAGGGGCCCGAGCAGGTCACCGAGGGTGGCGACGATGACCTGATCCGTGGCCACCGTCTCGAGCACCTGGGCGAGCACGGCGGCAGCGCTTTCGATGATCACGATGACGCGCGCGCCGGAGTCCTTGAGCTGGTGCTGCAGTTCACGCGCCGTCAGCTGCGGGTCGACGTTGACCACCACCAGCCCGGCGCGCAACACGGCGGCCACGACCACCAGCACCTGCGGCACGTTGGGCAGCATCACCGCCACGCGGTCGCCGCGCGCCAGGCCCAGGCCCTGCAGGTGGGCGGCCAGCGCACACGACAGCTCGTCGACCTGGCCGAAGCTCAGCGACCGGCCCATGCAGATGCAGGCCGGCAGCTCGCGGTGCTGGCGGAAACTCTGCTCCAGCAGCGAGACCAGATCGGGCGGCGCGTCGGTGCTGGCCTGCGCCGGCAAGCCCGCCGTGTATTGCTTGAGCCAGAACGGTTTCATCGCTGCCTTGGTCCACTTGCGGTCGATTCTGACGCCTGGCTGACGGCACTCCATCAGGGGATTCGATACGCCGCGCCCCGGCAACGCGGCTGGCGGTTGCGCACGGCGTGACACTAGACTGCAAGGCCATGGTTTCCGACCCTTCCAGCCACCGCGCCGCGCGGGCCAGCCCCGTGGCCGCGCAGCCGAATGGCGCGCCGACGCCGGGCGAGCCGCGCTGGCAGGTACGGCTGCTGGGCGCGCTGGAGGCCAGCGACGGCGTGCAGCGGCTCGACCGCTTCCCCTCGCGCGCGGTGGCCGCGCTGCTGGCCCGGCTGGCGCTGGCGCCCGACCGCGCCCACGCGCGCGAAGAGCTCGTCGAGCTGCTGTGGCCGGGTGTCGAGCTGGCCGTCGGGCGCAACCGCCTGCGCCAGGTGCTGTCGACGCTGAAGAGCCTGCTCGAGCCGGCCGGCGTGCCTGGCGTGGCCGTGCTGCAGGCCGACCGCCTGAGCGTGCGCGTGGTCGCCGGTGCGCTCGGCTGCGACGCGTTGCAGTTCGAGCAGGCGCTGCGCGCCGGCCAGCCCGATCGGGCCGCAGCGCTGTACCGCGGCGAGCTCATGCCGGGCTACTTCGATGAATGGATCCACGACGAGCGCCAGCGCCTGGCGGCGCTGCACGAGCCGCTCGATGCGGGGCCGATCGACGGGAGGGCCCCGGTGGCGGCGCGGGACGCACCGCTGGCCCGGGTCGAAGCCGCCGTGGCTGCGGCGGTGCTGCCGCTGCCGTCCTACCTGACGCGCCTGTTCGGCGCCGACATGGCGGTGGCGCGGGTGCGCTCGCTGGTGCGCACGCACCGGCTGGTCACGCTGCTGGGGCCTGGCGGCAGCGGCAAGACGCGGCTGGCCGTCGAGGTCGTGCAGGCCCTGGGCGAGCGCCTGCACTGGCCGGCCGATGCGGTGGCGCCGGCATTCGCGCGCGCCGCCTTCGTTTCGCTGGTGGCCTGCGAGCGCGCGCCGCAGATGGTGGCGGCGATCGCCCGCGCGCTGCTGCTGCCGGCCGATGCCGGCGACGCGAGGCCGGGCCTGGTGGCCGCGCTGGCCGGCCAGCCGCTGCTGCTGGTGCTGGACAACTTCGAGCAGCTCGTCGGCGCGGCCGAGGCCGAGCTTGCGGCGTTGCTGTCGGCGCTGCCGCAGCTGCATGTGCTGGTCACTTCGCGCCGGGCGCTCGGGATCGACGGCGAGGCCCTGGTCGGCACCGAGCCGCTGGCCCTGCCGCCGGCCGACGCCGACCTGGCCGGTGCCGCCGCCAGCGCGGCGGTGGCGCTGTTCGTCGACCGTGCGCGCAATGCCCGCACCGATTTCCACCTCGGCCCGCGCAACCACGCCGCCGTGGCGGCGCTGGTGCGCGCGCTGCACGGCATGCCGCTGGCGATCGAGCTGGCGGCGTCGCGCGTGCGCAGCTTCGCGCCGGCCGAGATGGTGGGCCTGCTGAGCGGCCAGGACGGTGCCCACCTGGCACTGCTGGCGCGCAGCGGCCCGCGCGCCGGGCACGATGCGCGCCACGCTTCGATGACGCAGGTCATCGCCTGGAGCTGGCGCCTGCTCGACGCACCGGCGCAGCGCCTGCTGGCGGCGCTGAGCTGCTTTGCCGGTGACGCCAGCGTGGCCGCGCTGGCCGCGGTGCTGGGCGAGCCGCTGGCGCCGGTGGCGGCGCGGCTCGACGACCTGGCTGGACATTCGCTGTTGCGTGTCGTGGCGGCCGAGGCCGATGCGGCAGGTGTGGCAAGTGCGGCGGGTGTGGCGGGTGTGGCGGGCGCTGCCCGCTTCGGTCTCGTCGAGCCGGTGCGCGAGTTCGTGCGCGCCCGGTGGCCGGCGGCCGACCTGGCGGCGCTGCAGCTGGCGCTGCACCGGTGGGCGCTCGACTGGGCGCGGTCGCTCGCGCCGGCAGTGACGCCCGCGCTCGTGGCGCCCGAACTTCGCAACCTGCATGCCGTGCTGGCCGCTGCCGAGCAAGCGCCCGCCAGCGCCTTGCGCCTGGCCCTGGCGCTGCGCAGCTACTGGGACACCGACGGCCTGCCGGCCGAGCTGCAAGCTGCGCTGGAGGCTGCACTCGCGCTGCACGAGTCGCACGAAGCCGCCCTGGCCAGCGAGGCGCACGAACTGCTGGCCTACCTGCGCTTCGAGGCCGGCTTCAAGCCGCAGGCGCTGGCCCATGCCGAAGCCGCGCTGGCCGCCGCTGGCAGCGACGACTCGTGCCGCGCCCGTGCGCTGGTGCGCCGCGCGTGGATCGAACTCGCCTCCGACCGCGATGCCGTGCAAGCCGGCACGGCGGCCGCGCGTCTGCAGGCCTGGCTCGCTGAAGCGCTGCAGCTGGCGCAGCGCTGCGGCGACCGCGAAGCGCAGGCCCGCGCTCTGCACCAGATGGCGGTGGCGGCCAGCGGCGCTGGCGCCGACTGGGCCGCCGTCGAGGCGCTGCTGGCGCAGTCACAGGCACTGTGGCTGGCGCTGGGCGATCGCCACAAGGCCTTCGCCCGCCTGCGCAACCGCGCCCAGTGTTGGATCAGTCTGGGCCGCCGTGACGAGGCCCGCGCCTGCTTCGAGCTGTGCGAACGCACGGCGCGCGAAGAAGGCGACGCTGTCGGGCAGATCGACAGCCTGCTGTCGCTGTCGACGCTGCTGACGGCCGATCGTGAGTGGGCCGCAGCCCTGGACATCGACCGCCGCTGCGTCGCGCTGTGCTGGCAGCGCTGGCACCGCCACGGGCTGGGTTACGCCTTGTGGAACCCGCCGCTGGTGTTGGCGCGCCTGCGACGGCCCGAGGCGGCGATGCGCCTGATGGGCTTTGCCGCGACATTCTGGGAAGTCAGTTTCGGCCCCCTGGGCCCCGCTGACCGCCGCACCCTGCGCCGCGTGCGCGCCTTGGTGCGGGCGCAGCTGGGCGCGGCACGCGCGCAGGCGCTGTGGGACGAGGGCGCGGCGATGGATGTGCCGCAGGCGGTGGCGCTGGCGCTGCGCGCCTGAGGAGCGGTCGCCCGGGGCCCGGCCGCGTTGCTAGCGGCTGCCTAACGGCGGCTGCCGACACTGGCACCGTCACAACCGACGCGGGACCCGCCATGAAGTCCCTGAACCTGATCCCCCTGGCCGCCGTTGCCGCGCTGAGCCTGGCCAGCACAACCGCCCTGGCCGACAAGCAGACCTGGGACTACAAGTCCGCGATGAAGGACCCGGTGAGCGGGCAGTACAGCAAGACCGACTTCCGCAAGTCGACGGTCACGGTCGAAGAAAAGGACGGCAAGGCGACCTTCCGCATGATCACCGCCGGTCGCGGCGACCCCTGCATCAGCCAGACCGAGCTGCCGGCCGAGGTCCAGCGCGACGAGCAGATCACCACCGTCACCGTGCTGCCGCCGCTGGCCGGCTGCGAGCCGTTTCGCTACCGTATCCGCAACGACGGCAGCGGTGGCCTGCGCCAGGTCCGCCGCAACGAGCGCTGGGTCGACGACGGCTTCGACCATGGGCTGACGCCCAGGCCGTGAAGGGCTCGCCGGCCGCTGAGCGCGAGCCGGCCGCGGTTCACTCGACGGCCTTGACCATCGCCTCGACGACTTTCTTGGCGTCGCCGAAGACCATCATCGTCTTGTCCATGTAGAAGAGCTCGTTGTCCAGCCCGGCGTAACCGCTGGCCATGCTGCGCTTGTTGACGATGATGGTCTTGGCCTTGTAGGCCTCGAGGATCGGCATGCCGTAGATGGCGCTGCCCTTGACGTGCGCGGCCGGGTTCACGACGTCGTTGGCGCCCAGGATGATGGCCACGTCGGCCTGACCGAACTCGCCGTTGATGTCCTCCATCTCGAAGACCTGGTCGTAGGGCACCTCGGCTTCGGCCAGCAGCACGTTCATGTGCCCCGGCATGCGGCCGGCCACCGGGTGGATGGCGTACTTGACGGTGATGCCCTTGGCCGTGAGCTTGGCCGCGAGCTCCTTGACCGCGTGCTGCGCGCGCGCCACCGCCAGGCCGTAGCCGGGCACGATGATCACGGTCTCGGCGTTGCCCAGCACGAAGGCGGCGTCGTCAGCGCTGCCGCTCTTGACCGGCCGCTTTTCTGCGCCGCCGGCGGTCGGGCTGGCGACCTCGCCGCCAAAGCCGCCCAGGATGACGTTGAAGAACGAGCGGTTCATGGCCTTGCACATGATGTAGCTCAGGATCGCGCCCGAGCTGCCCACCAGGCTGCCGGCGATGATCAGCATGCTGTTGTTGAGGCTGAAGCCGATGCCCGCCGCGGCCCAGCCCGAGTAGCTGTTGAGCATGCT
>JANMVM010000235.1:0-12635 GCA_031392695.1 Rubrivivax sp.
CGCGCCACCGACAGCGACCCGCTGCGCCGCAGCAGCCGGTCGGAATAGAAGCCTGTCGCCACGCCGCCCGCCAGCCCGCACAGGCCCGGCAACACGGTCCAGGCGGCCGCCTCTGCCACCGACATGCCGCGCCCCTGCACCAGGTAGATCGGGAACCAGGAGATGAAGAACCAGGTCGTCGCAGCGATGCCGTACTGCGACATCATGATGCCGATGACGAGCGGATTGCGGAGCATGCGGCGCAGCTCGCGCAGGGTCTCGGCACCGGTCAGCCGGGCGCGCGTGCCCATGTCGACCACCGCGCCACCGGCCGCGATGTGGCACAGCTCGGCGGCCGAGACACGCGGATGGCGCGACGGCATGTGGAAGCCCCGCGCCCAGGTTGCGGCCACGGCAAGCACAGCGGCCGCCAGCGCGAAGAACATGGCCGGCCAGCCGAAGCGCTGCGCGACCCAGCCCAGCCCGGGCGCGCACAGCGCCAGCGAGAGGTAGGCCGAACTCGCGAACAGCGCACCAGCCTTGCCACGCTCGGCGGATGGGAACCAGGCCGAGATGGCCTGTCCCGCCGCTGGGCCCACCGGCGCGTGCAGCGCCCCTTGCGCCACACGCAGCGCTACCAGCAGGACCAGGCCGTGCGCAAGCCACGCGGTGGCACCGATCAGCAGGCTGCAGGCGGCGCTGGCCAGCAACGCGGTGATCAGCGCGCGGCGCGCGCCGATGCGGTCACACAGCCAACCCCCCGGCAACTGGGCCAGCACATAGGTCCAGGAATAGGCGGAGAACAACCAGCCCAGCGCCACGCTGTCCAGGCCAAAGTCGCGCGCCAGCTGCGGCGCCGCGATCGACAGCGCCACCCTGTCGCCGACCGACAAGCCGAGCGCCGCCGTCGCCAGCAGCAGGACCAGCGCGCGCTGGTGGCCGGCGAACATCGCCGTTATCTTTCAGCGGACGGCAATCCGCCCCCGCTACAGGACTGGCCGGCAGGCGGCCGGGGCGACAGGGACGACAGGATCATGACGCCGGCTTGACGTTGTTGTCGCGGATGATCTTCGTCCACAGGGCCGTCTGCTCGTTGAAGAACTTGCCGAAGCCGTCCGGCGACATCGTCTCCACCAGGTAGTTCAACTGCTCCAGGCGCTGGCGCACCTCGTCTTCCTTCAACAAGGCGTTCAGCTCGGCATTGAGCTTGTCGATGATGGGCCGTGGCGTGCCGACGGGTGCCATGAGCCCGAACCAGGTCACGCCGCTGATCGGGTAGCCCAGCTCGCGCAAAGTCGGGTACTGCTTGAGCGCCTCCATGCGCGTCTCACCGGTGGTGGCCAGTGCGCGCAGCTTGCCGGCCTGCACGTGCTGCAGGCTGTTGGACGGCGGGTCGAAGTAGACATCGGTCTGGCCCGCCAGCAGGCTGTTCAGCGCAGGCGCTGAGCCGCCATAAGGAATCTCGTTGAGCTTGATCTTCGTCTCGCCCGCCAGCCAGGCGCCGAAGAGGTGGATCAGCGTGCCCACGCCGGCATGCGCAAGCCGGACGTCGCCCGGGTGCGCCTTGGCATAGGCCACGAGCTCCGGCACCGTCTTGTAGGGAGCGTCCGGCCGCGTCAGCAGCACATAGGGCTGGCTGCAGATGAAGCCGATCGGCGCAAGTTCCTTGGCCGGATCGAACTGAAGCCCCGGATTCATGGCGTTCATCAGGTTGTAGCCGATGGCGGCGAAGGCGATGGTGTAGCCGTCGGGCGCCGACTTGGCCACCTGCGCAGCGCCTGTGGCGCCACCGGCGCCAGGCCGGTTCTCGACCACGAACTGCTGGTTCAGGCGCGCTGACAGGCGCGTCGCAATGAGGCGCGTGACGACGTCGCCGGCCCCACCGGCCGCGTACGGCATGACCAGGCGCACCGGCTTGCTCGGGTAGGGCTCCTGGCCGCTGACCTTCAGGGGCAGGGTCGTGACCAGCGCGGCCGCAGTGCCCGCAAGCCAGCAGCGGCGGGTGAGGGTGTGATGGGGTCGCCGGTCCTGGGTCATGTCTTCGGTCATGCTTTCGGTCATGCATTCGGTCATGCATTCGGTCCTGTCTTCGGTCATGTCGTCGCTCATGTCCCGGCCCTGGTGTTCGAACAACGACCAGCTTAGGCACAAGGCCGGCGTCGCGGATGCACCACCGCCCCGGCCGGGTTCACGATACGGAACCTTCGGCGCTAGGCGCGTGCTATTCGGTACTGGCGCAGTCGTAGAGATCAGGGTGAACCCTGGCGGCAATCTCGGCGAAGAGCAGCGCCTCGCGGCGCAGCGGCACCACCAGGTCGTGGCAGCGCCCTTGCGGCAGTTGATCCTCCGGCCCGGCCAGCGTGATCGACGCAAACGCGGCCCCGCGCCGGTTGATGACCGGCACGGCAACGGCATTCACACCGGCCGCGATGTCGCCGAAGTTGGTGCCGTAGCCCAGCCCGCGCGAGCGTTCCCACATCGCCATGGTGTCAGCCAGGTCCGAGCGGCCGCGCAGCCTGAGCTGCGCCGCATTGGCGTCGACGATGTGCTGTTGCTCTTGCTGCGTTAACCCGACCAGGATCGCCACGCCGCCGGCGGTGGTGATGAGCGGCCGGCGCGCGCCCACCTCGTTCAGTTCGGCCTTCATGAGCGGCGATGCCACCCTGCCGGCCACCACGAAGTGGTCGCCGCTGCGCAGCGACAGCACGCCCACCAGCGCCAGGCGCTGCGCGAGCTCGGTCATGAACGCCTGCGTCTGCTGCGCGAAGGCATTGAAGCCGGGGATCGAGATCGCCAGTTCGCCGACCAGCGCGCCCAGGAAGTAGCGCTCGCCACCGTCGCGCTTGTGCACCAGGCGTTCGCGCTCCAGCCGCGCCAGGATGCGGTGCGTCGTCGCCTTGTTCAACCGGCAGGTGGCGGCCAGCTCGGTCAGGCCCCAGCCGAAGTGTTCCCGGGTGGCCAGCACACGAAGCACCGTGACGGCGCGTTCGATGCTCTGGGTGCCGTCGCTCGCGGCGTCGCTGGGCTTGGTCTGCATGGTCCACATTCTGGACCCACGCGGCAGCGCGCAGGGCCAGTCCGCAGAGGGCCGGTCTATGCTTTCCAGCACAAGACAAGGAGACGACGTGCAACAGACAACGGCCACGCCGGCCCCGAGTGGGGTGGCGCTGTGCGCAAAAGAAACCGCGCAAAAAGCCGCGCAAGAAACCGCACCATCGGCCGTGCTGCGCGCCTCGAAGGCAGAGGCCTACAACCTGGCCGATCTGCGCCTGCTGGCCCAGCGCGTGCTGCCCAAGGGCCTGTTCGAATTTGTCGACCGCGGCACCGAAAACGAAGTCGCGCTGCGCACGATGCGCGAAGCGGTGGAGCGCGTGTCGCTGCGCCCGCGGGTGCTGGTGGATGTCTCGCAGCGCAATCAGACGGTCGACTTCTTCGGCCGGCCCAGTTCGAGCCCGATGGTGGTGGCCCCGACCGGTGCCGCCGGCCTGCTGTGGTTTGACGGCGAGATCGAGATCGCGCGCGCCGCAGCAAACGTCGGCGTGCCTTTCACCTTGTCCACCGCATCCATCGTATCGATGGAACGCGTGGCCGCAGGGGCTGGCGGACGGCTGTGGTTCCAGCTCTACATGTGGCCCGACCGCCGCCTGTCGATGGAGCTGGTGGACCGCGCGCACAAGGCCGGCTACGAGGCGCTGGTCGTCACGGTGGACACGCCCGTGTCGCCGAACCGCGAATACAACAAGCACAACGGCTTCACGCTGCCGATGCGCATCACGCAACGCAACATCTGGGACGTGGCACTGCACCCGCGCTGGTTCTTGAGCGTGTTCGCGCGCTACATGCTGCGCGCCGGCATCCCGACGCTCGAGAACTACCCCGAAAGCCTGCGCACGCAGCTCAACAAGGCGCAAAGTTCGCTGAAGTGCGATTCGCTGACCTGGGACGACCTGCGCGCCATCCGCCAGCGCTGGAAGGGGCCGCTCATCGTCAAGGGCATCCTGCGCGTCGAGGATGCCGTGATGGCCGCCGACTGCGGCGTCGATGCGATCCTGGTTTCCAACCACGGCGGCCGCAACCTGGACGCGTCGGTGCCGCCGTTCACGGTGCTGCCGCAGATCGTCGACCGTGTCGCCAGCCGCATCGACGTCTTCGTCGACGGCGGCTTCAACCGCGGCGGCGACATCGTCAAGGCGGTGGCGATGGGCGCCAAGGGCGCCTTCGTCGGACGCGCGCCACTGTGGGGCGTGGCGGTCGACGGCGAACCCGGCGCCCGCCTCGCGCTCAGCATCCTGCGCGACGAGATCGACCGCGTGCTGGCCTTCACCGGCAGCCCCGACCTGCGGTCGCTGAACCGCGACTTGCTGCACTTTGCTCATTCCGCCTCTTCCTTCCCCACCGGCCAGGACCCCCGATGAAAGTCACCCTTCCCCCTGCGCTGCGCGAAGAGATCGAGCAGATCCACGAAGACTATGCCGAGACCATGGACGGCCTGGACATCGCGGCCTGGCCGAGCTACTTCACCGAAGACTGCCTGTACATCGTGACCTCGCGCGAGAACCACGACGCCGGCCTGCCGCACGGCACCATCTACTGCGAAGGCCTGGCCATGGTGCGCGACCGCGCCAACGCCACGCTCGACTGCACCGTCTTCGAGCCGCGCTATCTGCGCCACTTCATCGGCCGCCCCAAGGTCGACGCCATCGACGGCGACCTGGTGCACGCGCGCGCATCGGTGCTGGTGATGGAATCGGTGTCGGACAAGGAGCCGCATGTGCTGATCGTCGGCCAGTACCACGACGTGCTGCGCCGCGGCCCGGACGGGTGGAAGTTCAAGGAGCGGCGCGTCGTCTACGACAACTACCGCATCGTCAATTCGCTCGTCTTCCCGGTTTGAGGAATCACACGCATGAACACCACAACCGCATTCGCCGAAGCCGAGACTTCCTGCCCCGCCGCAGAAGCGCCGGCCGTCCCAGTTGCTGCGCCGGGCAGCCACCGCCGCTGGCCCGTGGAGGGCCACACCCGCGTGCCGCTGTGGATCTACAGCGACCCCGAGATCTTCCGCAAGGAGCTGTCGGTGTTCTTCGCCGGCGACACCTGGAACTACGTCGGCCTGGAATGCGAGCTGCCCGGGGTCGGCAGCTTCAAGCGCGCGTGGATCGGCGACAAGCAGGTCGTCGTGGTGCGTGATGCCGACGGCATCAACGTGGTGGAAAACCGCTGCGCCCACCGCGGCGGCGCCATCTGCTGGAAGAACAAGGGCGAGGTGAAGGAGCTCACCTGCCCCTACCACCAGTGGAGCTACACGCTCAAGGGCGACCTGATGGGCGTGCCGCTCAAGCGCGGCGTGCACGGTGAAGGGGGCATGCCCAAGGATTTCGACAACAAGCAGCACGGCCTGCGCAAGCTGCGCGTGACACGCTTCAACGGCTCCATCTGGGCCACCTTCAGCGACAGCACGCCCGACTTCGAAACCTACTGCGGACCGGAGCTGACGCAGCGGCTCAAACGCATGATGCCGGGCCGGCCCTTGCGCGTGCTGGGCTACTCGCGCCAGCTCATCCCCTGCAACTGGAAGCTGTACTTCGAGAACACGCGCGACCCCTACCACGGCACGCTGCTGCACACCTTCTTCATCACCTTCGGCCTCTACCGCGCCGATTCACGCCACCACACGCTGCCGGTGGCGGGTGGCCGCCACATGGCCACCTACGCCGTGCCGGGCGAACGCACCGAGGGCGCGGACGTGACGCAGGAGCTGACGCGCTTTCGCGGCGACCTGAAGTTGCAGGATATGGAGCTGGTGCGCTTCGTCGACGAATACGGCGACGGCCAGATGTCGGCACTGCAGATCTTCCCTGGCGCGTTTGCGCAGCAGCACGCCAACATCCTGGCGATGCGCAGCCTGGTGCCCAAGTCCACCGGCGAAGTCGAGCTCGACTGGACCTACTTCGGCTATGCCGACGACGACGCGGACATGCAGCGCATTCGCCTGAAACAGGCCAACCTGCTGGGGCCCTCGGGCTTCGTGTCGATGGACGACAGTGAGCTGCTCAAGCAGATGCAGACCCAGGTGGCCGGCTACCCAGAGGGACAGAGCTTCATCGAAATGGGCGGGCGCGACGTGCAGCCGCAGGTCACGATGGCCACCGAGGTCGGCATCCGCGCGTTCTACGCCTTCTACCGTCGCGAGATGGGGCTGTAGCGGGTCTGTAGCGATCAGCGGCGCGATGACGACCTTCGCCATCGTCGGCGCCGGCCACGCGGGCCTGAGCGCCGCGCTCGAGTTGCGCCGGCTGGGCTTCGAAGGCCGCGTGGTGCTGCTCGGCGACGAGCCGCACCTGCCCTACGAGCGGCCGCCGCTTTCCAAGGCGCAACTGGCCTCCGACGGCCTGCCGCTGCCCTTGCTGCAATCGGCCGATCTGCTCGATCGCCAGCACATCGAAGTCCGCACCGGCTGCACGGTCGAGCGGCTGGACGTGCCGGCAGCGCGCCTGCACCTGGCCAGTGGCAGCAGCCTGGCCTACGACGAGCTGCTGCTGGCGACCGGCGGCCGTGCCCGCACGCTGGCAAGCCTGCCCGGCGGCCACCATGCGCTGACCTTGCGCAGTTATGACGACGCACTGGCGCTGCGGCGCCGGCTTGCCGCGCTGCCCGGCCGGCTGGTGGTGGTGGGTGCCGGGGTCATCGGCCTGGAAGTGGCGGCCACCGCGCGCGGCCTGGGCTGGAACGTCACCGTGCTGGAGTGCGGCGACAGACCGCTGGCCCGCATGCTGACGCCTGAACTGAGCGGTTTCCTGACCGTCGTGCACACCGCCGCCGGCGTCGAGTTGCACTTCGGCGCAGCCGTGCAGGCGCTGGACCCGGGCGCGGATGGCCGCATCGCGGTGCTGTCCACCACCGGCACGAACATCCGCACAATCATGGCCGATCTGGTGGTGGCCGGCATCGGCATGCAGCCGGACATCGCGCTCGCGCGGGATGCCGGGCTGGACACCGCGGATGGCATCGTGGTCGACGAATACGCACGCACCAGCGCGCCGCACGTGCATGCGGCGGGCGACGCCGCCTTGCTGTGGCACCCGCGCCTGCAGCGCCGCCTGCGCTTCGAGAGCTGGCAACACGCCGCGCGCCACGCGGCGGCGGCCGCCCGCACCATGCTGGGCCGCGGCGAGCCCTACAACGCACTGCCCTGGTCATGGACCGACCAGTTCGACATCAACCTGCAGATCGTCGGCCTGCCTCTGGACGCCGACCACACGCTGCTTCGCGGCACGCTGGCCGAGCGCAAGTTCGTCGCGCTGCACCTGCAAGGGCGCCGGCTGATGGGCGCCACGCTGGTCAACCAGGGCCGCGAGATGCGTCCGTGCAAGGCCTTGCTCGAGTGCGGCGACGACCTTGACCTGGCGCGCCTGGCCGACCCGGCCGTCTCGCTGCGCGAGTACGCGGCCCACGCCACCGCGATGGCCTGAATCGATCAACGAGGAGTTCAGCCCATGTCCTGGATCAGGGCCTGCACGGCCGACATCAAGCCCGGCGATTGCAAGGGCGTGGTGGTGAACGGCGCCAACGTCGCCGTGTTCAACGTCGGTGGCCGCTTCCACGCCACGTCCAATGTCTGCACGCACCAGTTCGCCCTGCTGTCCGAGGGCTATGTCGATGGCGAGGTGATCGAGTGCCCCTTGCATCAGGGCCGCTTCAGCATCCTCACCGGCGCCCCCGAAGGCGATCCGGTGACGCAGCCGATACAGGTGTTTCCAGTCCGCGTCGAAGGCGGCGAAGTGTTCGTCGACGTCGAAGCGTCTGCAGGTTGACGGACCGGGGTCACCCGCGCAACGCGGCTGACCTGCTGGCCCAGGTCATGCGGGCAAAGGTGGCGCTTGCGCTCACCCGACCGACCCGTTGCAGTCCTTCATGCCGAGGAACTGGGTGACCGATGCGCAGCTGCCGGTCAATCGGAGTCGACTACTGCTCCGACAACACCACCGCGCCACCACTCCCGGCTACGGCCAGCCGGCCACCCAGGATGGCAACCGCGTAGAGATTCGGAAACACCCCGATGCTGCGGCGCTGCCAGCTCAGGCCATCGTCGCTGAGCAGGACAGCACCGTTGTGCCCGCTCGCGACGTAGCGGCCGCTGCCGTGGCCGACGGCGATCAGTGAGGGCGTGGCGCTGTCGGAGCGCTGGGTCCAGTCCAGGCCACTCGGGCTGGTCCAGAGGAAGCCGGCGCCGGTGCCCCAGCCCCCCACCGCCACGAAGCCCTGCGTGCCGTAGGTGATGCCCGACATCCGGCCCATGTCGCTGCGCACTTCGGTCCAGGTGAGGCCGTCTGTGCTGGTGATCACATGGCCCTGGATGCTGACCGCCATGAACCGCCCTGCGCCGTAGGCCACGCCAGTCAACTCGACAGTGACCGGTGTGCGCAGCAACTGCCAGCTCTGGCCGCCCTCGCTGCGCAAGACTTCGCCATAGGAACCGGACGCCACGAAGACCCCATTGCCGTAGGCCACAGACGACATGCGCGGGAAGGTGCCGCCGTCGTCCGCGGCCGTCCAGTTGCGTCCATCCGGGCTCGTGTACAGCGCCTTGGCACCCGTGTCGGAGGCAGCCACGAAGCGGCCGTTGCCATGGGCAATGCCGCGGAAGCCGGCCGCCAGCTCGGCCACCGTCTCCCAGGACCGGCCGTCGCTGCTGCGCAGCACTTGGCCCCAGTCGGTGACGGCGTGGAACGCACCGTCGACCGCGGCCATGCCGGTGATGTGCTTCGTCTGGCCGGACAGCGCGTCGTGCAACGCGCCGGCCCCGACGCGATAGCGGATCTGGCCCAGGCCATCCGCAATCACGGCGCGGCCCCCGAACTCGGCTGCGCCACCGATCCGCGTCACCAGGTTGGTACGGAAGATTTCGTTCCAGGTCTCCCCGTCCGTTGACGACCAGATCCTGTCAATGCCGCTCAGGTGAAACACGCCATTGGCGAAGCGAAGCTTGAACCCCGTGATGCCGTTGGCCAGGCGGCGTGTCCAGGAGACGCCATCTGCACTGGTGTAGTGGTTGCTGTCGGTGACGACAACGAAGCGCCCGTTGCCATAGGCGACGCCGGCCGCGTTCACCGCAGTGTTGGCGAGGTCCAGCGCCGCCCAGGTTCTGCCATCTGCGCTGGTGTAGAGCGTCGGCACATTGGCGGCGGCCACGAAGCGGCCCGCCCCAAAGGCCACCGCAAGGCCGCGCCCGATGCTCGGTCCGACTGGCGCCCAGGACGCGCCGTCCACGCTGAGTGCGAGCCCGCCCTGCCCGGCGGCCACGTAGACCCCCAGGCCGGCGGCCACGTCCCAGTAGTCGAAGGTGCCAGTCGCACTGGTCGCACCAGCATTCACCCAGGTGGTGCCGTCGGCGCTTCTCAAGACCGTGTCGCGCCCCACCGCCAGGAAGCCGGCCGGGCCTTGCGTGATGGCCATCAATTGCCCGCCCGGCGTAGGCCGTGGTGTCCAGATGATGCCGTCGGTGCTGTCGATGACACCGCCGATGACGTTGACCGCGAAGAAGCGGCCGTTCAGCCAAACGAGGTCGGTCGTCTGGACCTTGGGGTACGACACGACCTCCCAACGCCGGCCCGGCACAGGGGCGGGTGCACCCACCGCTGGCGTCAGGCCGAGCGTGAGTGTCTGCACAAGTTCGCGGGCGCTGGCCACGATGCGCGCGGTGCCTGCCACGCGCTGCTCGTCGCTCGGCGGTGGCGTGTAGTGGACGGTGGTGCCGCTTGCGGCGCTCAAGCTGCCGGGCCCGTCCAGGGACCATTGCACCGGGCCGGTTGCGTTCAGCAGTACGGCATCGAGGCCAACGCCCGCACCGCCGGCAACGGTGGCTGACGCGCTGGCGCGGATGGCAAGGGACGACACGGGCTGCGAGGGTGGCAGCGTATCACCGCCGCTTCCACTGCCCCCACCACCGCACCCACCCAACGCGAGGACGACCGCGCCGAGCCAGGGCCCAATGACACTGCAGGCGCCGCGGCGCAGGGCGTGCATACCCATTGATGACCCCTTTGCATGCTCCAAACTTGCCAACCGTCGCTGAAGCCGGGCGGTTGCGCCAACCATGGAGGTTATCTGAATCGCGGCGCGTGGAGCGGGAGCAAGCACAAGGCCGATTGCCAACGCGGCTCTTCGGCTGCCGGCCGGCAGTTCGCGCGCCTCAGCAGGCATCGCGTCGAAGCGGTCGTTGGCTGCTTACCCGTGGCGAAGCTGACTCATCCTGCGGGCTTGATCGCCGACGTCGGGCAACTTCCGATGTGCAGCGGTGATTCGCCAGGGTGGTCGACGATCGGCAACTTTCAGTCTCGGCTGTCACTCGACGGCGCAGTCGGGCTGACAACCACCCGTCTGATGCGGGCATCGACGTCTTGACGACTGCCTTGCAGCGGTTGCGTCCATTGACTTGCGCCAGTGGTGGGGCAGCACCCGGCTGCAACTGCCGCTGACCGCCGGCAGCTTCCTGGCATCTCGCCAGGTTTCACCTTCTCTAAGGGCCCGGAAGTGCCGGTGTATCGCCTGGCTCGGAAGGCTCCACGTTGGCGGCGCGAAGCCGAATGGCCTGTGCGTCTGTGTGTCTGTGCACATTGCATGCGTCGCCAAGCCGCAAAGACCCTCGAGACCCGGGGCGCCGCCGATGTTCGGCAACGCACGGACGATCCGCTGGCCAAGGCGGACCATTCGGCCTATCGCCCCCGCAGTGGGCCGGACCTCGCGAACCGCACATCCGATGCATCCACTCCGCCACACCTTGTTCAGCCTCTCGACCACATCCCTGCTCGGCCTCGGGGCACGCGGGATGGCGTCCATGGGCGGACAGATCCGAGGCCAGGTCAGCGTCCGCCCATGACCAAGATTCGCACCGGACAGGCGCCAGCGTCGTTGACCCGCGCACAGTTCCAGGAACGCTTCAATGGGCGCTTCTACGATCCTGCCTTCGAGGGCGAACGTGAGGCCATCGCACGCCTCGAAGTCATCGCGTGGGATGCCCTGCAGCAGGGCCGCAAGGCGCCGCTCACCCGACCGGCCGGCCGCGGCTTCGCCGACCCCAGCAATGAGTTGTCGCTGCAGTGGCTGGACACCCGCAAGCGCCTGAAGGCGGCGCAGAAGCTCTGGAGTGACAGCGCAGCGCCGTCGCGCGTGCTGCTGGTCTGCGGCAGCGCACGCAACGACGGCACCTGTCCTGGCGAGGCCTCGAAGACCTGGCGGCTGACCGAAGTGGCCCGGCGCGTCGTCGAGCGTGCGGGCATGCAGGCCGATGTGCTGGACCTGAGCCTCGTCACCTCGGAGTACGGCCGCAGCATCCACCCGTGCAAGGGCTGCGTGTCCAGCGCCATGCCGCTGTGCCACTGGCCCTGCAGTTGCTACCCCAACCATGCGCTGAACCAGGCCGACGACTGGATGGCCGAGATCTACGAGCGCTGGGTGGCGGCCCACGCCGTGATCATCCTGGCGCCGACCTACTGGTACCAGTCGCCGGGCCCGCTCAAGCTGATGATCGACCGCATGGTGTGCGCCGACGGCGGCAACCCCGACCCGACGACGACCCACGGCAAGCACGTCGTCGAGGCCAAGCGCATCGAGCAGCAAGGCTGGGACTATCCGAAGCATCTTGCGGGCCGGGCCTATGGCGTCGTGGTGCATGGTGACGTGGCCGGGGTCGAGGCGCACCGTCGCAACCTCACCGATTTGCTCGAATGGATGGGGCTGATCGATGCCGGCACGGCGGCCAAGCTCGACCGCTACATCGGCTACTACGAGCCCTACTACAACAGCCACGACGCGCTCGACAAGGACAAGGCGGTGCAGGAAGAGGTGCGCAACGTCGCCCGCTCGGTGGTTCAGGCCGTCAAGGCGTTGCGCGGCGGTCAGCTGAGCCAGCCCGACAAGCAGCTCAAGTGGCCTCGCACGAAGTGAGCCGCCTTCATCTCCACCGATAAGAGTCACCATGACCGAGAAGACTGCGAGCGTTCTCTGGACTGGCGCCGGCAAGAAAGGCCTTGGCAAGGTCAGCACCGAGTCCGGGCCGCTGACGGACTGCGCCTACGGATTTGCCGGCCGGTTCAGGGACGACCGCCGCGGCGCGAACCCTGAAGAGATCCTGGGTGCTGCACACAGCGCCTGCTTGACGAAGGCGTTCTCGTTCGCCTGCGACAAGGCAGGCTTTGCAAGCACCACGGTCGACACGCAGGCCCACGTGCAACTGTCGGCACTGGGCGAAGGCTTCGCTATCGACCGGATCTCGCTGCGCCTGAAAGCCGTCGTGCCCGGCCTCGACGAAGCCCGGTTCGAGGACATCGCCGCGTCCGCCAAGCGCAATTGGCCGCTGTTCAAGGCGCTGGCAAGCGTTCCCTAGGCTCAGCTTGGTGGCCACCCTGAACAGGGCTCAGTGTCTTGAAAGGTCAACCGCAAGGATCCGTCATGCCTCAGAAAGCCTGGAGCGCCAAGCGCAAGCGCCAATACGCGCACATCAAGGACAGCCTGCTCGAACGGGGCAAGCCCGAGCCCCTGGCGGAAGAGATCGCAGCGCGGGTCGTCAACAAGGAGCGGGCGCAACACGGAGAGTCCGTGCAGGCCAGCCCCTCTTCGATCAACGACATGTCCGCCGGCCGACGCGGGGGCCTGCG
>JANMVM010000249.1:0-6374 GCA_031392695.1 Rubrivivax sp.
GGCGCCACCAGGCCCACGAAAGCCACCAGCCCGGCCTGCGCCACCGCGGTGCCGGTGGCCAGCGCCATCAGCGCCACCAGCGCCAGCCGCAGCCGCGGCAGCGCCAGGCCCAGGCTGGCAGCGCTGGCCTCGCCCAGCACCAGCGCGTCCAGCGCCCGGCTCAAGCGCAGCGACAGCGGCAGCGCCAGCAGCAGCGCCGTCGCCAGCGCCGTCACCGCCGGCCAGCCGAAGAAGCTGGTGGTGCCGAGCATGAATACCTGCTTGCCGCGCAGCGCTTCGGGCGACAGCAGGATCACCAGGTCCGACAGCGCGGCCAGCAGCACGCCCACCACCACGCCCGACAGCAGCAGCACCATCGGCCGCCCGGCGCCGCGCGCCAGCGCCAGCGTCAGCGACATGCCCGCCAGCGCACCCGCGAAGGCCGCGCCCACGAGACCCAGGCGCTGCAGCGCGCCCGCCGCGGCGAGGCCGAATTCGCGCCCGATCAGTCCCCCCGCGGCCAGCACCAGCACCACGCCCAGGCCGGCGCCGGCGGCCGATCCCAGCAGATAGGGGTCGGCCAGCGGGTTGCGAAACAGGCCCTGCGCCAGCGCCCCGGCCAGCCCCAGCAGCGCACCGGCGAGCAAGGCGCCCAGCGTGCGCGGCGCGCGGATGGCGGTGATCAGCTCGGCGTCCTGCGCCCACTGCAGCGACCAGCCCTCGGACCCCGCCGACAGGCCCAGCAGGACCAGCAGCGCCGCCACCGCGGCCAGCAGCAAGGCCAGCGTCAGCGGCGAGCGCTCGGACGGCACCGGCGGTGCAGCGGCCATGGTCAGCGGCGCGTCGGGGTTCATGGCCGGATGGTGACCAGCGCAGCCAGGCAATCGACGATGGCTTCGGCGCCATCGGCCAGCCGCGGCCCGGGGCGCACCAGCGTGTCGTAGGGCGCGGCAGCGAAGCCGCAGGTCTGCTGCCGCTGCAAGGCCTGCAGGCCGCGCCAGCCCGGCCGCGCCGGCATCTCGGCCAGCGCCGTCGCGCTGGCCATCACCAGCGCCGGCTGGGCGCGGATCACGTACTCCGGGTTGAGCTGCGGGAACGGTCCCATCGAAGCCGGCACCACGTTGCCCAAGCCCAGCCGCGTCAGCAGCTCGCCGATGAACGAAGCCTCGCCGGCGGCGTAGGGCGTGGCCGCGACCTCGAAGTACACCTTGCGCCCGCGCAGCGCCGCCGGCACCCGCGCGGCGGCAGCCTCGATGCGCGCTTCGGTGCGTGCCAACAGCGCCGTGCCCACCTCGGGGATGCCCAGCACCTGCGCCAGCCGCAGGGTCGCGCGCCGGGTGTCGGCCCAGTTGCGCGGCTCCAGCGCCAGCACCGGCAGGCCCAGCGCCTCGAGCCGGTCGGTGGCGCGGGCCGAGACGGCCAGCAGCACGAGGTCGGGCTTGAGTGCCACGATGCGCTCGATCTGCGCGTCTTCCAGCCCGCCCAGCTTGGGCAGCGCGCGCACCGACTCGGGCCAGTCGCTGAAGCGGTCGGTGCCCACCAGGCGCTGGCAGGCCCCCAGTTCACAGACGGTTTCGGTCAGCGACGGCAGCAGCGACACGATGCGCTGCGGCGCCTGGGCCAGCGCGAGGCTGCGCCCGCGGTCGTCGACGACGCTGGTCTGCGCCGGCGCGGCCAGGCAGGCCGACAGCGCCAGCGCCGCCAGCAGCGCTTTCAGCGCCACACGGTCAGAGTTTCGGCTCATAGCGCAGCACGAGCCAGCCCTGCCGGCCCAGGCCCTGGTAGTCGCGCACCGGCTGCAAGTCGGTGTCGGTGGCGTTGTTCAGCTTGGCCTGCAGCGTCCAGCCCGCTGCCACGCGCCAGCTGACCGAGGCATCGACCGTGGTCTCGGCCGCCAGCGTCTTGCCGCCGTCGGGCCGTGCGCCCAGGCGCATCAGCGTGGTGCCCACGGTCCAGGCGCCGACGCTCCAGTCGGCCCCCAGCGTGCCCTGGTGCGCGGCGCGGCGCGCCAGCCGGCTGCCGGTGTCGCGGTCGCGGGCCTCGAGCGCATCGAGCTGGGCCTTGAAGGCCCAGGCGCCCAGGCGCTGGCTGGCCGAGAACGTGGCGCCCTGCAGCTGCGCGCGGTTGATGTTGGCCGCGCAGCCGAAGCTGTACGCGGGGCCGCTCGGACAGCCGGCGGGGTTGCTCTCGAAGGCCACGAGATCGCGCACGCGGTTGCGGTAGACGGTGAAGCCGGCCTCGCCGGTGTCGCGGCGCCAGTTCAGGCCGAGCTCGACGCTCTGGCCCTTCTCGGGCCGCAGGGTGGCCACGCCATAACCCGGGAAGTACAGGTCATTGAAGCTCGGCGCGCGGAAGGTGCTGCCGGCCAGCGCACGCAGTCGCAGCCCGGGCAACAAGGTGACGCCGCCGCCGAACCTGGCGGTGGTGATGCCACCGAAGTCGCTGCTGTCGTCGCGCCGCACGTCGGCCTGCCACGACAAGGCCTGCGCGGCGCCGGTGAGTTCGAGCGCCAGCGCCGTGTTGCGCCGCTGCACGTCGCCCAGGTAGCTCGTGGATTTCGCCTCGTCGCGCTGCTGTTCCAGCGCGGCCACGAGCTGGCCCACGACGCCGGTCTGCCAGGCCAGCTGCGCCGCGGCGCGCTGGCGCACGGTGCGGAAGCGGTCGGTCTCGCTGGCGCCGCTACTGGCGTCGTCTTCGCTGCGCGAGACGCGCGCGCTGCCGGTCCAGCCGCCGGCCAGCGCGCCACGCCAGTCCAGCGCTGCGACGCTGGTGCTCAGGCGGGTGCGGAAGTCGGGCGAGGCGTCCTGTGCGAAGTTTGGCGGCACGAACTCGCTGGCGTCGTACTGCGAGTTCAGGCGCGTGCGCACGAGGTTGAAGCCGATGCGGTGCCCGGCCGCAGCCTGGATGCCGGCACGCAGTTGCAGCGTGTCGAGCCGGTAGCCGTCGCGGTCGGGGTTGTAGTTGCCGAAGGCGTCGCCCGGGCGCAGGGCAGAGACACCCTCGTTGCGCTCGCTGGCCAGGCTCAAGGCATAGTCGAAAACGCCGCTGGCGCCGCGCATGCCGGCCGAGGCCTCGCGGCCGCCGTAGCCGCCCAGCGCCAGTCGCGCGTCGGCCTGCAGGCCCGGCACGCCCTGGCGCGTGATGAGGTTGACGACGCCACCCACCGCGTCGGCGCCGTAGAGGCTGGAGCCGGGGCCGCGCAGCACCTCGATGCGCTCGAGGTTGGCCAGGCTCAGGCCTTCGACCGCGGTCGAGCCCAGCGTGGCCGACCCGACGCGCACGCCGTCGATCAAGATGACCGAGGTCTGCGACGCGGTGCCGCGGATGAACAGGCCGCTGCTCTGCCCCGGGCCACCGCTGCGCGACAGCTGCACGCCGGCTTCGCGGCGCAGCAGGTCGGCCAGGGAGTCGGCCCGCGTCTGGGCGATGGTCTCGGCCGTGATGACCGCGACATCGGCGGCCAGGCGCTCGGGGGCCAGCGGCTCGCGCGAGCCGGTGACGACCACCGTCTGCGCGCCGGCGTTGCCGATGGCACAGAGAGCGAGCAAGGAAAGCTGCAGCGCACGTCGTGCGCCGTGAACAGGAATGAACTTCAAAAAGGGCCTCCAGCCGCACGCCCCGTGCGAACCAGTGTTGCAACACTGGCACTGCCGACGACCCGCGCGCTGGTACCACGCCGGCAACGTGACTTGCACGATGCCCACGCCCACCCGCCGCTGCCCGCCGCAACGCCAGTCACTCCTTGCACCTGGCCGGTATCCGGGCTCGCGAGTGCCGGCAGTGGTGGAAGCACCACGCCGGAAGCCTGCTGCGCCTTCCCAGCCCGTGTGACGGGCCAGTGGCTTGTCGAGCAGCACGCTCCTCGCTGACCGTTGCGGGGGCAGCGCCGGAATCGAAGCTCCGCGACGTGCGGGCTTCTCACCGGCTTCCCGTTCAACCCGACGCCCTGAACGGGGCGGCAGGCACCGGGTGCAAGCGCGCGCATGTTAGCGCAGGCGCCGCCGCGACTGATGGTTCTCCATGCCGCACCCACGCTGCCAGCGCCCTGGAGCCGGTGCGAAAGAAGCTTCATGCGCCGGTGGAAGATTAGTCTAGCGCCTGCCTCGGGCCTCGCGCGACAGGGCTTGCGCGCAGGGCCGGCTCGGGAGCGGCCGATATACTGACGCTTTACCCCCACAGCACACGTGCGAGAGCCGCAGGTGCTGCATGAAATGACCAAGTTCGTGTTTGTCACCGGCGGTGTGGTGTCCTCTCTGGGCAAGGGCATCGCCGCCGCTTCGCTGGCGGCCATCCTCGAGTCGCGCGGCCTCAAGGTGACCCTGATCAAGCTGGATCCCTACCTCAACGTGGATCCGGGGACGATGAGTCCTTTCCAGCACGGCGAGGTCTTTGTCACCGACGACGGTGCCGAGACCGACCTTGACCTGGGCCACTACGAGCGCTTCATCACCACGCGGATGAAGCGCAGCAACAATTTCACCACCGGCCAGATCTACAAGAGCGTGCTCGAGAAGGAGCGTCGCGGCGACTACCTGGGCAAGACGGTGCAGGTGATCCCGCACGTCACCGGCGAGATCCAGGAATTCATCAAGCGCGGCGCGGTGGACGTCGACGTGGCGATCGTCGAGATCGGCGGCACCGTCGGCGACATCGAGAGCCTGCCCTTCCTCGAGGCGGTGCGCCAGATGAGCCTCAAGCTCGGGCCCACCAATACCGCCTTCGTGCACCTGACCTACGTGCCCTGGATCGCCGCCGCCGGCGAGCTCAAGACCAAGCCCACCCAGCACACGGTGCAGAAGATGCGCGAGATCGGCATCCAGCCCGACGTGCTGCTGTGCCGCGCCGACCGCGCCATTCCCGACGAGGAGCGCGAGAAGATCAGCCTGTTCACCAACGTGCAGCCGCACGGCGTGATCAGCATGTGGGACGTCGACACCATCTACAAGGTGCCGCGCCTGCTGCACGAGCAGGGGCTGGACGAGCTGATCTGCATGAAGCTGCAGTTGCTCACGCGGCCGGCCGATCTGCGGCGCTGGGACTCGCTGGTGCACGAGGTCGAGCACCCGGCGACGATGGTCAAGATCGCGATGTGCGGCAAGTACACCGACCTGTCGGACTCCTACAAGTCGCTCAACGAGGCACTTCGCCACGCCGGCATCCACAACCACGCCAAGGTCGAGATCGAGTACGTCGACGCCGAGTCGCTGAGTGCCGAGACGGCGGCGCAACTCGTCAAGTACGACGCCATCCTGGTGCCCGGCGGCTTCGGCAAGCGCGGCATCGAAGGCAAGATCGTGGCCGCGCAGTTCGCGCGCGAGCAGCGCGTGCCCTACCTGGGCATCTGCCTGGGCATGCAGGTGGCGACGATCGAGTACGCGCGCCACGTCGCCGGCCTGGCCGGCGCCAACAGCACCGAATTCGAACCCGACAGCCCGCACCCGGTGATCGCGCTGATCGAGGAATGGCAGGACCGCGACGGCAGCATCCAGAAGCGAAGCGCCAGCTCCGACCTCGGCGGCACGATGCGCCTGGGCGCGCAGAGCTCCGACGTCAAACCCGGCACGCTGGCGCACCAGATCTACGGAGCGGTGGTCACCGAGCGCCACCGCCACCGCTATGAAGCCAACGTCAACTACCTCGAACGGCTGCAGACCGCAGGCTTGGTGATCAGCGCGCTGACGCAGACCGAGAAGCTGACCGAGATCATCGAGCTGCCCAGCTCGGTGCACCCCTGGTTCATGGGCGTGCAGTTCCACCCCGAATTCAAGAGCACGCCCTGGGGCGGGCACCCGCTGTTCACCAGCTTCGTCAAGGCGGCGCTGGAGCAGCACGCGCGCCGGGCCGAGCCAGTCAAGGCGGTGGCATGAAGCTGTGCGGCTTCGAGGTCGGCATCGGGCAGCCCTTCTTCCTCATCAGCGGCCCCTGCGTGGTCGAGAGCGAGCAGCTGCAGATGGACGTCGCGGGGCACCTGCAAGAGATCACTGCAGCGCTCGGCATTCCCTTCATCTTCAAGAGCAGCTACGACAAGGCCAACCGCAGCAGCGGCAGCACCTTCCGCGGGCCGGGCCTGGAGCGCGGCCTGGAGATCCTGGCCAAGGTCCGGCGCGAGCTCAAGGTGCCGATCCTGACCGACGTGCATGCCGAGGACCAGATCGCCGCCGTGGCCGCGGTGGTCGACGTGCTGCAGACCCCCGCCTTCCTGTGCCGCCAGACCGACTTCATCCGTGCCGTGGCGCAAAGCGGCAAGCCCGTGAACATCAAGAAGGGGCAGTTCCTGGCGCCCCACGACATGAAGAACGTGATCTACAAGGCGCGCGCCGCCGCGCGCGAACGCGGCCTGCCGGAAGACAACTTCATGGCCTGCGAGCGCGGTGCCAGCTTCGGCTACAACAACC
>JANMVM010000261.1:0-52930 GCA_031392695.1 Rubrivivax sp.
CGCCACCAGCTCGGCCGCCGGGTAGACCACGCTGCCGACGATGCGGCGCGGCTCGATCGCCTTTGCGATGGCAGCGTCGGGATCCACGCTGCTGACGGCACGGCCTTCGTACGGACCGGCCAGGCCCTGGAAGTACCACCAGGGCACGCCGTTGATCATCGTCACGACCACCGTGTCGGGGCCAAAGAGCGCCGGCAGTTCGGCCACCACGTCGCGCAGCTGGTGCGCCTTGAGCGTCAGCAGCACCACGTCCTGCGGTCCGGCCTCGGCCATGTGCCGCACCGCGCGCACACGCGTCGCGTGCTCCTGCGTGCCGTCCTCCAGCACGAGGCGAAAGCCCTCGGCGTTGATCGCTTCCAGGTTGCGCCGCCGCGCGATGAAGGTCACCTCCTCGCCGGCGATCGACAGCCGCGTGCCCAGGTAGCCGCCGATGGCGCCGGCGCCGACGATGGCGATCTTCATTCAGCCCAGGCCGAGCTTGGCCGCCAGGCCGATGCGCTGCAGCTTGCCGGTGGCACCCTTGGGGATCTCGGCCATGAAGAGGATCTTCTTCGGCACCTTGTAGTCGGCGGCACGCCGGGCGACGAAGGCCTGCAGCTCGCGCTCGGTGACCGACTGCCCTTCGCGCAGCACGACGCAGGCCGCCACCTCTTCACCGAGCTTCGGGTGCGGCATGCCGAAGCACACCACTTGAGCCACGGCCGCGTGGTCCATCAGGATCTCATCGACCTCGCGCGGGCTGACCTTCTCGCCGCCGCGGTTGATGATCTCCTTCAAGCGCCCGGTGATGCTGATGTAGCCATCCTCGTCCATCACGCCCTGGTCGCCGGTGCGGAACCAGCCGTGATCGAAGGCCTCGGCATTGGCTTTGGGGTTGGACTCGTAGCCGGCGGTGACGTTGGCGCCGCGGATGACGATCTCGCCGGTGCTTTGCAGCCCCACGCCGCGCGGCAGCAGGCTGCCGTCCTCGGCCATGATGGTCACCTCGGGACCGGCGGCCAGGCCCACGGTGCCGGGTTTGCGCAGCGCCGGCGGCAGCGGGTTGCTGGCCATCTGGTGCGTGGCTTCGGTCATGCCGTAGGCTTCGACCAGCGGCGCGCCGAAGATCTCCTCGGCTTCGCGGATGACCTGCGGCGGCATGCTCGACGACGACGAACGCATGAAGCGCAGCGGGTGGCGCTGGATGATGTCCAGGTTCTTGCCGGCGCGCGACGCGATCGCCTGGTGCATCGTCGGCACCGCCGTGAACCAGGTCGGCCTGGCCTCGTCCATCCAGGCGAAGAACTTCAGCGCGTTGAAGCCTGGCGTGCAGAACACCTGCGAGCCCGCGGCCAGCGGCGCCATCACGCCGGCGATGAGGCCGTGGATGTGGAACAGGGGCATGATGTTCAGGCCACAGTCGTCGGCCGTGAACATGAGCGTGTCGCGGATGTTCTGCGCACTGGCAGCCAGGTTGCGCTGCGACAGCGGCACGATCTTGGGCCGCGAGGTGGTGCCCGAGGTGTGCAGCACCATCGACACGTCGTCGGGTTGCGCAAAGCCACCGCTGGCGCCGGCCGTACCGGCGCCGGCGGCGACGTCGAGCGTGAAGCTGCCGGCGCCGGCCGCGGCCTGCGGCACGAGTTCGATGATGCGCACCCCGAGCTTGCGCGCCACCTCGACCGCCGGCGAGCTGCTGCCCCGCTCGACGATCAGCGCCTTGGCGTTCAAGTCCGTGAGGTAGAACTCGAACTCGTCGGCGCGGTAGGCCGGGTTCAGTGGCGCACTGGTCACGCCGCTGGCGCAGGCGATGAAGCAGCTGGCCATCTCGGGGCCGTTGGGCAGCACGATGGCGACGCGGTCGTTGCGGCCGATGCCGATGCCGTTGAGGGCCGCCAGCGTGGCGCCGATGAGCGCGCGCAGGCCGCCGAAACTCAAGGCCGCGCGGCCGGGTGCCGACAGGGCGGGGGCGCCATCGGCCCCGGCGACGAGCAGGTCTTTGAGGACTGAGTGCTGCATGGCCGCGCTGCTTTCAGGTGCCCTTGGACACGCTGATGGTCGGGAACTTGGCCGAGAAGTCCTTGGCCTTGAGCGCGATCTTCACCGCCACCTTGCGCGCCACCGCCTTGTACGTGGCGGCGATCTCGCCTTCGGGGTCGGCCACCTCGGTGGGCCGACCGCTGTCGGCCTGCTCGCGGATGCTCATGTTCAGCGGCAGCCCACCGAGGTATTCGACGCCGTACTCGGCGGCCATGTTCTTGCCACCGTCGGCGCCGAAGATGTGCTCGCTGTGGCCGCAGTTGGGGCAGACGTAGACGGCCATGTTCTCGACGATGCCCAGGATCGGCACGCCGACCTTCTCGAACATCTTCAGGCCCTTCCTGGCGTCGAGCAGCGCGATGTCTTGCGGCGTCGTGACGATGATGGCGCCGGTCAGCGGCACGCGCTGGCTGAGCGTGAGCGCGATGTCGCCAGTGCCGGGCGGCATGTCGATGAGCAGGTAGTCGAGCTCGCGCCACTGCGTCTGGTGCAGCAGCTGGTCGAGCGCCTGGGTGGCCATCGGGCCGCGCCAGATCATGGCCTGGTCGGGTTCGATCATGAAGCCGATGCTCATCACCTGCACGCCGTAGTTTTCCAGCGGCTGGATGGTCTTGCCGTCCTCGCTTTCGGGCCGGCCCGACAGGCCCATCATCATCGGCTGGCTGGGGCCGTAGATGTCGGCGTCGAGAATGCCCACGCTGGCGCCTTCGGAGGCCAGTGCCAGCGCCAGGTTGACGGTGGTCGTGCTCTTGCCCACGCCGCCCTTGCCCGAGGCCACCGCGATCACGTTCTTCACCTTGGGCAGCAGCTGCACGCCGCGCTGCACGGCGTGCGAGGCGATGCGCGTCACCAGCTCCACGCTGACGTTGTCGACGCCGGGCACGCTGCGGGCGGCGGCGATCAGCGCCTTGCGCAGCGCTGGCTGCTGGCTCTTGGCGGGGTATCCCAGTTCGACCTGGAAGGCCACGTCGCCGCCTTCGATGCGCAGGTTCTTCAGCGCCCGCGCGGAGACGAAGTCCTTGCCGGTGTGGGGATCGACAACGGTCTTGAGCGCGTCGAGCAGCGCGCTTTCGGCAAGGGCTTGGGGCATGGCCTGGAGAACTCCGGTGGATGAGGGACTGAGTGCGCAGCGGGCAGGGCGCCGCGCGTAGCAGTCTAGCGGCTCGCCGCTGACCCACCGCCGGCAGGGTCGCGGGCTGGATGCCGTGCGCCGACAGGCGCAGGGCGGCCGCGCTACTCCACGCGGCGCACGCGCGGCACGCGGTTGGCGCCTTCGATGTCCAGCACGAAGGTGCCCATCACGGCGCGGCGCACCGTGACCTTGGCGTCACGCAGGTTGTAGACCGCGGTGTCATCGTCGGTGACCTGCCACACCTGCCCGTTGGCCAGCCGGATCAGCGTGCCCCGGCGCCAGCCGTCAAGCAAGCCCGGGATGTGCGACACGATCTCCTGCACCTTGTCGTCAGGGCGGGCCAGGCCGAAGGTGGCGGCCATCGGCGTCGAGGCTGCGGGCTCGGCAGCCGACGGCGCCGGGGCGGCCAGCGGCAGTGCGTCGTAGCAAGCCAGCCGGGCGCCGGCATCGACCAGCCCACGGCACTGGCGCAGGGCGTCGGCCTGGGCCAGCGCCGTGCTGCTGCACAGAACCAGGGCCAGCGCGAGCCAGGGCCCGCGCCAGGGCCCGCGGTGGGGCCGGCCCGGCGCGAAGGCCGGCCGCGGGGTGACGGATCGGGTCGTGGTCATGGTCATGGTCATGGGGGGGGGATGCGCTCGTTCGGTGGTCGCCGGCGGCAGCGGGCAGGGCGGCAGACCGGGGCCAGGGTGAGGGCCGTCGCGGCCTCGTCTCGGCGGCAACTTTAGCCCGTGTCCAGCGGCGCCGGCTCCTAGAATCACGGCCATGATCCGAAAGCTCTTCGTCACCACCGCCCTGCCCTACGCCAACGGCGCCTTCCACATCGGGCACATCATGGAATACATCCAGGCCGACACCTGGGTGCGCCTGCAGCGCATGCTCGGCCACGAGGTGCATTTCGTCTGCGCCGACGACGTCCACGGCGCGGCGATCATGATCGCCGCCGAAGATGCCGGCCTCACGCCGCAGGCCTTCGTCGCCGGCATCTCGGCCGGCCGCAAGCCCTACCTCGACGGCTTTCACATCGCCTTCGACCACTGGCACAGCACCGACGCGCCCGAGAACCACGAGCTGGCGCAAAGCATCTACCTGGCACTGCGCAAGAAAGAACTCATCGACGTGCGCATGGTCGAGCAGTTCTACGACCCGCAGAAGGGCATGTTCCTGGCCGACCGCTTCATCAAGGGCGAATGCCCCAACTGCGGCGCCAAGGACCAGTACGGCGACAACTGCGAAGTCTGCGGCGCGGTCTACGCGCCAACCGACCTGAGGAACCCGGTCTCGGCCTTGAGCGGCGCCACCCCGGTGCTGCGCACCAGCGAGCACTTCTTCTTCAAGCTCAGCGACCCGCGTTGCTTCGAGTTCCTGGAGGAATGGACGCAGAACGGCCGTCTGCAGCCCGAGGTGGCCAACAAGGTCAAGGAGTGGTTCAAGCGCGACGAGGACGGCAAGGTGGCCTTGAGCGACTGGGACATCAGCCGCGACGCGCCCTACTTCGGCATCGAGATTCCCGACGCACCCGGCAAGTACTTCTACGTCTGGCTCGACGCCCCGTGCGGCTACCTGGCCAGCCTGAAGGCCTGGCTCACCCAGAGCGGCATCGACTTCGACGCCTACCTGGCCGACCCGGCGGTCGAGCAGGTGCACTTCATCGGCAAGGACATCGTCACCTTCCACACCCTGTTCTGGCCGGCGATGCTGAAGTTCAGCGGCCGGACCTTGAATGACGGCACCTACGTGCCGAACAAGGTGCCCGACTTCATCTACGTCCACGGCCATCTCACCGTCAGCGGCGAGAAGATGAGCAAGAGCCGGGGCACCGGCATCAGCCCGCTGAAGTACCTCGAACTCGGCTTCAACCCGGAATGGCTGCGCTACTACATCGCCGCCAAGCTCAGCGCGCGCGTCGAGGACCTGGACTTCAACCCCGAGGACTTCTGCAACCGCGTCAACAGCGACCTGGTGGGCAAGTACATCAACATCGCCAGCCGCGCCGCCGGCTTCCTGAGCAAGCGCTTCGGCGGCAGGCTCAGCGCCGACCTGGGGGTGGAAGGGCGCGTGCTGCTCGACGGCCTGCGCGCCCACGGCGAGACGGTGCGCACGCACCTGGATGAGCGCGACTTCGGCAAGGCGCTGCGCGAGGTCATGCTGCTGGCCGACCGCGTCAACGAGTACGTCGACCAGCACAAGCCCTGGGAACTGGCCAAGAAGCCGGGCATGGACGCCGCGCTGCACGACGTGTGCAGCGTGTGCATCGAAGCCTTCCGTGTGCTCACGATCTACCTCAAGCCGGTGCTGCCGGCGCTGGCGGCCGAAGTCGAGGCCTTCTTGCGCGTCAAGCCGCTGCTGTGGGCCGACGCGGCGCGTGCACTCGGTCACCACAGCATCGGCGACTACAAGCACCTGATGCAGCGCGTCGACCCGCTCAAGCTCGAAGCCCTGTTCGAGCCGCCGCCGGCGCCCGAAGTGCCACCGCCGGGCGGTGAAGCGCTGGCCGACGAGATCGGCATCGCCGACTTCGCCAAGGTCGACCTGCGCATTGCCCGCATCGTCGCCGCTTCGGCCGTGCCGGGCAGCACCAAGCTGCTGCGCCTGACGCTGGACGCAGGCGAGGCCCACCACCGCCATGTCTTCAGCGGCATCGCCGCCAACTACACGCCCGAGCAACTGGTGGGCAAGCTCACCGTGCTGGTGGCCAACCTGGCGCCGCGTGAGATGAAGTTCGGCCTCAGCGAAGGCATGGTGCTGGCGGCCAGCCATGCCAACGAGAAGGCCCATCCCGGGGTCTACGTGTTGGAGCCCTTCCCGGGCGCGGTGCCCGGGCTGCGCATCCGCTAGTCTGGGCGGCAGGAGCTCGTAAGCCAGGGCGAGGGTGGCGGGGGCGACAATCGACGACGATGCTGCGTTCCCAGCTCCACCCTTTCCGCCCGCGCCTGCTCGATGTCCTGCAGGACTACAACCGGCAGCGCTTCCTCACCGACCTGGGTGCCGGCATCACGGTGGGCATCGTGGCGCTGCCGCTGGCGCTGGCCTTCGCCATCGCCTCGGGCGTCAAGCCCGAGCAGGGCCTGGTGACGGCGATCATTGCCGGCTTCCTGATCTCGGCTCTCGGCGGCTCGCAGGTGCAGATCGGCGGTCCGGCCGGGGCCTTCATCGTGATCGTCTATGGCATCGTCGAGCGCTACGGCTTCACCAACCTGCTGGTGGCCACGGTCGCTGCAGGCGTGCTGATGTTCCTGCTCGGGCTGTTCAAGCTCGGCGTGCTCATCCGCTACATCCCGGTGTCGATCGTCATCGGCTTTACCAACGGCATCGCGGTGCTGATCGCACTGTCGCAACTGCGCGATGGCCTGGGCCTGGCGATCGCCAAGATGCCGGGCGACTTCTTCGGCCAGATTGGCACGCTGTGGGCGCACATCGGCGGCTTCAACGTCCACGCCTTCGCGATCACGCTGCTGTGCGTGGCCGGCCTGGCGCTGTGGCCGCGGCTGTTTGCAGCCGGCCGGCTGCTGCCGCCGCAGCTGCTCGAGCAACGCCCGCTGCGCCTGCTGTCGCGACTGCCGGCGCCGATCGTGGCGCTCGTCACGCTGACGCTGGCCGCCTACTTCCTGAAGCTGCCGGTGGAGACCATCGGCTCGCGTTTCGGTGAACTGCCGCGCGGCCTGCCCAGCCTGGACTTGCCGCCGCTGAGCTGGGACAGCCTGCGCCAGTTGACGATCCCGATCGTCACCATCGCGCTGCTCGGCGCCATCGAGTCGCTGCTGTGCGCCCGCGTCGCCGACAACATGAGCGAGCACAAGCGCCACGACTCCAACCAGGAGCTCATGGCGCAGGGCGTGGCCAACATCATCGCGCCCTTCTTCGGCGGCATCCCGGCCACCGGCACGATCGCGCGCACCGTCACCAACGTGCGCGCCGGCGCCACCAGCCCGGTGGCCGGCATCGTGCATGCAGTGACGCTGCTGCTGATCCTGCTGGCCGCGGCGCCGCTGGCCTCACACGTGCCGCTGGCGGCGCTGGCCGGCATCCTGCTTTTCGTGGCCTGGAACATGTTCGAGGGCCACCAGTTCACGCGGCTGCGCCAGTTCTCGGCGCAGTACCGCACGCTGATGGTGGGCACCTTCGTGCTGACCATCGTCTTCGACCTCACGGTGGCGGTGGAGGTGGGCCTGGTCATGGCCTGCGTGTTCTTCATCTGGCGCATGAGCACCCTTTTCAGCGTCAAGCTGCACGTGCCGGCCAGCGGCGACGAGCTGCCCAGCGGCGTGCAGGTGTTCGAGCTCTACGGCTCGCTGTTCTTCGGTGCCGTGGGCAAGATCGAGGCGCTGCCCGAACAACTGCCCGCTGCCACGCGCGCCGTGGTGCTGGACATGCAGCGCCTGGTGTCGATGGACACTTCGGGGCTGGATGCGCTGGAGCAGCTGCACCGCACGCTCAAGCGCGGCGACATCGGCCTCGTGCTGGCCAACGTCAACGCCCAGCCGCTGTCGCTGATGCGGCGCTCGGGCTTCGAAGCCGTGCTCGGCGCAGACCACATCGTGCCCAACATCGCAGCCGCGATGCAGGGCGAGGCGCCCGCCGCCTGAGCGGACCTTCGAGCCTTCAGGACTTCAGGACTTCAGCGCCAGACGAGACTCTTGGCGCGCAGGCGCTGCAGCGCCCTGTCGGCCTGGCGCAGTGCGCGCTGCCGTCGTGCCGCCAGGTCAGCCAGGCAGGCCCGGGATTCGACCATCACCTGGCTGCGCAGCGCCGCATCGGCCACCGCCAGGTCCTGCAGCTCACCCAGCGGCTCCAGCGCTCGGCGCAGCGCGCGCAGCAGGCGTTCACCGGCCTTGTGGCGCAGCAGGGGCTGCAGCGCCTCCAGCGCATAGCGCAGTTGCTTGGCGCGCTTGCGCGCGCGGTGCTGTGCGGCCACGCCGGCCGTGGCAAAGTCAGCTGCATCCCGGCGCACACGGCGCCACAGCGGACGCATCACGACCCGCGCGGCCTGCTTCAAAGACACGTCGGCCGCAGGCGCAGACGCAGACGCAGGCGGCGCGTCGCACAGCGCCAGCGTGCGCAGCAGGAGCGCCGTGAAGGCGGCAGCGCGCACGACGTCGCCGGGGCTCTCGCCCGGCCTGGGCGCAGCAGCCACCACGGGCGGCGCACCTGCCGCGGCCAGGGCCGGCGCGAGGGTCCGCGCCATGACATCGGCGTCGCGGGCGAGACCCAGGATCGCAAAGGGCGCACCCCAGTCGCGTTGCAGTGCCCGCGCAGCCTGCGCGTCCGGGGCCCAGGCTGCGAACACCCGCAACATCGTGCGCAGGCGCCGCAGCGCCACTCGCAGCTGATGCAGCGGCTCAGGCTCGGCTTGGCTGCTGTCAGGGCAGCGATCGGAGGCGATCTCTGCCGCCAGGGGTAGCAGCTGCTGCAGCGCCCGGCGCAGGCTGTGTGCAAAGGCCTGCGCCGGGTCCATGGCCGGTGTCAGGGCGCTGGGCTCGGCTGGCAGCGCTGGCACTTTGAGCAGGCCGAGCGCGAGTCGATACCCCTGCTCTGACTTGCTGCGGCAGTCCCACCAGAGATCGAATCGCCCCGACCAGCGCTGTGCCAGATCGATCAGCGCCGCGCGCGGGCCGCGGATGAGCTCGAACTCGATCTCGTCGACCGCCAGCCTGCGCTCGCCGGCCAGGATGTGGCCGCGGTCGCAGGCCAGCTCGACCAGCGCGCCGGCATGGCGCACACGGCGGTGCAGGCGGCGAATGTCGGTGCGGTAGACCGGCTGCAGCGGCGCGCCGCCGGCCAGCAGCGCCAGCAGCTGCTGGCCCAGCGGCGTACCGGCGTGGCGCTTGGCGTCGAGCACCGGCACGCCGCGCTGCGGCGGCAGCGCCACCTCGTGCTCGAGCCGCTGCATCAGGCCGTCGCCGCGGCCCTTGAGCGTCTGCACCCAGACCCGACCTTCCTTGCGCAGCCGCAGCGCCAGGCCGGCCGCCGCCAGCTGCCGATCGGGCGTGTCGGCATACACGGCCTGCAGCCGCGTGGTGACGGCGCTGGCCGTGGCCACCGCCCGCTGCAGGGCGGCCCGCTGGCCTGGCGGGACCTGGAACTTGAGTTCGGTCTCGAACATGCGCCGCCGCGCGCTCAGCGCGTGCCGGACATCGTCTCGCGCGGGTCGTCGGCCACGGCGCTGGCCACCACCTTGCCCGCGGCGTCGAAGGTCACGCTGAAGAGCTTGGATTCCTGGCCATGGAGCTTGAAGCGCCAGTCCCAGACCTCTTCCTGCTTGAGCGCGTAAGGCACCGTCCTGGCCGCGCGGCCGAGCAGCTGGCGCACCGCCTGCTGGCTCTGGCCGGGCCGCACCTTGGCGAAGGTGTCGGGGTTGAGCAGTTGGCGCAGCGAACTCATCTTGCCGTCGGCACCGATCTGGATGACGTAGTTGGTCCAGCCCTCGGGCTGGCGCGGGTAGTCGAGGGTGCGCGTGCCGTCGAACTCCACCGTCACCGTCACCGGGTCACCGAACTGGCGGCGCACGTCGACCTCGGTCGAGACGCCCTCTTCCAGCTTGTCCACCCGCTGCGGGTCGCAGGCGACCGCGACCAGCCCCAGCGCGACGACGAAGAGCCAATTCAACGACGATTGCATGCCACCACCCCCGGCTAAAATATCAAGCTGGATTCTGCCCCTGCCCCCAACCGGCCCGCCCCATGCCTTTGTTCTGGAAGCCCTACACCTCCGACGTCACGAACTTCATCGCCGAACTCAAGGCCGGCAAGCCCACGCTCGAGAGCGAACAGCGCGCCGGCCGCGCCTTGCTCTGGGACCGCTCGCTCGACCGCGCCGATGAAGCCGACTGGCAGGATGCCGCCGTGCCGCAGCAGGCTTACGTCTACCAGACCCAGACCAAGCCCTGAGAGCGGCCTTGAACGCCGACCAGCTGGCCCCTGAAGCAGCCGAGCCCTTGCCCGTGGTGGTGGACCAGATCGCGGTGGCGCGCCTGTATGGCGAGCCGCTGTTTCGCATGCCGCAGGATCTGTACATCCCGCCCGATGCTTTGGAAATTTTTCTCGAGGCCTTCGAAGGCCCGCTGGACCTGCTGCTCTACCTGATCCGGCGCCAGAACTTCAACATCCTGGACATCCCGCTGGCCAGCGTGACGCGCCAGTACCTGGACTACGTCGACCAGATCCGCAAGCACAACCTCGAGCTGGCCAGTGAATACCTGCTCATGGCCGCGATGCTGATCGAGATCAAGTCGCGCATGCTGCTGCCGCCCAAGAAGGTTGCCGACGGCGGCGAGCCCGAAGACCCGCGCGCCGAACTCATGCGCCGGCTGGTGGAGTACGAACAGATCAAGCTCGGCGCGGCCAGGATCGACCAGCTACCGCTGGCCGGCCGCGACTTCCTGCGCGCCCAGGTGCACATCGAACAGAGCCTGCAACCGCGCTGGCCCGAGGTCAACGCCGATGAGTTGCGCCAGGCCTGGCACGAGATCCTGCTGCGCGCCAAGCTGAGCGCCCACCACACCATCACGCGCGAGCAGCTGTCGGTGCGCGAGCACATGAGCATCGTGCTGCGCAAGCTGCAAGGCCAGCGCTTCGTCGAATTCCACGACCTCTTCGACATCCGCCGCGGCACCCCGGTGCTGGTGGTGACCTTCATCGCGATGCTGGAGCTGTCGCGCGAACGGCTGCTGGAAGTCACGCAGGCCGAGGCCTTTGCGCCGATCTACGTGCGTCTGGCCTACACGAGCAATTGAGCCGGCCGCGCTGGGGTCAGTGCAGCGGCCCGCTGCGGCCCCCCGGGCTGCCATTGCTGCCTCCGGTGGCCAGGTCCTTGCCGCTGACGCCGGCGAACAGCGCCGCCGCGCGCACCTTGATCTCGAGCAACTCGCTCGCCGTCACCGAGTACTGACCCGTGGTGCGGTTGACGTCGACCTTGAACTCGACGTCCTTGCCGTCGTTGGACAGCACGCCGCTGGTGAACTCGTAGTCGCTGCTTTCCCAAGGCAGGCCGTTGAGCTCGGCGTCGTAGTCCCGGTATTCGACGCGGTGGATCTCGCCGCTGGCCAGGTTGAGCAGCGCGGTGGCGGTGATCACTTCTTCGGACAGTTCATCGGTGATGGTGATCGGTACTTTCAGGTCCACGTTGCGTTCCTCGGCCGGCAAAGGCTGTGATTCTGCACGCTGGCGCGCGTGCCGTGGACGGCACCGGCCTGGCGGCGTATTCTGGCTGCCCGCCAGACACCCGGAGACCCGCCATGCCGCTGCACGCTGCCATCCATCGCCTGCTGATCGCGGTCTGCCTCGGGGCCGGACCCCTGCAGGCGCTGGCGCACCCGATGGACCCGCTGAATGGCAACGAGATCGTCGAAGCAGCCAACATCCTGCTGCGTGGCCGTGCTGCCCTGCCGGGTGCCATTTTCCAGAGCGTGGAACTGCGCGAACCGTCCAAGGCCGAGGTGCTGGGCCTGCGTCCGGGCAGCCCGCCGCCGCCGCGGCTGGCCACGGTTTTCTTCAGGCAGAACCGGCAGAGCTACAAGACCACCGTCAACCTCGGCGCCGGCAACTTCACACCCCCCGCCCTGATCCCCACCAGCGACGGCCAGCTGGGTCTGACGATCCAGGAGGTCTTCGACTTTGCCTTCGCTTTCGAGGACCCAGACTTCCTGGCCGCACTGGCGCGGCGCGGCATCCGCACGCCGGCGCAGTTGGCCAAGGTCTTCGTCACGCCGCTGACCGCGGGCTCCTTCGGTCAGCCTTTCGAAAACCGGCGCATCGTCAAGGCGCAGATGTACAGCACCGAAGGCACGGGCATCAACCTGTATGCCAAGCCGCTGGAAGGCATGCAGGCCGTCATGGACCTCGACACTCGCCAGGTGCTTCGCGTGCTGGACAGCGGTGCGGTGCCGGTGCCTGCGGCGGCACACGACTTCGACGAAGCCAGCGTGGGCGCGCGATTCGGGCTGCGTCCGCCGCTCAAGCCGATCCGCATCAGCCAGCCGGCAGGCGTGAATTTCAGCTTCGACGGCAACTTCATCGAATGGCAGAAGTGGCGCTTCCACGCCCGCTTCGACCGCCGCACCGGGCCGGTGGTGTCGCTGGTGACCTACGACCGGCGGCCGGTGCTCTACCAGGGATCGCTGTCGGAGATCTTCGTGCCCTACCAGGACCCCGATGCCAACTGGTTCTACCGCACCTTCATGGACGCCGGCGAGTTCGGCTTCGGCCTGCTCGCCTCGCCACTGACGCTGGGCCTGGACGTGCCCGAGAACGCGGTGCTGCTGGACGCCGTGATCTCGGCCGCGCTGCCCGACCCCAGCCTGCCGGTGGTGCCGCTGCCGCTGGCCCGCGTGGTGGGCGTCTTCGAGCGCCTCACCGGCAGCCCGGCCTGGCGCCACTTCGAGCAGTTTGCCGGTGGCGCATACGAAGGGCGGGCGGAAGTCGAACTGGTGGTGCGCAGCATCGCGCAGGTCGGCAACTACGACTACCTGCTGGACTGGGTCTTCACGCAGAGCGGCGCCATCCGCGCCGAGATCGGCCTCACCGGCATCGACGCCGCCAAGGCGGTGGCCGATGGCGGTGGCCGGCACGCGCCCGCAGCAGGCGGCGCGGTGACGAGCGGGGCCACGCCCGTGGCGCCGCAACTGGTGGCGCCGTACCACAGCCATCACTTCAACTTCCGCCTCGACGTGGATGTCGACGGCCCCCTCAATTCCTTCGTGCTGGGCCAGTTGCAGCAACGCCCGGCACCCGGGCCGCGGCGCAGTGTCTGGGTTCTCGATGAGCAGGTGCTGGGCTCCGAGAGCGAAGGCCGGCTCGACCACGGGCCGGTGCAATGGAAGGTCATCAACCCTTCGCGCCGCAACGCCTGGGGCCAGTTCACGGGCTACGTGATCGAGTCACACGACCTCGTCGACCCGCTGCTGCACCCGGCCGACTACAAGCGCGCCGGCTTCATCGAGCACAACCTGTGGGTCACGGCGCACGACCCCGACCAGCGCTACGCCGCCGGCGACACGCCCAACCAACACCCCGGCGCGCCTGGCCTGCCGCAGTTCGTGCGCGACAACGCCAGCCTCGTCAACCGCGACCTCGTGCTGTGGCTGACACTGGGCCACCACCACGTGACCGCGGCCGAGGACTGGCCGGTGATGTCGCGCCAGAAACTCAGCCTGACGCTGAAGCCGTCGAACTTCTTCGACCGCAATCCGGCGCTGGACCTGCGGCGGGCACCCTTCGAAGTCCGGCGCTGAGCCCAGCCCGAGGCTCAGTGCGCCTGATCCCAGTTCGGCCCCACGCCCACCTCGGCCAGCAGCGGCACCTTCAATTGCGCCACACCGGCCATCAGGCGCGGCACGGCCTCGCGCGCCCAGTCCAGTTCGGACTGCGGCACTTCGAGCACCAGTTCGTCGTGGACCTGCATCACCATGCGCGTGGCGCGCTGTTCACGGTCCAGCGCTTCCTGCACCGCCAGCATGGCCAGCTTGATGAGGTCGGCCGCCGTGCCCTGCATCGGCGCGTTGATGGCCTGGCGCTCGGCGCCGGCCTTGCGCGGGCCGTTGCCGGAATTGATCTCGGGCAGCCAGAGGCGGCGGCCGAATACGGTTTCCACGTAGCCCTGGGCCCTGGCCTTGACGCGCGTCTCGTCCATGTAGCGCTTGACGCCGGCAAAGCGCGCGAAGTACTTGTCGATGAAGTCCTTGGCCGCTTTTTGTTCGATACCCAAATTGCTGGCCAGCCCGAAGGCGCCCATGCCGTAGATGAGGCCGAAGTTGATGACCTTGGCATAACGCCTCTGTTCGCTGGACACCTCGTCCACCGGCGTACCGAAGACCTCACTCGCGGTGGCCTTGTGCACGTCCAGCCCGCGCTCGAAGGCGCGCAGCAGCGCCGGGTCTTCGCTGATGTGGGCCATGATGCGCAGCTCGATCTGCGAGTAGTCGGCGCTCATCAGCACATGCCCCGGCGGCGCGATGAAGGCCTCGCGCACGCGCCGGCCCTCGGGGGTGCGGATGGGGATGTTCTGCAGGTTGGGGTCGTTGCTGGCCAGGCGGCCCGTGATCGCCACCGCCTGCGCGTAGTTGGTGTGCACGCGGCCGGTGGCCGGGTTGACCATCAGCGGCAGCTTGTCGGTGTAGGTGCCCTTCAACTTGGCCAGGCTGCGGTGGTCGAGGATGCGCGCCGGCAGCGGGTAGTCGGCGGCCAGTTCGGCCAGCACCTCTTCATCGGTGCTGGGTGCGCCGGTGGCGGTCTTCTTCTTCACCGGCAGGCCCAGCTTGCCGAACAGGATCTCGCCGATCTGCTTCGGGCTGCCCATGTTGAAAGGCTGGCCGGCGATCGCGTAGGCCTCGGCCTCCAGCGCCACCATGCGCTCGGCGAGTTGCTTGCTCTGGCGCGCCAGCACCGCGCTGTCGATGAGCACGCCGTTGATCTCGATGCGCTCCAGCACCACGCTGACCGGCATCTCGATGCGCTCGTAGACTTCGCGCAGCTTGGGCTCGGCCTCGATCTGCGGCCACAGCGCCTGGTGCACGTGCAGCGTCATCTCGCTGTCTTCGCCGGAGTACTCGGTGGCCTTGGCGACGTCGACCTGGGCGAAGGAGATCTGGTTCACGCCCTTGCCGCACACGTCCTCGTAGCTCAGGCCCTTGCGCCCCAGGTGACGCTCCGCCAGCGACCCCAGGCCGTGCGGCTTGTGGGCTTCGATGACATAACTCTGCAGCATGGTGTCATGGCGATAGCCCTGCACGGTGATGCCGTGGTTGGCAAAGACGTGCAGGTCGTACTTGATGTTCTGGCCCACCTTGGCCTGCGCCGCGTCTTCCAGCCAGGGGCGCAGGCGCGCCAGCACGGCGTCCAGCGGCAGCTGTTCTGGCGCGTCGCCGTAGCTGTGCGCCAGCGGCACGTAGGCGGCGCAGCCGGGCTCGGTGGCGAAGCTGATGCCGACGATGCGCGCACGCATGCCGTCGAGCGAATCGGTCTCGGTGTCCAGCGCCACCAGCGGCGCAGCCTGCAGTTGCGCCAGCCAGGCTTCGAGGCGATCCCAGGTGGTTATGGTTTCGTACGACTTCTGCAGCGGCGCTGCGCTGCTGGCGCCGGCCGCTGCCGTCGGCGCCGCGCTGGCGGCCGGGCCCGGCGCGGCAGCCGGCGTGTCGATCTCGCGCAGCCAGGTCTTGAAGCCGAAGCGCTGGTAGAAATCGTGCAGCGCGGCGGTGTCGACGGCGCGCAGGGCCAGCGCATCGAGCGCAGGCCAGGCCGGCACGTGCGCGCTGAGGTCACAGTCGGTGAGCACCGTGATCAGGCGCCGGCCCTGCGGCAGCCAGTCCAGCGCCGCGCGCAGCTTGTCGCCCACGGCACCCTTGATCTGGTCGGCAGCGGCCACCACGCCGTCGAGCGAGCCGTAGACGGCAATCCACTTCGCCGCCGTCTTGGGGCCGACTTTCTCGACGCCGGGCACGTTGTCCACGGTGTCGCCCACCAGCGTGAGGTAGTCGATGATGCGATCGGGCGCCACGCCGAACTTGGCCTTCACGCCCGCGATGTCCAGCCGCTCGGGTGGCTTGGCCATGGTGTTGATCAAAGTCACGTCGGCGGTCACCAACTGCGCCAGATCCTTGTCACCGGTGGAGATCAGCACCTGGTGGCCGCTGGCCGCGGCCACCCGCGCCAGCGTGCCGATGGCGTCGTCGGCCTCGATGCCGGGCACTTCCAGCACCGGCCAGCCGAGCAGGCGCACGACTTCGTGGATGGCTTCGATCTGCTGGCGCAGCGGCTCGGGCATGGGCGCGCGGTTGGCCTTGTACTCGGGATACCAGGCGTCGCGGAAGGTCGGGCCCTTGGCGTCGAACACGCACACCGCGTGCTCGGCCGGGTAGCGTTCGCGCAGCCACTTCATCATCGCCACCATGCCGTGGATGGCGCCGGTGGGCAAGCCGTCGGGGCTGCGCAGGTCGGGCATGGCGTGGTAGGCCCGGTACAGGTAGCTGGAGCCGTCCACCAGCAGCATGGTCTTTTCGGTCATGAGCAGATCGGTCATGGCCAGATTGTGGCGCGCCCGTGCCCCGGCAGCGGGCCTGCGTAGAATCCCTCGCATGACTCCGATCTTCAGCCTCGCTGCAGGCCTGCTGGCGCTGGCCTGCTGTGGCTCCTTGCTGGCGCAGGCTGCAACCCCGGCCCGCGCCGCCAGTGCGGTGCCGGCCGCCGCCAAGGCGCGACCGCATGTCGTGGTCATCGAGGACGACGGTGCGCGCATCGAGGAAAGCCACGCCGGCGGCCGCGTCCAGCGCGTCACCGTGCAAAGCAAGATCGGCCACGTGCGCCCCTACGACATTCAGGTCGCCCCAGCGGGCAGGGACCCGTCGCAGGAGCGCGGCAACGCCGGCCGGCGCACCTGGTCGATCCTCGATTTCTAGGCCGCTCGATGGCGGTCTACACCGAGGTCCGCTTCGACGAGGCCGACGCACTGTTCCAGCGCCTGGGCCTGGGCGCGCTGACCGGCCTGCAGGGCATCCGCTCGGGCATCGAGAACACCAACTACTACGCCACCACGGCACGCGGCCAGTGGGTGTTGACGCTGTTCGAGCGCCTGTGCGCCGAGCAGCTGCCCTACTACCTGCAGCTCATGCAGCACCTGGCCGAGCGCGGCATCCCGGTGCCGGCGCCGCAGCCCGGCGCCGACGGCCAGCTGGTCCACGCGGTGGCCGACAAGCCCGCCGCGGTGGTGACGCGGCTGCCCGGCAGCCACCGGCTGCTGCCCGACGCCCGCCATTGCACCCAGGTCGGCCACATGCTGGCCCGCATGCATGCCGCCGGCCTGGCTTTCTCCGGGCACCAGCCGCACCTGCGCGGACTGGCCTGGTGGACGCAGACGGCCCCCATGGTGCTGCCGCACCTCACGGCCGAGCAGGCCGCGCTGCTCGATGAGGAGCTGGCGTTCCAGCAGCACCTGGCGGCGTCGCCCGCGGGCCTGGCGCTGCCGCGCGGCCCGATCCACGCCGACCTGTTCCGCGACAACGTGATGTTCGACGACACCGCCGGCGGCGACCGCCTGTGCGGCTTCTTCGATTTCTACTTCGCCGGCACCGACACGCTGCTGTTCGACATCGCGGTGTGCCTCAACGACTGGTGCGCCGACGCGCACAGCGGCCAGTTCGACGAGGCGCGCGCGGCGGCCTTCGTGGCGGCCTACCACCACACCCGCCCGCTCGCCGCCGGCGAGGTGCGGGCGCTGCCGGCACTGCTGCGCGCCGCCGCGCTGCGCTTCTGGATTTCGCGCCTCTGGGACTGGCATCTGCCGCGCAGCGCGGCGCTGCTGCAGCCCAAGGACCCAACTCATTTCGAGCGCGTGCTGCGTGCACGCATCGCCCTGCCCTGGCACCCGAGCATCTGATTTCATGACCCTGTCACTGAAGACCGTCGAAGCCTCACGCGGCGCGCGCTGGATCGCCGATGCCTGGCGCCTGTTCGCGCGCCGGCCGCTGGCCTTCACCGCACTGTTCGCGGTGTTCCTGTTCGGCGCGCTGCTGGTCAGCATCGTGCCGTTGCTGGGGGGTCTGGTGCAAATGATGTCGCTGCCGCTGCTGAGTCTCGGGTTCATGGTGGCCAGCCAGTCGGCTCTGCTCAACGGCCCGGTGCACCCGCGCCAGTACCTGGAGCCGCTGCGCACCGACGCCAAGCGTCGGCGCGCGCTGCTCATCCTGTGCGTGGGCTACGGCGTGTCGGCGCTGTTCATCCTGTGGCTGGCCGATGCCGTCTCGAGCGGCGCCTGGGGCCGCCTGCAACAGCTCATGGCCAAGGGCGATGGCGCCCAACCCCAGATCGACGCCCTGCTCGCCGAGCCCGGCGTGACCACCGGCGCGCTGCTCGGC
Source organism: Rubrivivax sp. (assembly GCA_031392695.1). Classification (GTDB taxonomy): domain Bacteria; phylum Pseudomonadota; class Gammaproteobacteria; order Burkholderiales; family Burkholderiaceae_C; genus Rubrivivax. The sequence goes on from JANMVM010000261.1 coordinate 17,991, forward strand.
CTCGTGCTCGGCGCGGCGCTCTCGGTGCCGTTCTGGCATGCCCCGGCCCTCGTGCACTGGGGCGGCCACAGCGTGGCCCAGGCGCTGTTTTCCAGCACCGTGGCGGTGTGGCGCAGCAAGGGCGCGTTCTTCGTCTACGCCATGGCCTGGACGACCCTGGTCGTGGTGTTCGGCATCGTCACCGCGCTCGTACTGGGGCTGCTCGGCCTGCCGCAACTGGCCAGCCTGCTCGGGCTGCCGGCCGGGCTCGTGTTTTCTGCCGTGTTCTACGTCTCGCTGCTGTTCACTTTCAACGACAGCTTCACCGGCACCCCACCGCCCAACGACGACGCCATGACGCAGCCTGATCTCTAGTCCGCTGAATCATTGAAATGAGCGGTGAGGGACGCACGAGGGGGGATGCGTTGCAAGGCGCGAGGCACAGCGATGCCCATAGGCATCGCGAGCATTCGCAACGCCGCAGCGCGCCTGCATCGTGCGGCCAGCACCGCTCCGATTTCAGTGCTTCAGTGGACTAGTCGATCGGCGTCAGCTTGGCGATCGCCAGCGCCAGCCACTTGCTGCCGTGGCGCCCGAACTGCACCTGCGCGCGCGCCTCCTCGCCGCGGCCCTCGAGCACCGTCACCACGCCTTCGCCGAACTTGCCGTGGAACACCGACTGGCCCACGCGCAGGCCGTGGCTGCCGGCAAGCGAGGCCGCCGTGGCCAGCAGCGGCGGCGCTGCCGGCTCGACGCGGCCCGCCCCCACGATGCCGCTCAAGCCGCTGCCGCGCTGCCAGGCCTGCTGGTACTCGCGCGCAAAACCCGAGCCGAAGCCCTGGTTGCGCGGCGTGAGCCATTTCAGCGACGCGTCGGGCAGCTCGCCGAAGAAGCGGCTCTTGACGTTGTAGCGCGTCTGGCCATGCAGCATGCGCGTCTGGCTGAAGCTCAGGTACAGGCGCTTCCTGGCCCGCGTGATGGCCACGTACATCAGGCGGCGCTCTTCTTCCACGCCATCGGCGTCGCTCAGGCTCTGCTCGTGCGGGAACAGGCCCTCTTCGATGCCGGTGATGAACACGGCGTCGAACTCCAGCCCCTTGGCCGAGTGCACGGTCATGAGCTGGACTGCATCGGCGCCGGCCTGGGCCTGGTTGTCGCCGGCCTCCAGCGAGGCGTGGGTCAGGAAGGCCGCCAGCGGCGACATGATCTCGCCCGTCTCGGCGTCGGGCGTGACAGCGTCGGCAACGGCCTGCTCGTCGATCGGCAGCGCCACCGCGTCCTTGCCGAAGCCTTCCTGGGTGACGAAGCTTTCGGCCGCGTTGACGAGCTCTTCCAGATTCTCGATGCGGTCCTGGCCTTCCTTGTCGCTGCGGTAGAAGTCGAGCAGGCCGCTGTGGTGCAGCACGTGGTCGATGATCTCGCGCAGCGTCAGGCCCTGGGTGGCGGCGCGCATGGCGTCGAGCAGCGCGACAAAGGCCTGCAGGTTGGCGCCGGCCTTGGCCGCCACCGCGCCCACGCTCTGGGCCAGGCTGCGACCCAGTGCCCCGCCAGGGGCACCTGACGGCGCCGTGCGGGCGGCGTCCTGCAGTTGCTCGATGCTGCGCGCGCCGATGCCGCGGGTGGGGAAGTTCACGACGCGCAGGAAGCTGGTGTCGTCGCTGACGTTCTCGAGCAGCCGCAGGTAGGCCAGCGCGTGCTTGATCTCGGCGCGCTCGAAGAAGCGCAGCCCGCCGTAGACGCGGTACGGCATGCCGGCGTTGAAGAGCGCGCTCTCGAGCACCCGGCTTTGCGCGTTGCTGCGGTAGAGCAAGGCCATCTCGCTGCGCGGCATGCCGCCGCGGTGCAGCTGCTGCACTTCTTCGAGCAGCCACTGCGCCTCGGCAAAGTCACTCGTCGACTCGTACACGCGCACCAGTTCGCCGGCGCCCAGATCGGTGCGCAGGTTCTTGCCCAGGCGCTGGCTGTTGTGGCTGATGAGGTCGTTGGCGGCATCGAGGATGTGGCCGCTGGAGCGGTAGTTCTGCTCCAGCTTGACCACCCGCTGCACGCGGTACTCGCGCTCGAAATCAGCCATGTTGCCCACGCGCGCACCGCGAAAGGCGTAGATGCTCTGGTCGTCGTCACCGACTGCGAACACGCCCTGGCCCGCGCCCGGCGGGGCAAACATCTTCAGCCACGCGTACTGCAGCCGGTTGGTGTCCTGGAACTCGTCGACCAGCACGTGGCCGAAGCGGCGCTGGTAGTGCTCGCGCAGCGGGTCGTTGTCGCGCAGCAGTTCGTAGGTGCGCAGCATGAGCTCGGCGAAGTCGACCACGCCTTCGCGCTGGCACTGCTCTTCGTAGGCCTGGTAGATCTCGACCAGCTTGCGCGTCTGCTCGTCGCGCAGTTCGACGTCGCGCGGGCGCTGGCCTTCTTCCTTGCGGCCGGCGATGAACCACGTCACCTGCTTGGGCACGAAGCGCTCTTCGTCCAGCTTCATGGCCTTGATGACGCGCTTGACGGCCGAGAGCTGATCGCTGCTGTCCAGGATCTGGAAGCCCTGGCTCAGGCCCGCCAGCTTCCAGTGCGCGCGCAGGAAGCGGTTGCACAGGCCGTGGAAGGTGCCGATCCACATGCCGCGCACGGCCACCGGCAGCATCGTCGACAGCCGCGTCAGCATCTCCTTGGCGGCCTTGTTGGTGAAGGTCACGGCCAGCACGCCGCCGGGCGAGACCTGGCCCGTTTGCAATAGCCAGGCGATGCGCGTCGTCAGCACGCGCGTCTTGCCCGAGCCGGCGCCGGCCAGGATCAGCGATGGCACCGCCGGCAGCGTCACCGCCGCCAACTGCTCCGGGTTCAGGCCCTGGAGGAGGCGGGCGTCGACGGCAGCGGGAGCTTCATGCATGCGTCGATTCTAGGAGCGCAGGGATCTGCGCCCCGGCGCCGCGCCTTCACTCGCCGGCTTCGTCTGCGCCCAGCGTCTCGAAGGTCATGAGCGTCATCGGGCCGCTCGGCGACCAGGCCTGCGGCGACGCGCGCCGCGTCGCGTCGGCCTGGCGCTGGCGCAGCCAGGCGACGAAGGACTCCGGCGCCAGCGGCCGACTCAGCAAATAGCCCTGCATCTCGTCGCAGCCGAGCTCACGCAGGCACTGCGCCTGCTCCGGCGTCTCGACGCCTTCGGCCACCACCTTCATGTGCAGGCTGTGGCCCATGGCGACGATGGCGGTGGCGATGGCCATGTCCTCGGGGTCGTCGGGCAGTTCGCTGACGAAAGAGCGGTCGATCTTGAGCGTGTCGATGTCGAACCGCTTGAGGTAGCTCAGCGACGAGTGCCCGGTGCCGAAGTCGTCCATCGCCACGCGCACGCCCATGCTGGCGAAGGCGGCCAGCGCGCCGCTGGTGACGAGGTTGTCCTCCATTACCAGGCTTTCGGTCAGCTCGAGCTCCAGCCGCGCCGGGGCGATGCCGGCTTCCTTGAGCGCGTCTTCAATGAAACCGGCCAGGAAGGGCTGGCGAAACTGGCGCGCCGACAGGTTGATGGCCAGGCTCAGCGGCGGCAGGCCGACGCGGTCCCAGGCGGCGAGTTGCGCGCAGGCGGTGCGGATGGCCCAGGAGCCGACGGGCAGGATCAGCCCGCTGTCTTCGAGCGCGCGGATGAAGCGGTCGGGCAGCACCGTGCCACGGCCCGGCGCGTGCCAGCGGATCAAGGCCTCGACGCCGGTGACCTTGCCCGTCAGCAGGCAAGCCTTGGGCTGGTAGAAAAGCGCGAACTCCTGGCGCTCGAGCGCGCGGCGCAGCTGGCTTTCCAGGCTCAGGCGGGCCGCCACCTCGGCGCTCAGCTCGTCGCTGAAGAAGGCATAGGTGCCGCGGCCCATGGCCTTGGCGCGGTACATCGCCATGTCGGTGTGGCGCACCAGGCCGTCGAGGTCGGTGTCGTCGCTCGGGAAAATCGAGATGCCGATGCTGGCCGAGACGTGCAGTTCGTGCTCGAGCAGGTCGATCGGCGCCTCCAGGCTGTCGAGGATGCGCCGGGCGACGAGCGCCGCGTCCTCGGCGGTGGCCAGGTGCTCGGCGATGACGGTGAATTCGTCGCCGCCCAGGCGCGACACCGTGATCGTGTCTTCGCCGCTGGCGCGCGCCACCGAATCGACGTGGCGCAGGCAGCCCTTGAGCCGCTCGGCCACCTCGCGCAGCAGCAGGTCGCCCACGGCGTGCCCGAGGCTGTCGTTGATGACCTTGAAATTGTCGAGGTCGAGGAACAGCAGCGCCATCGGCGTGCCGCTGCGCCGGGCGCGTGCCATGGCCTGCTGCAGCCGGTCACGAAAGAGCACGCGGTTGGGCAGCCCGGTGAGGCTGTCGAAGTTGGCCAGGAAACTCAGCCGCTCCTGCGTCAGCCTGCGGTCGGTGATGTCGCGCATGATCAGGATGAATTGGCGCCGGCCGTCGAGCAGGGTCTCGCTCACCGTCAGCTCGACCGGGAACTCGGTGCCGTCGGCGCGCTGCGCCACCGTTTCCCACTGCCCGGGCACCAGCACCGGCCCGTCGGGCTGGCTGCAGTCCAGCAGCGGCGCGAGCCAGCGGTCGATGGCCTGGCCGCAGACGCCCTCGGGCTGGGTCGCCAGCAGGCTGGCCGCCACCGGGCTGCACAGCAGCACCGTGCCGTCGACGCCGCAGGTCAGCAGCCCGCTGGCCGAGTGCGCGAACAGGTGCAGCAACTGGCGCGCACCGTCCCGGGGTGCGTAGGCCCGCCGGGCCGCCGACAGCGGGGTCGGCTGGGTCTCGGCACAGGGCTGCGACCGGGCGGCGCGCCAGCGGGCAAACGAGGCGAAGAGGCCGTTGAACATGGGGTCAGGGGCGTTGGCAAGCCGACAGGTCGACTCCTGCTTTTCGGACGCCGCGGCGCCAACTTGACCCCAGGGCGCCGCGTAGAATCAGTCACCGGGCCCAAATTCTGGCCGCGGCGCCGCTCTGCCCCTCCCCGCGTTCGCCAGGTCAAGTGCTGCCACCCCCCACCGGAGCCTGACCATGGAAATCTTCGACTACGACAACATCCTGCTGCTGCCGCGCAAGTGCCGCGTCGACAGCCGCAGCGAGTGCGATCCTTCGGTCGATTTCGGTGGCCGCCGCTTCAAGCTGCCGGTGGTGCCGGCCAACATGAGGACTGTCGTCGACGAGCCGATCAGCGAGATGCTGGCCGCCAGCGGTCACTTCTACGTCATGCACCGCTTCGATCTCGACGCCGTGGCCTACGCCCGGCGCATGCGCGACAAGGGCCTGTACGTGTCGATCAGCTCGGGCGTGAAGGCGGCGGACTTCACCGTCATCGACGAGCTCGCCGCCAGCGGACTGGGCGCCGACTACATCACGATCGACATCGCGCACGGCCACGCCGAGAGCGTGCGCCTGGCCATCGACCACATCAAGCACAAGCTGCCCCAGACCTTCGTCATCGCCGGCAACGTGGCCACGCCCGAAGCCGTGATCGAGCTCGAGAACTGGGGCGCCGACGCCACCAAGGTGGGCGTGGGGCCGGGCAAGGTCTGCATCACCAAGCTCAAGACGGGCTTCGGCACCGGCGGCTGGCAGCTCAGCGCGCTGAAGTGGTGCGCCCGCGTGGCCACCAAGCCGATCATTGCCGACGGCGGCATCCGCCACCACGGCGACATCGCCAAGAGCGTGCGCTTCGGTGCTGCCATGGTCATGGTGGGTTCGCTCTTTGCGGGGCATGAAGAGTCCCCCGGCGCCACCGTCGAAGTCGACGGCAAGCGCTACAAGGAGTACTACGGCAGCGCCAGCGACTTCAACAAGGGCGAGTACAAGCACGTCGAGGGCAAGCGCATCCTGGAGCCCATCAAGGGCCGGCTCGAAGACACCCTGCGCGAGATGCGCGAGGACGTGCAGAGCAGCATCAGCTACGCCGGCGGCCAGGTGCTGGCCGACCTGAAGAAGGTGAACTACGTCGTGCTGGGCGGCGAGAACGCCGGCGAACACCTCTTCATGTAGGCGCCCGGGCCGCGCCTCAGCGGGGGATCATGCCCGGGCTCGAGTCGCCCTCTTCCAGCACGCGGACGGGCTGGCCGCCCGACCCACCTGGCCGCGCGGCCAGGGGCAATGACCGCCCCGCCGTGCCGACGGGGCAAAGCCCGGTGTCGGCCGCTTCGCGAGCGGCGCTCATCAGCGGGTCGGTGCTGCTGCCCTGTGCCGCCGTGAAGTCCTCGGCCACCGCGCAGGTCGGCGCGAAGCCGTCGAAGTAGCGGCCCTCGTTGCGCTGGTTCACGCTCTCGAAGTTGACGACGCTGTAGGTGCGGCCGCAGGCGCTGGTGGGCAGGAAGCCCACCGGCTTGCCGCAGCTGGTCTCGCCGATCGCCGTCACCTCCAGGCCCGCACCGCGCAGGCCGTTGATGAGCTGCTCGCTGGCCGAGCAGGTGCGCCGGCCCATGAGCACGAACACGCGCCGCAGCGAGAGCGCCGAGCCGAGCGTGGCAAAGCGGTAGTTCTGGTTGTTGCTGGTGGCGCGCTTGTCGTTGTAGAGCAGCGCCGCGTAGGTCAAGCCGTTGCCGCGCGTGCCGGCGACGTAGGACGCCAGCGTGGCGCCGGTGGAGACGAGGCCACCACCGTTGTAGCGCAGGTCCAGCACCAGGTCCTGCACGCCCTCGGCGCGAAAGCGCGAGAACGCGGTTTCCAGCGGCGCCAGGGCCTGCGACACCATGTCCTTGACCCCCACATAGCCCAAGCGCCGCCCGCCGGCCGTGGTCACCACCTGGGTGCCGGTGACGGGCGTGAGGTTGAAGACCGCGGCGCTCAGCACCACCGTGCGGTCGACGCCGTTGCGGCGCAGCGCCAGGCTCAGCGTCTCGCCTGCCTGCTGCGCGCTCAAGGCAGCAAAGTCGTCGGCGGCGATCAGTTCGGCCACCGGCCGGCCGTTGATCGACAGCACGCGGTCGCCGCGCTGCACGCCCTGCGCCGCCGCCGGCGACAGCGCCTCCACCAGCCGCACGGTCAAGGGTCGCGAACCGTCGCGGGCCAGCTCGAGCCCGGCCACCGCGACCCCGTAGCCGAGCGTGGCGCCGTCGCCGAAGAAACGGTTGAAGGACTCGGTGGTCTGGCTGCCGCTGTAGCGGTCGCGCGGAAAATCGACGCTGCTGCCGGTGTAGAGCAGCGCCTGCAGGTAGCTCTGGACATCGGTGTAGGGGGTCGGGTCGGGCTGTGGGGACAAGCGGTACCAGAAGTACCACTCGTCCATGTAGCTGCCCAGCCAGGCCTTGTGCTCGGCCACGCTGCAGTCGGCGGGCAGCGCCGCGCCACCGCTGCTGTCGTTGCCGCCGCCGCAGGCCGCCAGCAGGGCCAGCAGCAGCGGGGCCAGGCGGGCCAGCCAGGGGTGGAGGGGGGCAAGGGGCATGGCAAGGACTCCGCTGGACAGAAGGCGGCGCGGGCCGCCACCTACAATTCATTCTCTTCGCGCGCTGCGCAGCTTGCCACGCTCGAGGGCGCCCGCGCGGCTGCGCTTGTATCGCTTTGTCCGCGCCAGACCGGCCGGACGCCAAAGGATTGTTGTCGCCATCATGACCGAGCTTGCCAAATCCTTCGAACCCGCTGCCATCGAAGCCCGCTGGGGCCCCGTTTGGGCGGCCGAAGGTGCCGTCGCGCCGACGCTGGATCCGGCCAAGCCGTCGTTCTGCATCCAGCTGCCGCCGCCCAACGTCACCGGCACGCTGCACATGGGCCATGCCTTCAACCAGACGATCATGGACGCGCTGACGCGCTACCACCGCATGCGCGGCGACAACACGCTGTGGCTGCCCGGCACCGACCACGCCGGCATCGCGACCCAGATCGTGGTCGAGCGGCAATTGCAGGAAACCGGCCTGTCGCGGCACGACCTCGGGCGCAAGAACTTCGTTGCCCAGGTCTGGGACTGGAAGCACACCAGCGGCGCCACCATCACCCACCAGATGCGCCGCCTGGGCGACAGCGTGGACTGGTCGCGCGAGTACTTCACGATGGACGACAAGCTCTCGCGCGTCGTCACCGAGACCTTCGTGCGCCTCTTCGACGACGGCTTGATCTACCGCGGCAAGCGCCTCGTGAGCTGGGACCCGACGCTCAAGAGCGCGGTATCCGACCTCGAGGTCGAGAGCGAGGAGGAAGACGGCTTCCTGTGGCACATCCGCTACCCGCTTGAGGACGGCAGCGGCAGCGTCGTCGTGGCCACGACGCGGCCGGAGACGATGCTGGGCGACACGGCGGTCATGGTGCACCCGGAAGACGAGCGTTATGCTGCGCTGGTCGGTCAGCGCGTCATGCTGCCCCTGTGCGAGCGCACCATCCCGGTCATCGCCGACAGCTTCGTCGACCGCGAATTCGGCACCGGCGTCGTCAAGGTCACGCCGGCCCACGACGCCAACGACTACGCGGTGGGCCAGCGCCACGGCCTGCCGATGATCGGCGTGCTCGACCTCGACGCCAAAATCAATGACCAGGCGCCCGAGGCCTACCGCGGCCTGGACCGCTTCGTCGCGCGCAAGAAGGTCGTCGCCGACCTCGAGGCGCTGGGCCTGCTGGTCCAGACCAAGAAGCACCGCCTGCAGGTGCCGCGCTGCGCGCGCACCGGGCAGGTGGTGGAGCCGATGCTCACCGACCAGTGGTTCGTGGCCGTCAACAAGGCCGGCGCCGACGGCGTGAGCATCGCCGAGAAGGCGCGCCGCGCCGTCGGCAGCGGCGAAGTGCGCTTCGTGCCCGAGCAGTGGGTCAACACCTACAACCACTGGATGGACAACCTGCAGGACTGGTGCATCAGCCGCCAGCTGTGGTGGGGCCACCAGATCCCGGCCTGGTACGGCAGCGGCGGCGAACTCTTTGTGGCACGCAGCGAGGACGAGGCCCGCGCACGCGCCACGGCAGCCGGCTACCGCGGCGCGCTGACGCGCGACGAGGACGTGCTCGACACCTGGTACTCGTCGGCGCTGGTGCCATTCTCGACGCTCGGCTGGCCCGACAAGACGCTGGAGCAGGACCTCTTCCTGCCCAGCAGCGTGCTCGTCACCGGCTTCGACATCATCTTCTTCTGGGTCGCCCGGATGATCATGATGACGACCCACTTCACCGGCAAGGTGCCCTTCAAGGACGTCTACATCCACGGCCTGGTGCGCGACGCGCAGGGCCACAAGATGAGCAAGAGCGAAGGCAACGTGCTCGACCCGGTGGACCTCATCGACGGCATCGCGCTGGCGCCGCTGCTGGACAAGCGCACCACCGGGCTGCGCAAGCCCGAGACCGCGCCACGCGTGCGCAAGCAGACCGAGAAGGAGTTCCCGGCCGGCATCCCGGCCTTCGGCGCCGACGCGCTGCGCTTCACGATGGCCAGCTACGCCACGCTGGGCCGCAACATCAACTTCGACAGCAAGCGCTGCGAGGGCTACCGCAACTTCTGCAACAAGCTCTGGAACGCGAGCAAGTTCGTGCTCATGAACTGCGAGGGCCAGGACTGCGGACTGCAGCAGCACACCAAGGCCGAGTGCGCCGCGGCCACCTTCGACAGCGCAGGCCGCGAGGCCACGCCGGCCGGGCCCTTCCACGGCTACATGCGCTTTTCGATGGCCGACCGCTGGATCGCGGGTGAGTTGCAGCGCGTCGAAGCCGCGGTGACGCAGGGCTTCGCCGACTACCGGCTCGACAACGTCGCCAGCGCCGCCTACAGCTTCGTCTGGGACGAGTTCTGCGACTGGTACCTTGAAATCGCCAAGGTGCAGATTGCCCATGGCTCAGCGGCCGAGCAGCGCGCCACCCGCCGCACCCTCATCCGCACGCTCGAAACGGCGCTGCGGCTGCTGCATCCGGTAGCGCCATTCATCACGGCTGAGCTCTGGCAGACCGTGGCCGTGGTGGCCGGACTCAGGACCGAAGGATCGGACGAGAGCATCGTCACCGCAGCCTACCCGCAGGCCCAGCTGTCGAAGGTGGATGCGGCTGCCGACGACTGGACGAACCGGCTCAAGGCCGTGGCCGCGGAGATTCGTCGATTGCGCAGCGAGATGGCCCTGTCACCGGGCGACCGCGTGCCGCTGCTGACCCGGGGTGACGATGCCTTCGTGCGCAGCGCCACGCCCGTGCTGCAAGCCCTGGCTCGCCTGGGCGAGGTGCGCGTGCTGGCCGACGAAGCCACCTTTGCCGCGGCCACGGCCAGCGCGCCGGTGGCCGTGTGCGGCGAGCTGCGCCTGGCGCTGCACGTGCAGGTCGACGTGGCGGCCGAACAGGCGCGCCTGGACAAGGAAATCACCCGGTTGCAGGGCGAGGCCGCCAAGACCGAGGTCAAGCTCGGCAACGAGAGCTTTGTGGCGCGAGCGCCCACCGCCGTGGTCGAGCAGGAGCGCGCGCGCCTGGCCGACTTCAGGCAGGCTCTGTCACGCCTGCGGGATCAGCGTTCGCGCCTGGTCGTGGCGGGCTGATCGGGCGTTGCGGCCGCGTCGGCCGCAGCACCTCGTCGATGCGTTGGGCGACGATCCAGGCGCTGCGCAGGCGTGACTCCTGCGTCGTGCTGGCCACACGCGGCGTGACCTGTAGCGTGTCGACGTGGCGCAGCGGCCGCCCGGGGTCCTGCGCGCCGGGCTCCAGGCTGTCCAGCCAGGCCGCGGCGAGCGGGCCTTCCTGCAGCGCGCGCGCCAGGGCCGCTTCGTCGAACAGCGTCGAATGGGCCAGGCTGACGATCACCTGGTGGGTCTTGGCCGCCGTCAGCAGGCGCTCGCCGAACAGGCCTTCATAGCGCTGATAGTGATTGAGCAGCACGCACACGGCGTCGCTGCTGCGCACGAGGTCGAGCAGACCCACTGCCTTGACGCCGGCCTGGGCCCAGGCCGCATCGTCGGCATGCAGGCCGGGGTCATAACCTACCACCTGGGCGCCAAAAGCCGCCAACGTGCGCGCCAGCGGCGGCGTGGTGGCGGTGAAGCCGACGATACCCACCACGCAGGCCCCCAGTTCACGGCCCACCAGCAGGCCTTCATCGTTGACGATCGGCACCCGGCGCAACAGCGCCAGCAACGCGCCGATCAGGAACTCGGCCTCGGCCGCGGCGCTGGCACCCGCGGCGCGGGCGACTTCGACGCCGGCGCGGGCGCAGGCCTCGAGGTCGATGTTCTCGACACCCGCCGAGACCCGGCCCACGACGCGCAGGTGCGGGGCGTGCCACAGCGCGCTGGCATCGAGCGCCACCGCCGGCGGCAGGATGGCGGCGCGGGCGGCCGACAGCGCCAGCCGCAGCGCCGCCGGCTCCTGCGCCAGGTCGGGCCGCAGGCGCACCCGGTGGCGCGTCGCCAGCCACTGCATCACGGCAGCCGGGATCGGCTCGACGATCAGCACGTCCATCGGTGCAGGCGGCGATGTGTCATGAAAGTCGGCTGAGTCCACATGCCAGAATCGGCTCATTCCACTCGAATCTGTAGCTGCGATGCGCGTTCAAAAGGCAATTTTCCCCGTTGCAGGCCTGGGCACCCGGTTCCTGCCCGCCACCAAGGCCCAACCCAAAGAGATGCTGCCGGTGGTCGACAAGCCGCTGATCCAGTATGCCGTGGAAGAAGCATACGCTGCCGGCGTGCGCGAGATGATCTTCGTCACCGGGCGCCACAAGCGACCGATCGAGGACCACTTCGACATGACCTACGAACTCGAAGTCGCGCTCGAGCAAGCCAACAAGCAGGAATTGCTGGCCGTGGTGCGCAGCGTCAAGCCCGACGACATGGAGTGCATCTACGTGCGCCAGCCGCAGGCGCTGGGGCTGGGCCATGCGGTGCTGTGCGCCAGGAAGCTGGTCGGCAATGAGCCCTTCGCGGTGCTGCTGGCCGATGACCTGATGGTGCACAGCAAGCCCGTGCTGCAGCAGATGGTGGAGCAGTACGACGAATGGCGTGCCTCGATCATTGCGGTGCAGGAGGTGCCGGCGGAGCACACGCGCCGCTACGGCATCGTCGCCGGCACCGAGGTCAACGGTCGCATGCTCGACGTCACCCGCATCGTCGAGAAGCCGGCGCCCGAAGACGCGCCCTCACGCCTGGGCGTGGCCGGCCGCTACATCCTGACGCCGGGGGTGTTTCATGAAATCGCCACCCAGCCACGCGGCGTGGGCGGCGAGATCCAGCTCACCGACGGCATCGCTTCGCTGCTGCGCCGCGAGAAGGTCTTTGCCTACCGCTACGAGGGCAAGCGCTACGACTGCGGCAGCAAGGAAGGCTTCCTCGAAGCCAATGTCGAACTGGCGCTGGCGCACCCGCAACTGGGGCCGGGCTTCCGGCAGTTCCTCAAGGGGCTGAGCCTCTGAGTTCCGGCGCGGGGCGCCGTCGGCTCGACCCGGCAGCAGCGCCTCAGCGACGCCGCAGCACGTGCCGGAACTCGGCGCCGGCGGTCGTCTGCTCCACCAGCTCGTTGCCGGTCTGGCGCGCAAAGGCCTGGAAGTCGCGCACCGACCCGGCGTCGGTGGAGACCACGCGCAGCAATTCGCCGGTGACCATCTCGGCCAGGGCCTTCTTGGCCTTGAGGATGGGCAGCGGGCAGTTCAGGCCCCGCGTGTCGAGTTCTCTGGTGACTTCGTTCATGGCCTAATTCTAGGTCCGCGCCGGCAGCTCGAAAAATTCGGGGTCATGCCCCCGGGAGCGCAGCCAGTCGGCCAGCGCGTAACCCGTGCCCGCGTGCCAGCAGCGCACGTCTTGCGGCGCAACCAGCTTGAACTCAGCGAGTTCGGGCGACAGCCGCACCTCGCCGCACGCCAGCGCGTGGTAGGCAATGATGATCTGGTTCATGCGCTGGAAGTCATAGACGCCGATGAGCTTGAGCTCCAGCACCTCGAGCGCAGTCTCTTCGGCGACCTCGCGCGCGATGCCCTGCTGCGGCGTCTCGCCGGCCTCCATGAAGCCGGTGATGAGCGCGAACATGCGCCCCGGCCAGGCAGCATTGCGGGCCAGCAGGATGCGGCCTTCACGGTCGCTGCACTCGACCACCGCGGCCAGCACCGGCGTGGGGTTGTTCCAGTGCGTCCAGCCGCAGGCAGGGCAGCGCAGCCGCACCTTGGGGCCGCCGTCCTCGTCGGCCGAACGTGGCTGCAGCGCGCCGCCGCAGCTCAGGCAGAAGCGGGGCTCGAAATTCAATCAGCCCCCAAGAGCCATCGCATCGTCGCACCGTGGGGGAGCGAACGTCCGCGCAGCGGCCGCGCGGCGCTCATGCCGGAAAGACTCCGGTTGACAGGTAGCGGTCGCCGCGGTCGCAGACGATGAAGACGATGGTCGCGTGGTCCACCGTCTGGGCCAGCTGCAGCGCCACCCAGCAGGCGCCGGCGGCGGAGATGCCGGCAAACAGGCCCTCTTCGCGCGCCAGCCGGCGTGCCATGTGCTCGGCGTCGGCCTGGCTCACCAGCACCAGCTCGTCGACGCTCGAGGCGTCGTAGATCCTGGGCAGATAGGCCTGCGGCCACTTGCGGATGCCCGGGATGCGCGAGCCCTCGGACGGCTGCGCGCCGATGATGCGCACGCCCGCGTTCTTCTCCTTCAGGAAGTGCGAGACCCCGGTGATGGTGCCGGTGGTGCCCATGGCACTGACGAAGTGGGTGACGCGGCCCTGCGTGTCGGCCCAGATCTCGGGGCCGGTGCTCTCGTAGTGCACGCGCGGGTTGTCGGCGTTGGCGAACTGGTCGAGCACGCGGCCCTTGCCTTCGCGCTGCATCTGCTCGGCCAGATCGCGCGCGTACTCCATGCCACCCGAGCGCGGTGTCAGGATGAGCTCGGCACCGAAGGCCTTCATGGTCTGCGCGCGCTCGATCGACAGGTCCTCCGGCATGATCAGCACCATGCGGTAGCCGCGCATCGCCGCCGCCATCGCCAGCGCAATGCCGGTGTTGCCCGAGGTCGCTTCGATGAGGGTGTCGCCGGGCTTGATTTCGCCGCGCTCTTCGGCGCGGCGGATCATGCTGATGGCCGGCCGGTCCTTCACCGAACCGGCCGGGTTGTTGCCCTCGAGCTTGCCCAGGATCACGTTGCCGCGCGCCGCGCCATGGGCACCGGGCAGACGCTGCAGTTGCACAAGAGGCGTGCCGCCGATGGCGTCTTCCAGCGTCTTGTAGGGCCCGGCTTGGGTCATGTCTTGCTCCTGAGTCGGTCGCCATTGTCGCAGTGCGAAGCCGCAGCTGCAGAGGGGCTGCGCACGCGTGTGATAATCGCGCCGCTTCGGCGTGCCCTTGGGGCAATCCAGCCCGCGTGACGAAATCGGTAGACGTAGCGGATTCAAAATCCGCCGCCGCAAGGCGTGCCAGTTCGAGTCTGGCCGCGGGCACCAGCCGGGCTTTGGCAGCCCTCTTTCAGTCCTCCATCCATGCCGCCAATCCCACCGATCACCAAGAACCTGATGTTGGCCTGCACGGTGGTTTTCTGCCTGCAGTTCTTCACCCCCCTGGTTGCCTGGTTTGCCCTCTACCCGCTGGGCAGCGGGCACTTCATGCCCTGGCAGGTGGTGAGCTACGCCTTCCTGCACGGCGGCATCGGGCACCTGTTCTTCAACATGCTGGGGCTGTGGATGTTCGGCTCCGAGCTCGAGCGGCTGTGGGGCGGGCGGCGCTACTGGCACTTCCTGCTCGCCGGCGTGCTGGCCGCGGCTGCGGCGCAGTTGATCCTCACCGCCATCACCGGCTCGCGCGTGCCCACGCTGGGCGCCTCGGGCGGCTTGTTCGCGCTGCTGCTGGCCTTCGGCATGCTGTTTCCGAACCGCGTGATCATGCCGCTGTTTCCGCCGATCCCGATGAAGGCGCGCACCTTCGTCATCGTCTTCGGCGCCATCGAGCTGGTGATGGGGCTGATGGACTACGGCGGCGTGGCCCACTTCGCCCACCTCGGCGGCATGGTCGGCGGCTTCCTCATGATCCGCTACTGGCGGCGCCAGCCGCCCTTCGGCTCACGCCGGCGCTGAAGGCCCGGCCAGGCCTTGCGCCACCGTGGCGTAGCGCAGCATCAGTCGCAGCTCGGTCTTGAGCCGGCGGTTGTCGAGCCGGCGAGATTCGCCCATGAAGCTCATCTGCAGCGCGCCCAGCGTGGCCTGCGCCTGGGCGCGCGACACCCGCGGCGGCGCGGGCAGGCCGCAGATCGCCGCCGCCAGCTCGAAGTACTGGCCCATCTGCAGCTCGGTGTCGTCGCTGGCGTGGTAGACGCGCTGCGGCGCGCCGCGCAGCAGCGCAGCCAGGCAGGCGCGCGCCAGGTCGTCGGCGTGGATGTGGTTGGTGTAGACGTCGTCGGCCTCGTCGAGCACCGGGGTGCCGCGCAGCAGGCGCTCGCGCGGGTGGCCGCCCGGCCTGTCGGTGGCGTAGATGCCCGGGATGCGCAGCACGCTGACGGTGACGTCGAAGCAGTGGCCGAACCAGCGCACGCGGGCCTCGGCGTCGACGCGGCGTCGCGCCCGCTCGGTGCCGGGGTTCACGGGCCTTGTCTCGTCGAAGCGCTCGCCGCCGCAATCGCCGTAGACGCCGCTCGTGCTGGCGTAGACGAGCCGCCGCACGCGGCCGCCGCGGGCCAGGGCGCTCAGCAGGGCGCGGGTACGGGAATCAATGGCACCCCGCCCCGGCGGTGGCGCCAGGTGCAGCACGGCGTCGGCGAGCGCGCCCAGCCGACCCAGCGTGGCCGGCTCGTCCAGATTGCCCAGCAAGGGCACGGCACCCTGCCGGCGCAGCAGCGCGCAGCGCTCGGGCGACGAGGTCAGCGCCAGCACGCGCCAGCGCGGGTGCACCAGGCGCAGGACGCGCTGGCCGATGTCGCCGCAACCCACGATCAGCAGCGTGGGGCGGCGCGCGCGCGATGGCGGTGCGGTCATGGGGTCATGCGGTCATGCGGTCATGCGGTCATGGGGTCATGGGGTCATGGGAGGGCGGGCCACAATGTCGCAACGAGTTTACGTGTCCCACCACCGCCTTCCATGAGCTTCCAAGTCACCGTCCAGCCCGCCGCCCGCAGCTTCGTCGTCGAGCGCGATGAAGCCATTCTGCCGGCGGCCATCCGCCAGGGCATCGGCCTGCCCTACGGCTGCCGTGACGGGGCTTGCGGCTCTTGCAAGAGCCGGCTCGTCGAGGGCCGCGTGATCCACGGCGCGCACCAGCTCAAGGCGCTGTCGGCGGCTGAAGAGGAAGCCGGCTTCATCCTCACCTGCTGCGCCACGCCGCAGACCGACTGCGTGATCGAAGCGCGCAGCGTGCCCGGGGCCGGTGAGTATCCGGTGCTCAAGATGCCCAGCCGCGTGCTCAGCATCGACCGGCCCGCGCCCGACGTGGCGGTGATCCGCCTGCAACTGCCGGCCAACCAGAACCTGCAATACCGCGCCGGCCAGTACGTCGAATTCATCCTGCGCGACAGCGCCCGCCGCAGCTACAGCATGGCCAACGCCGGGCATGCACTGGGCAGCCCGCCGGCCATCGAACTGCACCTGCGCCACATGCCGGGCGGCGTCTTCACCGACCACGTCTTCGGCACCATGAAGGTCAAGGACATCCTGCGCATGGAGGGCCCCTTCGGCAGCTTCTTCCTGCGCGAAGACTCCGCCAAGCCGATGATCCTGCTCGCCAGCGGCACTGGCTTCGCGCCCATCAAGGCCATCGTCCAGCAGCTGCAGCACCTGGGCTCGCAGCGGCCTGCCGTGCTGTACTGGGGCGGCCGGCGCAAGGCCGATCTGTACCAGCACGACTGGTGCGAGCAGGCCGCCGCCGAGATGCCGAGCCTGCGCTACGTGCCGGTGCTGTCGGAGCCGGCCGCTGAGGACGCCTGGGCCGGCCGCACCGGCTTCGTGCACCTGGCGGTGATGGCCGACCTTGCCGACCTGTCGGCGCACCAGGTCTACGCCTGCGGCGCGCCGGTGATGGTCGACGCGGCGCAGCGCGACTTCGTCGCCCGCTGCGGTCTGCCGGCCGAGGAGTTCTACGCCGACTCCTTCACCTCAGAAGCCGACAAGCACGGCGCGAGCTGACGACGCCGGGCACTCAGTCGAAGGGCGTCGGCCGCATCGGCAGCAGCGGCTTGACGCGCGGCGAGAAGTCCAGGCGCCGGCGCTCTTCGATGCGTTCCTGGCGGCCCGAGCCCTGCAACTGGCCCTCGACCAGCTCGTAGCCCATCAGCGCCAGCACGCGCTCGCCGATGAAGATCGGCCTGGCGTTGCCGTACCAGTCGACGCAAGACGCGCGGCAGCGGTCGTCGGGGCGCGGGCCAGGCCGGGCACTGAGCTCGCCCAGGCCGCTGAAGGACGGCCCGCGTCGGCGCAGCAGCACCACGCTGGCGGCACCCTCGCCGCGGCCGGACAGCGCTGCGCGGCCCGTGATGTCGGTATTGATCACGGGCAGGCCGAGCAGGCCTTCGTCGGCGCCGGTGGCGCGGTAGAAGAAGCCGTGGCTACGCGTCTCGCCCTGGCGCGCGCCCGCCTGCTGGAAGCGGCCCTCGAGACGCGCGCTGTCGCGCGCCAGCCGCACGGCGCTGAAGTGCAGATCGGCGCCCGCGTTGCCCACCAGCAGCGCGTTCTCGCCCAGCGGCTCGATGCGTTCGACGTCGTGGCCGGGGTCCAGCGTCACGACGGCCGCAGGCGCGGCATAGCGCAGCGCCCAGGCGGCCTCGCCGGCGCCCCAGAGCAGCCAGTCGCCAACGAAGCGGTTCTGCAGGCCGGGCCGATCCGGCCCGGGCAGGCGCCGGTAGTGCTCGTGCGCCGCGACACCACGGCCGTCGCCCAGCGCCGACAAGGGCAGGCGCAGCAGGGCCGTGCGGCCGCGGCTGCGCTGCGCGCCGGCCATGCCTTCGCCGCTGCCCGATTCGCGCAGCAGCACGTTGAGGTGGCCCTGCGCGTCTTCCAGGAACGACAGCTGATCGGTGGGCACGCCGACGGTCTTGATGCCCGTGGGCGCGGCACCGTCCAGCGGCAGCCGGAACAGCGAGGCCATCGACTCCGGCCCCTCGTCGCGCCCGCCGGCGGTCGAATCGGCGCGCCGCACGCCCTGCGTCCAGACGTACACCGAGCCCGCCGAGACGTAGAACACGCGCCCCGCCGGGCCCAGCACTGCAGCGGCTTCGCAGCGCAGCTGCGGCGCGCCCAGATCGCAGCGGGTGACGGTGTGCAGGGCCAGGGGCTGGCCGGGCTCGAATTCGTCGTCGCTGCGGTAGACGCGCGTGGCGGGCAGGATGCGCTCGAATGCCGACGGCTGCACCTGGCCGCCCGAGCGGCGCAGCGCCGGCATCATCGCGGCCCAGTCCGGCCCCCAGGGCTGCAGCAGCGTGGGCGCGTAGAACACGAGCTGCTGGCCGATCAGGCGGCTGGCGTAGTTGCGCGACGAGTAGTAATCGAAGCTGCGCAGGTGATGGGTGGCGCGGTAGGCGAGGCTGCCGTCGCTGGCGAGGTCGAACAGGCCGATCTCGGTGCCGCCACGGGCGTAGCTGTAGCCGACGACGACGACCGTCGAGCCCGAGATCAGCAGTTCGTCGTACCAGGCGCCGCGCGGATCGGTGCCGGGCGCGAAAGCGTCGATCTGCGCTACTGCCTGCATGCGGTCACCACCAACGCGCACCGTGAAGAGCCGGCCGCGGCGCAGGATGACGAGATGCTCGCCGGCGCGCTTGACGATGCCGCCTTCATCGACACCGGCGGTCTGCAGGTTGGTGATGCCGTCGGCGCTGCGCTCGGCGTCGGCCGCTGTCGTGGCAGGCGCCGGGGCGGCGAGTTGCAGGGCAGCGCCGGCCTGCAGACGAGCGCGCGCAGGCGCTGCCTTTTGCGAAGCCTGGCGCCAGCGCTCGAGCGCGCTGGCGAGTTCGCTTTCGTCGCGATAGGGCCTGAGCGTGGCGGCGGCCTGGCTGGCCTGCATGGCCAGCGTGGCCGCCAGGGTCAAAGCCAGGGCGGCGATCGTTCGGTGCATGCGCATTGGGGGTCTCCTGCAAGGGCATGCAGGCTTGAACGGCCCGGCGGCGACTTCGGGGTGAAACCGATGCCTTCCTTCTTTTGCCCGAGCCGCGCGGCGCGGCGCCAGCCGGCGCTACAGCACGATCTGGTCACCGCGCCCGGTGTGGTGCAGTTCGGGCGTTTGCTGGGCGAACTTGCACTGCGCGCCCTGGCGGCGGCAGCTGTCTCGGCTGTCCTTCAGCACCGACGGCGCGACATGCTGCGCGATGACCTGGCCCAGCGGTAACGCGCCTTTGCCGCGCTGCAACCCGTCGAGGAAGGCCAGCGTGAAGAGGCCGCCCTGCGGCGTGTCGCCCGACACCTCTTCGGCGCGCGACGCGGTGATGATCGCCAGGTGCTTGTTGGGGTCGCCCTGCCGCGCCATCGCACTGCCGCTGGGGCCGGCAAGCGCCGGCGCTGCCTGCACGCCGCTGGAGGAGAGCTCCACCGTCAGCAGCTTGCTGGCCGCGCCGCCGGCGTGGCAGGTGTCGATGACGAGCACGGCGCGCTCGCAGGCCAGGTTGCGCACCAGGCTCTGGACCTCCCAGAAGTCCAGCGTCGACGGATCGTCGTCGCCGGTGTCGTCGGCCAGGATCGGCCGCCCATAGCCCGACAGGCTGTACTCCTTGGGCGCACCGTGGCCGGAAATGAAGACCAGCACGAGGTCGTCCTTCTGCACCGCCGCCTGCAAGCCCTTGAGGTAGCCGCGCACCTGGGCACCGCTGGCTTTGGCGTCGACCAGCGTGTGGACGGCGCGCGGGTCCCAGCCCAGCGACTGCAGCGCGCGCTGCATGTTGTCGATGTCCTTGCGCACCCCCGGCAGCTGGCTCTGCGCGTTGGCCGGCCCCTTGAGCGCGGGGTAGTCGGAGATGCCCACCAGCAGCGCGTAGCGGGCGCGTGGCGGCGGCAAGGGCTTGGGCGCGCTGTCCGTTGCCGCAGGCGCTGCAGGTGCCGAGGGTGCCACTGTGGCAGCGGCCGGCGCCGGCGCCGGGGCCGGGGCCACCGGGACCACCGGGATCGGCACTTCCACCGCCACCGTGGTGGGCGTGGGCTGGCTGTTGACGAGCTCCTGCACCTGCGCCGGCGTCAGCTCTTTCAGCCGCTGCGCGGTCTTCTCGGCCACCTCGGCCGCGGCGCGCCGGGCCGCGAGCTCCATCGCCCGGCGCTCGCCGAAGTCGCGACTGGCGGCATCGAGCCGCGTGAACATCTGGCCCCGGCCTTCGTGCGCCACCAGCGTGTGGCGGCCCACGAACACCCGCATCTGCAGGCGGACCTCGGCAATCCCGGCCTCCTGTCCGGGCTGCGGGCGCAGGTTGCGGTAGGCCGAGAACACGGCCGAGAAGCCGGCGTCGTCGGCAAAGGTCACCACCACGCCGGGACCGCGGTCCATCAAGGCATAGACCTCGGGCTTGGGCTGCAAGACGCGAAAGCCGCGCTGCAGGAACTCTTCTTCGAGCGCCAGCATGGCGGCCTGCACCGCCGGGTCGAGGCGGCTCGGCGCCGTCGCGGTGGCCGGGCGGTAGAGCACGGTCAGGACATCGGTGCGGATGGCGGCCGCGGCCGGCGCTGCAGGCAGGCTCAGAGCCGACGCGCCCAGCAGCGCCAGGGCGCTGCGACGATCGATAGCGCTCGGGTCCATGGGATTCAGTCCTGGCGCACGCCGGTGGCGGAGAAGTCGGTGAGCACCGCGTAGTCACCGGCCTCGGGCTTGAAGGCCGGGTCGCGCCGCGTCACCTGGCACTGGCTGGTCTCGGTGCCCACGCCGTCGCAGCGCACCACGGCCAGCGCGCGCGTGGTGGCAAACACTTGCGTCTCGCCCACGCGCGCCACGCTGGCGCGGAAGATCACCAGCTCGTCGCCGCCCTGCAGGCCGTGGATGGAGCCGCCGACGAGGCCCAGCTGTTCGCCATCCACCGCCAGCACGCGGCCCATCGGGCGCAGCACGGCGTCGATGCGGCGGGCGGCGTCGTCGAAAGCGCGCTGCATGGCGCGTTCATAGTCCTGGCCCAGGCGGCGCTGCACCTCGGGGCTTTGCACGTTCTCGCTCGGGCCAATGACGGCCCGGTCGCCGGTGCTGCGGCCGGTCTGGCCCACCACCTCCACCGCCGCCGGAAACAGCAGCTTGCCGCTGTAGCGGTCCTTCATCTGCAGCGACAGCCGCACCCGCGTCACCGCCACGCGCACGCCGCCTTCGATGGCCTGGATGTCCTGCGTGGTGCCGGTGAACTGGCCGTCGATGACGATGTCGCTGGCCTCGGCGGTAACGCTGCTGCTGCTGTCGTAGATCTCGAAGCGCCGGCTGCGCGAGACGGTGTCGATGAAGCGGCGCCGCATCTGCACCGCGGTGACGCCGATGTCCTGCGCCACCTTGGCAGGGAACAGCAGCCGCTCGTTGCTGGCGTCGCCGATGCCCACCAGCTCGGCATAGAGCCTGACGCGCCGGTTCTCGGCGATCAGCCGCGCGCGGCTGTAGTCCACGCCAGCGGGCATGCGCACGGGGCCGAGCACGACCTTCTGCACCACCGGTGCGTTGCGGTCGGGCTGCACCGGCGCCGTCTTGCAGGCTGCCAGCAGTGTGCTCGCGGCGGCCAGCAAGAGGGCGTGGCGCCAAAGGCTTGGGCGGGTCATCGGGGGATCCTCCGGGCTGGACTCACTTGGTCTTGGGAGCGCCGGGCCTGCCTGCTGGCCTGGGCGCCGGCGTGGGCGCGGTGGGCGCGGTCCCCGCCGGCGCAGTGCGTGCCGCCGCGCTGCCGCCGCCGAGCTGCTTGCCGCACTCGTCGAGGAGAGACTCGTAGGCATACACCGACTGCATCGAAGGCACCGGGCGCACCAGCACCTCGCCGAGCTGAAGCGTGGCCAGTGCGGCTTCACCCTCGCGGTTGGCCAGGATCAGGCGCAGCAGCTGATCGTTGTTCCAGCGCGCCGAGCCGCGCGTGGCGGCGCGCTGCGCCTCACCGAGGGCGCGCGATTCGGAACGCTCGCGATGGTCCTTGCGCAGCAGCTCGTCGCCCAGCTCCTGCTCGCGCACACTGGGCGCCGGTGCATTGAAGGCGTTGGCGAAGGAAAAACGCGCCGTCTCGGCCAGTGCGTGGTCGGCGGCGAACTTCTCGCGCTCGGCCATCGGCACGGCCATGTCGAGCATGCGGCCGACTTCGCTCTTGTCGCAGCGGTAGAGCCTGTACAGCAGCCCGTCGGACCCGCTGCGAAACAGCGACTCGTTGAACAGCGGCTCGGCGTTGCGCTTCTTGATCGCGGCAAAGACTTCGGCGGCGCTCTTGAGCTCTTCGCTCGCCGCCCCCTCGACGACACGGAAGCGCCGCGAGGCCTTCATCGGCAGCTCGATGATGCCCGCCGCGCCGACCTGCCACGACAGCTTGAGCAGCGGCGGCACCTCCTTGATGAACTCCCAGGCAAAGGGCAGCGCGGTGGTGATCTCGGCGCCTTTCCGGTTGCGCAGCGCGCCCAGCGTCTCCTGGCTGAAATTGGCCAGCAGCGCGGCGAAGGCGGTGACGCCGGCGGTGGTGCGGATGTAGCCCTTGGTGCTGCTGAGCGCACCGTCGGAGCGCGCCTTGTAGTCGGCCCAGGCGCCGGGGTCGGACTGGCGCAGATGGCGCAGCGCCAGGTTCTGCGCCCCCAGGTCGTTGGCGAAGTCCTTGACCGAGAGCCGGGCACCGCTGTCGCGCAGGTAGCGCAGGTCGTCGTCGCCGTACAGGCCGTCGATCTCGGCCTTGCCGTCGGCGCCCTTGAGCAGGATCTCAAAGAGCAGCCTGGCTGCCGCTTCGCGGCGTTCGATCAGGCGCGTGTAGTCATCCTCGACATGGGCAAAGTCGGCCTGGGCCTTGCGCAGCACCTTGCCCGTGACGCGCGTGGCCACCACGATGGCGGCCATGTTGACGACGCGCTGCGCCTGGGCCTGCGACAGGCCGCGCTCCGGCGGCAGCGTGATGCTCTCGCCGGACAGCAACTGCGGGTCTTCGGTCATCGTGCGCAGGTGCAGGTCCAGCGCGTTGAAGCCGATCGAGCTGACGTAGAGCTTGACGGTCTCCTCGCCGGCCTTCAGTGCCAGCTTGAGGACCTCGCCCTTGGGATCGAAGCCGCCGCCATGACCGGCGGGGTCGGCAGCGCCGAGCAACGCGCCCACCGCCCCCACGGCGCGTTTGCTGCGCAGCAGCGTGCGCAGCGCCACCAGCTCCGTGATCAGCTCGCTGCCGTTGACCGTGCCCTTGGCGAACAGGGCCTGCAGGGAACCGTAGGGCCGCGTCACCAACGGCCCCGAGCCACCGAGTTGCGCCAAGGCTTCGGCGGCCTGCAGCGCCGGCGAGGCCTGCAACGCCAGCCCGCGCGCGCCGGGCGCCGCGACAGCCTGCGACGCGGTTGCAGCGCACAGCGCCATCAGCGGCCCTTGCCAGGTCCGCCGACAAACTGCGGCGGCGCGGTGCTTGAGCGGCTTTGCTGCAGGCCTTGGCATGCTGCCTTCCAGATCTTTTCGTTGCCTGGGCGCGAGGATGCCAGAACTTCAAGTCCCGGACCCGGCGCATGCGGCGCCGCGGCATGACAAACGAGGGGGGGTCTACTCCCCCAGGTACGCCGCCCGCACCTTGGGGTCGTTGAGCAAGGCCTTGGCTTCGCCGGTCATGGTGATTTCACCCGACTCCATGACATAGCCGCGGTTGGCCAGGCCGAGCGCGCGGCTGGCGTTCTGCTCCACCAGCAGCACCGTCGTGCCGCGGCCGTGGATGTCGGCCACGACCTCGAAGATCTTGTCGACCATGATCGGGCTCAGGCCCATGCTGGGCTCGTCCAGCAGCAGCACCTTGGGCTGCGCCATCAGGGCCCGGCCCATGGCCAGCATCTGCTGCTCGCCGCCGCTCATCGTGCCGGCCAGCTGCAGCGCGCGTTCCTTCAGGCGCGGGAAGATTGTGAAGACCTTGTCGATGTCGGCCAGGATGCCTTCCTTGTCGTTGCGCACGAAGGCGCCCATCTGCAGGTTTTCGGTGATCGTCATGCGCGCGAAGGTGCCACGGCCCTCGGGCACCATCACCAGACCCTGCTTGACGAGGTCCCAGGCGCCCTGCCCCTTGATTGACTTGCCCATGAATTCGATGTCACCGCCAGCGATGGTCTGGGTGCCGGTGATGGCCTTCAGTGTCGTCGTCTTGCCGGCGCCGTTGGCGCCGATCAGGCTCACGAGCTCGCCCTGGCGCACCTCGAAGCTCACGCCCTTGACGGCCTGGATGCCACCGTAGGCGACCTTCAGGCCGCTGACCTTGAGGAGTGTCGTGCTCATGTGCTCTCCTGCGCAGCGTGCGCCGCCACGGCTGAATGGATCAAACAAACGCCGCGGAACCGGTTCTGCCGGGCGCCTGCCGTCTGCGACGGCAGGCGCGGTGAAGCCGCTCCGGGGGTGATCATTTGTGACCGGCGCCCAGATAGGCTTCGATCACCTTCTCGTTCTTCTGCACATCGGCCGGGTTGCCTTCGGCAATCTGCTTGCCGTAGTCGAGCACGGTGACGCGGTCGCACAGACCCATCACCAGCTTGACGTCGTGCTCGATGAGCAGGATCGTGCGGCCGTCCTTGCGGATGCGGTCGATCAGTTCGCGCAGCACGACTTTCTCGGTCGCGTTCATGCCCGCAGCGGGCTCGTCCAGCGCGATCAGCTTGGGGTCGGTGGCCAGGGCGCGTGCGATCTCGAGCCGGCGCTGGTCGCCGTAGCTGAGCGTGCGGGCGCGGAACTCGGCGTACTTGCCAATGCCCACGTAATCCAGCAGCTCCTGCGCACGCCGGGCGATGGCGGCTTCTTCGGACTTGAAGCGGGCGGTGCGGAACACGGCGCCGATGAGACCGGAATGGGTGCGCACGTGGCGGCCCACCATGACATTTTCCAGCGCCGTCATCTCGGCAAAGAGGCGGATGTTCTGGAACGTGCGCGCAATGCCCTGCTTGGCCACCTCGTGCACTGCGCTGGGCTTGTAGGGGCTGCCGCCGAGCTCGAAGGTGCCGGCGTCGGGCGTGTACAGGCCCGTGATGACGTTGAAGAAGGTTGTCTTGCCGGCGCCGTTGGGGCCGATCAGGCCGTAGACCTGGCCGGCCTGGATCGTGATGCCGACGTCCGACAGCGCCTGCAGGCCGCCGAAGCGCTTGCTGACACCGGTCACCTTGAGAACAGTTTCGCTCATGGGCTGGTCTCCAGGGGATCAGTTGCCGGCGGCCACGGGCGTGGGCGCGGCCTTGCCGTGTTCGCGCGAAGGCCACAACCCGCGCGGCCGCAGCAGCATGATGCTGATCATCGCCAGTGCGATGAGCAGCTGGCGCAGGATCGAAGCATCGAGCCGGCCGCCGGTGAGCCCCTGCAGCGGCCCGGCCACGTAGCGCAGCACCTCGGGCAGCGCGGCCAGCAGCACCGCACCCAGGATCACGCCCGGCAAGTGACCGGCGCCCCCGAGCACCACCATGGCCACGATCATCACGCTTTCCATGAGGCTGAAGGACTCGGGCGATACGAAGCCCTGGAAGGCCGCGAACATCGAGCCGCTGACGCCACCGAACGTGGCGCCCATGCCGAAGGCCAGCAGCTTCATGTTGCGCGTGTTGATGCCCATCGCCTTGGCTGCGATCTCGTCCTCGCGGATGGCCATCCAGGCGCGGCCGATGCGGCTGGTTTCCAGGCGATGACAGATGACCACGCTCAACACCACCAGCGTCAGGAACAGGTAGTAGTACATCGTCACCGACGGGATCACGAAGTCGCCGATCTCGATCTTCTTGCCGAAGTTGATCCACGGGTCGGCATAGGGCCCGATGATCATGGGGTCGATGCGGTCGAGGCCGCGCGGGCCATTCGTGATGTTGATCGGGTGTTCGAGGTTGTTCATGAACACGCGGATGATTTCGCCGAAACCCAGCGTGACGATGGCCAGGTAGTCGCCGCGCAGCTTGAGCACCGGTGTACCCAGCAGTACGCCAGCCAGCCCCGCCAGCCCGGCGGCCAACGGAATGACGGCCCAGATCGGCGTGTGCAGGCCGCTCGGAAAGGCCGCCGCGATCCAGGGGAAGTTCTCGGCCAGGTGCGGGCTGGCCAGCAGCGCATACATGTACGCGCCCACGGCGTAGAAGGCGACGAAGCCCAGGTCCAGCAGCCCGGCATAGCCGACCACGATATTCAGGCCGAGGGCCAGCAGCACATAGAGCATGGCCAGCGCCATGATGCGCACCCAGCCCGCGCCCAGGCCTCCGACCTGCATCAACAGCGGCAGCGCGATCAGGCCCAGCGCGCAGAGGGCGAAAACGACGATCTTGTTGTTCATGGCAGGTCTCGCTTTGCAAAGAGGCAGGCCACCAGGGGCTTGCACGGAAGCGGCTTTGCCGGACCGCAGCAAGAGCCACCCCGAGGGGCAGCGAACGACAGTGAGCGTGGGCGCCTCATGCTCTGTCGGCGACGCGTTCGCCCAGCAGGCCCTGTGGGCGCAGCGTGAGCACGAGGATCAGCGCCACGAAGGCGAAGATGTCGGCGTAGTGGCTGCCCAGGACGCCGCCGGTGAGGTCGCCCAGATAGCCGGCGCCCAGGGCTTCAACCAGGCCCAGCAGCACCCCGCCCACCACCGCACCGGCAAGGTTGCCGATGCCGCCCAGCACCGCCGCGGTGAAGGCTTTGAGGCCCGGCAGGAAGCCCATCGTGTGCTGCACGGTGCCGTAGTTGGCAGCCCACATGATGCCGGCCACGGCGGCCAGCGTGGCGCCGATGACGAAGGTAGCGGAGATCACCATGTCGGGCTTGACGCCCATCAGCGCGGCCACGCGCGGGTTCTCGGCCGTGGCACGCATTGCGCGGCCGAGCTTGGTCTTGTTGACGAGGAACATCAGCGCAGCCAGGATGACCACCGTCAGGCCGAGGATCAAGCACTGCGTGACCGTGATCACCGGCCCGCCGAGGTCGATCGGATCGGCCGGCAGCAGCGCCGGGTAGGGTTTCGGGTTGGGCTTCCAGATGATCATCGCCAGCGTCTGCAACAGCAGGCTCATGCCCATGGCCGTGATCAGCGGCGCCAGGCGCGGCGCACTGCGCAGGGGTCGGTAGGCCAGTTTCTCGATCGTGAAGTTCAGCGCCGAGCAGACCACGATGGCGCACACCAGCGAGATCAGCAGCAGCAGCCAGCCCGGCATGCCGGTGTCGGCCAGCGCCGTCACCACGGTCCAACTCGTCAGGGCGCCGAACATCAGCACCTCGCCATGCGCGAAGTTGATGAGATTGATGATGCCGTAGACCATCGTGTAGCCCAGTGCCACCAGCGCATACATGCTGCCGAGCACCAGACCGTTGATGATCTGCTGGAAGAAGGTTTCCATCGAGGGCGACTCCTGTTGTCCCGCCTTGCCGCTGCCGAGTGGTGCTGCAGGCCCCTGCGTGCGTGCAAGAAGCTGGCCGAGACTGTCCTTGTGGCTGGCGCCCACGTCAGCAAGCGCATTTGTTGCGGCCGCATTCTAGGTGTCGCCCCTCTTGCAAAGGGCCGGAGTTACCCCCTTGCCAGCTGAACAATCCCCGCCAGGCCGGGCCGATCAGCGCGCTTTCTTCGCCAGCTCGTCCAGCTGCCGCCATGCGGCCAGGCGCTCGCCGATTCGCTGCTCCAGACCGCGCGGTACCGGCTCGTAAAACCGCTCCTGTGCCAGGCCGTCGGGCAGGTAGCGTTCGCCGGCCGCATAGGCATCCGCCTCGTCGTGCGCGTAGCGGTAGCCCTGGCCGAGGCCGATGTCCTTCATGAGCTTGGTCGGCGCATTGCGCAGGTGCGGCGGCACCGGCCGCGTGCCGTCGCGCTGCACCAGCGCGTGCACGGCGTTCCAGGCCTTGTAGACGGCGTTGCTCTTGGGCGCCACCGCCAGGTAGGTCACGGCCTGGGCCAGCGCGAGTTCGCCCTCCGGCGAGCCCAGGCGCTCGAAGACCTCGGCGGCATCGAGCGCCAGGCGCAGGGCGCGCGGGTCGGCCAGACCGATGTCTTCGCTGGCCATGCGCACCAGCCGGCGCGCGGCGTAGCGCGGGTCCATGCCGGCATCGAGCATGCGCGCCAACCAGTACAGCGCGGCGTCGGGGTTGGACCCGCGCACCGACTTGTGCAGCGCCGAGATGAGGTCGTAGAAGACATCGCCGCCCTTGTCGCCGCGGCGCATCATGCGGCCGATGGCGGCTTCGAGTTGCGCCAGCCCGAGCTGGGCCACGCCGCGGTGCGCCGCGGCCGCGCTCTCGTAGGCATTGAGCAGGCGGCGGCCGTCACCATCGGCGAAGGCGATGAGCTGCTCGCGGGCGGGGCCGTCGAGCGTGGGCCCGGCGGTCGCCGACTGCGCCCGCAGCAGCAGTTGCGCGAGGTCGCTGTCGTCGAGCGGCTCAAGCACGAACACGGTGGCGCGTGAGAGCAGCGCCGAATTGACCTCGAACGAAGGGTTCTCGGTGGTGGCGCCGATGAAGCTGAAGAGCCCGGCCTCGACGTGCGGCAGGAAGGCGTCCTGCTGGCTCTTGTTGAAGCGGTGGACCTCATCGACGAAGAGCACCGTGGCGCGGCCCGTGCGGCGCAGCGCCTGGGCCTGATCGACCGCCTCGCGGATTTCCTTCACGCCCGAGAGCACCGCCGACAGCACGATGAAGTGCGCGCCCGTGGCGGCCGCCAGCAGCCGCGCCAGCGTCGTCTTGCCGACGCCGGGCGGGCCCCAGAGGATCATCGACGGCAAGCGGCCGGCATCGAAGGCCACGCGCAGCGGCCTGCCCGGTGCCAGTAGGTGACGCTGGCCCACGACGTCGTCGATGTGCTGCGGCCGCAGCCGCTCGGCCAACGGCGCTGCGGGCACCGGCTCGGCGCTGTCGCTGCCGAAGAGCGCGTCTTGGGTGGCCATGGCGCGATTGTGTCAGCCACTGGCCAGCGGCTGGCGGCGTGCCGCCGCGGCGCTACTGCTCGATGACGTCGGCGCCCGCTGGCGGCACGAAGCGGAAGCGCTCGGCGGCGATGGCCGCGTTGGCCGTGAAGCCCGAGAACTCGAGCCGCGAGCGCTGGCCGAAGCTGTCGACGATGTCCACCACTGCCAGCTCCTTGCCGCGGAAGCCCACGCGCATGGACTGGAACGCGCCGTCCTTGGCCCGCGGCGTCGCCAGGGCCCAGGCCAGGCCGTCCCTGGCCGGCTCGGCAGCGAGCACGAAGTCGGGTTCGAGCGCGGCACCGGCGAGCAGCGCCGCCGGCGTCGAGCCCAACGCCTGTGACAGCTTGCGCGAACTGGCCTGGTTGAGATCGGTGTCAAAGATCCACACCTTTTGACCGTCAGCCACGATGAGCTGCTGGAAGGGCTTGGTGTAGGCAAAACGAAAGCGGTTCGGCCGCGCAAACTCGAACTCGCCGCTGCTGAGCTTCTTGCGCGTGCCATCGGCCGAGGTGACCGTCTGCGTGAAGCCGGACTGACCACTCTTCACATCGCGGACGAAGTCGCGCAGCGTATCCACTGCATCGGCTCTCGCGCCCAACGCAGAAGCCCCAATGGCGAGCGCAGCAAGCCCTCTGCAGCAAACGCCGCGGAACCGGCTCCGCCGGGCCGCTGGCGTCGCCCCCCCGGGGGGGAGCGGCGCAGCCGCTACGGGGGGAGTCTCATTCATCGCGCTTGGGCACCAGGATGTCGCGGTTGCCGCTGTGGCCCATGGCCGAGACGATGCCGCTTTGCTCCATCTGCTCAAGCAGGCGCGCGGCACGGTTGTAGCCGATGCGCAGGTGCCGCTGCACGAGCGAGATCGAGGCGCGGCGGTGCTGCAGCACGACGCCGACTGCCTGGTCGTACATGGGGTCGCTCTCGCCGCCCGGGCCGCCACCGGCCTCACCTGCAGCGGCGTCGCCATCGAGCACGCCGCCTTCAAGAATGCCTTCGACATAGTTGGGTTCACCCTGTGAGCGCAGATACTGCACAACGCGGTGGACCTCATCGTCGCTGACAAAGGCGCCGTGCACGCGCACCGGCAGCCCCGTGCCAGGTGTCAGGTACAGCATGTCGCCCTGCCCCAGCAGCGCCTCGGCGCCCATCTGGTCGAGGATGGTGCGGCTGTCGATCTTGCTGCTGACCTGGAAGCTCAGGCGGGTCGGGATGTTGGCCTTGATGAGGCCGGTGATCACGTCCACGCTCGGCCTTTGCGTGGCCAGGATGAGGTGGATGCCGGCGGCGCGCGCCTTCTGCGCCAGCCGCGCAATGAGTTCCTCGATCTTCTTGCCCACCACCATCATCAGGTCGGCGAGCTCGTCAATCACCACCACCACGTGGGGCAGGCGCTGCAGCGGCTCCGGCGCCTCGGGGGTCAGGCTGAAGGGATTGGGCAGCTTCTCGCCACGCTCGGCGGCTTCGAGGATCTTTTTGTTGTAGCCGCCGAGGTTGCGCACGCCCAGCTTGCTGAGCAACTTGTAGCGGCGCTCCATTTCGCCGACACACCAGTTCAGCGCATTGGCGGCCTGCTTCATGTCGGTGACCACCGGCGCCAGCAGGTGCGGAATGCCTTCGTAGACGCTCATCTCGAGCATCTTGGGGTCGATGAGGATCAGGCGCACATCGCGCGCCTCGGCCTTGTAGAGCAGGCTCAGGATCATGGCGTTGATGCCCACGCTCTTGCCCGAGCCGGTGGTACCCGCCACCAGGCAGTGCGGCATCTTGGCCAGGTCGGCCACCACGGGGTGGCCGATGATGTCCTTGCCCAGGCCCATCGTCAGCATCGAGGCCGAATCGTTGTAGACATCGGAGCCCAGGATCTCGGACAGGCGGATCATCTGCCGCCGCGCATTGGGCAGCTCCAGCGCCATGTAGTTCTTGCCCGGGATGACCTCGACGACGCGAATGCTGACCAGCGACAGCGATCGCGCCAGGTCGCGCGCCAGGCCGACGATCTGCGAGCCCTTGACGCCGGTGGCGGGCTCGATTTCGTAGCGCGTGATCACCGGGCCGGGCGAAGCCGCCACCACGCGCACCTCGACGCCGAAGTCCTTGAGCTTCTTCTCGATCAGCCGGCTGGTCATTTCCAGCGATTCGGCGTTGACGCTCTCGGGCCGCTGCTGCGCACTGTCGAGCAGATCGACCTGCGGCAGCTTGGTGTCGGCCAGTTCGGCAAAGAGCGGCTTCTGGCGCTCCTTGGCGACGCGCTGAGACTTGGGGATCTCGGCCAGCGTCGGCGCGATGACGAGCGGCACGTGCTCCTCGACCTCCACCCGCTGCTCCTGCACCACGTCATCGCGCTCGCGCGCCGCCATTTCACCCAGGCGCTTGTCTTCTTCGAGCTCGCGCCGGTCCTGCCGGCTTTCGCGCAGGCGATCCAGCCTTTCACCGATGTTGTCGGCCACTCGCAGCCATGAAAATCGCAGCGCCAGCGACAGCCCCACCACCAGGGCTGCGATCCACATCACGCCCGAGCCGGCAAAGCCGAGCCAGCGCATCGACACCGAGCCCAGCGTGTAGCCCAGTACGCCGCCGGCGTAGCCGGGCAGATGGGTCTCCCAGCGGTACAGCCGCGTCCACTCCAGGGCCGCGCTGCCGGCCAGCAGCAGCAGCAGACCGAGCCAGAACAGCCAGCGCGGTGGGTGCTCGACCGGTGCCTCGGAGCGCAGCGTGCCAGCCAGCGCCGACAGCCACGCCCGCAGGCTCACCGGCAGCAGCCACCAAGCCGAAAAACCGAACAGGAAGAGCGCCAGGTCCGACAGTCGGGCGCCGATCAGGCCGGCCTTGTTGCGCAGCGCCTCGCCCGTGCCCGAGGTGCTGAAGGCAGCGTCGCCGGCATGGTGGGTCAGCATCGCCAGCAGGAACAGCAGCCAGGCCAGCGCGCCCAGGATCAGCACGCCCTGGCGGCGCCAACGGGGAGCAGCGCTCGCCGACAACGCCGTCGCGGTGGCAGCACCATCGGCACTCAAAGAACCAAGGGGAAAACTCATGACCGGCATTCTGGCCGATCAGCAGCGGGCATCCTCAATCCTTCTGCGCCAGCCGTTCCTTGATGATGACGGAGCCGTTCTCCTGGGTCTCGATGACGCCGCGGTCTTCCAGGTCCTTCATGACGCGGCTGACCATTTCGCGCGAGGCGCCAACCACCTTGGCCATGTCCTGGCGGCTGACCTTGTGGCGGATGATCTTGATCTCGTCGATCTCCTCGGCCATGTCGAGCAGCGTGCGCGCGACGCGGCCGTAGACGTCCAGCAGCGCCAGCGACTCGATCTGGCGGTCGGCATTGCGCAAGCGCTTGACGAGGCCGCGCATGACGCCGTAGGACAGCGTGGAATTCTCGGGCAGGCAGCGCGCGAAGTCGGCCCGCGCCAGCACCAGCATGTCGGTCTGGATCTCGGCCCGCACCGTGGCCGAATGCGGCTCGTTGTCGATGAGGCTCATCTCGCCGACGTAGTCGCCCGATTCGAGCACCGCGAGGATGACTTCGCGGCCGCGGCTGTCGGACGTCAGCACGCGCGCGCGGCCGTTGAGCAGGATGAACAGCGCATTGCTCTTGCGTCCCTGCTCCACCACCAGTTCACCGCGCCGGAAACGGCGCTTGACCACGCTGTCGGCGATGGCCTGCGCCTGGTCTGCGGTGAGCATGGAAAACAGCGGTACGCGGCGGATCAGGTCCAGGTTGGACAGCATCGACATGAATGGGCTCCTGTGATCGGGCTCCCGGCAGTACCGCACCAGCGCGCGTCTGCAAGAATCCGTCTATTGTGCCCATAGCGGCACTTGCGGCTACCCGGTCGCGCCCCGATCTCGAGCAGCGGCGTCGGATCGACGCGACGCTGCACCTTCTTCCGCCCAGCCCGACCAGCCCCACCTGGCCTTTCGCCCACTGCCACCATGACCACTGCCAACCCACACGCCCGCATCCTCATCCTGGGCTCCGGCCCGGCCGGTTACACCGCTGCGCTGTACGCAGCCCGCGCCAACCTGGAGCCGATGCTGATCACCGGCATCGCGCAAGGCGGGCAACTCATGACCACCACCGATGTCGACAACTGGCCCGCCGACGTGGCCGGTGTGCAAGGCCCCGATCTGATGCAGCGCTTCTTGCAGCATGCCGAGCGCTTCAACACCCGCATCGTGTTCGACCACATCCATACCGTCGACTTCAGCAGCCGGCCGTTCAAGCTGCACGGAGACAGCGGGATCTACACCTGCGACACGCTTGTCATCGCCACCGGCGCCAGCGCCAAGTACCTGGGCCTGCCGAGCGAAACCGCCTTCATGGGCAAGGGCGTGAGCGGCTGCGCCACCTGCGATGGCTTCTTCTACCGCGGCGACACCGTGTGCGTGGTGGGCGGCGGCAACACCGCAGTGGAAGAGGCGTTGTATCTGTCCAACATCGCCAGCAAGGTGCACCTGGTGCACCGGCGCGACAAGTTCCGCGCCGAGGCCATCTTGCTCGACAAGGTCAAGGCCAAGGTCGAGGCAGGCAAGCTCGAGCTCCACCTTTGGAGCACGCTCGACGAAGTGCTGGGCGACAGCACCGGCGTGACAGGCGTGCGGCTGCGAAGCACGCAGGACAGCAGCACCCGCGAGCTGGCGCTCAAGGGCTGCTTCATTGCCATCGGGCATCAACCCAACACCGACATCTTCAAGGGTCAGCTCGACATGAAGGACGGCTACATCGTGACCCGCACGGGCCTCGACGGCATGGCCACGATGACCAGCGTGCCGGGGGTGTTTGCCGCCGGCGACGTGCAGGACCACGTCTATCGCCAGGCCATCACCAGTGCCGGCACCGGGTGCATGGCGGCGCTCGACGCTCAGCGCTTCCTGGAGCTGCAGTCCACCTGATACGGCTCAAGCAGGCTACAATCTAGGGCTTTGCCGGGTCGAGCTGCTGCAGTCAAGTGCGCAGACACGCCAACGGCTACTAAACAATACTTTTTTTGGAGAAGCGTCATGGCACGCGTCTGTCAAGTCACTGGCAAGGGCCCGATGGTGGGCAACAATGTCTCGCACGCCAACAACAAGACCAAGCGGCGTTTTCTGCCCAACCTGCAGTACCGCCGGTTCTGGGTCGAGAGCGAGAACCGCTGGGTCCGTTTGCGCATCACCAACGCAGCGCTGCGCCTGATCGACAAGGTCGGCATCGACCAGATCGTGGCCGACCTGCGCGCCCGCGGCGAAATCTGAACCCCAATCTGAAGGCTTAGGAGAGCATCATGGCCAGCAAAGGCGGACGCGAAAAGATCAAGCTGGAGTCCACGGCGGGCACCGGCCATTTCTACACCACGAGCAAGAACAAGAAGACCACGCCCGAGAAGCTGGAATTCCTGAAGTTCGATCCCAAGGCGCGAAAGCACGTTCTGTACAAGGAAATCAAGCTTAAATAGAGGACACCCCCGAAGCGGCTGACGCCGCTCCCCTTCGAGGGGGCAACGCCAGCGGACCGGCGAAGCCGCATCTGCCAAGTTTGCCGGAGGTGCAACAAAGAACCCGCCTGAGGCGGGTTTTTTGTTGCCTGCCGCCACGTCGACGCGACGTGAAAAAAGGGTCCCGAGGGACCCCTTTCGATGCCAGGCAGGACGAGCCTGCCCAGCTCGTGTCGCTTCAGCGAACGACGGCGATCTGGTCGCGCTTGCCGCCCTTATAGGTGTACAGCGTGAGCGCGCCGTTCTTGATGTCGCCCTTGTCGTCGAAGGCGATGGTGCCCGTGACACCCTTGTAGCCGGCGGTCTTGGCCAGCACCGGCAGGTACTTGGCCGGCTCGGCAGAACCGGCCTTGACCATCGCGGCGACCATCACGTTGACGGAGTCGTACACGTAAGGGGCATACACCTGCACGTCGGCGTTGAACTTCTTCTTGAAGGCCGCATTGAAGTCGTCCATCGACTTCTTCGCAGCGCCTTCCACGCCACCGGCTTCGGCGCACACCACCTGGCCGTCGGCCATCGTGCCCGCGGCCAGCTTGGGCAGTTCGCCCGAGCAGATGCCGTCGCCGCCCATGAACTTGGCTTCGATGCCGAGCTGCTTCATCTGGCGCATCATCGGGCCGGCCACGGCGTCCATGCCGCCGAAGAAGACGATGTCCGGCTTCTTGGCCTTCAGGCTGGTCA
>JANMVM010000302.1:0-3619 GCA_031392695.1 Rubrivivax sp.
TCGGCGAAATAACTTCTCACTTCAGGCGTCGAGAGCACGGCCTTGAGCTCGCGATGCAGCCGCTCGATGATCGCTGCCGGCGTGCCCCTGGGCGCCAGCAGGCCCATCCACACATAGGCGCCGTAGCCCGCCAGGCCCGACTCGGCCAGCGTCGGCACCTCAGGCAATTGCGGCGATCGCGTGACGCCGCTGGTGGCCAGCGGCCGCAGCTTGCCGGCCTTGATGTGCGCCACCATGCCCGCGGTGCCGGGCATCGCCATCGGCACCGTGCCGGCGAGCAGGTCGGTGGTGGCCTGGCCGCTGCCGCGGTAGGGCACATGGGTCAGCTTGAGGCCGGCCATGCTCGCGAACTGGGCCATGAACAGGTGCTGCCCACTGCCGTTGCCCGAGGACGCGTAATTGAGCTCGCCCGGCCGCGCCTTGGCGTAGGCGATCAGTTCGGCGACGCTCCTCACCGGCAGCGACGGATGGACCACCAGCACCCCGGGCTCGCGGCCGAGCAGAGAGATGCCGATGAAGTCGTCGATCGGCGCATAGTGCAAGCGGGTGTAGAGCGTGGCGCTGATGGCGTTGGTCTGCGAGGCCAGCAGCAGGGTGTAGCCATCGGGCGCCGCCTTGGCCACCTCGCCGCTGCCGATGGTGGCGCCGGCGCCGGGCTTGTTGTCGACGATGACTTGCTGCCTGAGCCGTTTGCCCAGTTCCTGCGCCACCATGCGCGTGGGGCCGTCGACCGCACCGCCGGGCGAGAAGGGCACCACGATGCGGATCGGGCGGCTCGGGTAGTCCTGCGCCGCCGCGGTGCCGGCCAGCACGGCGCTGAGCAGGCAGGAAATGAGCACCGCGAGTCCTTGCTGGGTCATGTCACGTCCTCAGGCGTCGAGATCGATCTTGCGATCGCGGGCAATGGCCGTCCAGCGCGCGATGTCGGCGCGTACGAACTGGGCAAAGACCGCGGGCGACATCGGCGTGGGCTGCACCGCCTCGGCAGCCAGCTTGTCGGCCAGGTCGGGCGCTGCGAGCACGGCATTGAGGCTGTCGTTGAGCGTCTTGAGCACCGCCGCCGGCAGCCCGACGGGTGCCACCACGCCGTACCACTGCACGGCATCGAAGCCCTTGAATCCGGATTCGATCATGGTCGGCACGTCCTTGAGCAGCGGGTGCCGCGCAGCGCCGGTGACGGCCAGCGCGCGCACGCGGCCCGAGCGGATATGCGGCAGGGCTGCCGCCAGGCCCGGGAACATGGCCTGCGTCTGGCCGCCCAGCAAGTCGCTGAAGGCCGGTGCGATGCCGCGGTAGGGCAGGTGCACCATGAAACTGCCGGCGGCCTGCTTGAAGAGCTCCATCGACAGGTGGGTGAGCGAGCCCTGCCCGGCCGAACCGTAACTGACGCGCGCCGGGTTGGCCTTGAGGTAGGCGACGAACTCCTTGACGCTGGTCGCCGGCAGCGCCGCGTTGACTACCAGCACATTGGGCGTGGCGCCGATCATGCCCACGAGCGTGAAGTCCTTGATCGGGTCGTAGGGCAGCTTGCTGCGCGTCGCCGGGCTGGTGCCGTGGGTGGCGACATAACCCTGCATCAGCGTGTAGCCGTCGGCCGGCGCCCTGGCCGTGGTCTGGCAGGCCACGACACCGCCGCCGCCGCCGATGTTGTCGACGACGAAGGTCTGGCCCAGCAGCTTGCCCCAGCGCTCGGTGACGGTGCGGCCGACGAGGTCGCTGCCGCCGCCGGCGGCCACCGGCACGATGTAGCGCAGCGCCTTGGACGGGAAGGCCTGGCCCTGGGCGAGGGCCCAGGGCAGGGCCAGCGCGGCCGGCGCGGCGACGATGAGATGGCGTCTTTGCATGCTCTGCAGAACTCGTGGCTGGGCTAGAACTCGAAACCGCCGGCGACGCGCAGCGCCGCCGACTCGGCACCGACGACGAGGCCGATGAATTGCCGCGCCAGCGCTGACGGCTTGCTGGCCGCGGCGGCGTAGTCGGTGGCCAGCTCGAAGCGGCTGGGCAGCACGGCGACGAGATCGATTCCCGGCGTGTACTTGATTTCGGTGACCTGGGTGCAGCCGATCAAGCCGGGCGCCGCGGCGGCCGCCATTTCGCGCATCGCGATGGCGCCTGCCGGGTAGGTGCGACAACGCGCCGCCAGGGTGTCGCGGATGCCGAGCTCCTGCATCACCTTGGCGAAATGGATGCCCGCGGTGGCACGCTCGGGGTCGGGGAAGTAGATCGCGCTGCTGGCCAGCAGCGCGGCCTTGAGCGCCTCGGGCGTGGCGACATCGGGGTGCGGCGTGCCGGCCGGCACCGCGATGCCGGTGCGCACGCGGCCCAGCGAAGCGCGCGTGTCGGCGAGCAGATGACCTTCGGCCGCGAGGCTGTCGATCATGGCCGCGGTGACGATCATCACGTCGCAAAGCTGGCCGGCCAGCAGCGCTTCTTTCATCGCGCCCACGGCACCGAAGCGGGCCTGGATCAAGGCGCCGGTGTCGGCCTCGAAGCGCGCCTGCAGGGCCTTGACGAGGCCCTGCGCGGCGCCGGCACACAGCAGGTGAAGGGTGGTCATCGGTGGGGTGCTTTCCAGGCGAGTGAAAGTCAGGCGTCCATCGCCGCGACGATGCGCTCGGGCGTGAGCGGCAGATCGCGCACGCGCACGCCCAGCGCGTCGAACAGTGCATTGGCGATGGCGCCGGCGGTCGGGCCCAGCGCGGCCTCGCCGGCGCCCAGGCTCGCGTGCTGCGAAGGCATCACGTGCACATCGACGGCCGGCACCTCGCCAAAGCGCAGGATGGGGTAATCGCCCCAGCCGGCGTGCGCCGGCGCAGCCGCCTCTTTGAGCGTCCAGCTGGTGGCCTGGATGGCGCCGCCTTCGATCTGGTTGACGACGCCGTCGGGGTTGACGGCCAGGCCCACGTCGACGGCAATCGTCAGCCGGCGCACCTGCAGCTGCGCACCGGCGTGGACTTCGGCCACCACCGCGCACCAGGCCCCGGTGCCCTTGTAGCGGGCAAAGGCCAGGCCATGGCCGGTGGCGTCGGCACGCACGCGGTGGCGCCAGCCGGCGCGCTCGGTCGCAGCGTGCAGCACCGCCAGCGCGCGGCCGTCGTGCTGCAGGTGGCGCCGGCGCAGCGCCAGCGGGTCGGTGCCGGTGGCGTGGGCGATCTCGTCGATGAAGCTCTCGGCCGCAAAGACGTTGGCGAAGGCGCCCAGCGAGCGCAGCGCCGAGCTGCGCCGCGCGGTGACCACGCTGTGGCAGCGCACCTGCACGGCGGCGAAGTCATAGCCGGGCACGGCATTGCGCTCGGCGCCGCCGCCCACGGCCAGCGGCATGTCGATCGACGGCGGCACCGCG
Source organism: Rubrivivax sp. (assembly GCA_031392695.1). Classification (GTDB taxonomy): domain Bacteria; phylum Pseudomonadota; class Gammaproteobacteria; order Burkholderiales; family Burkholderiaceae_C; genus Rubrivivax. The sequence goes on from JANMVM010000302.1 coordinate 3,344, forward strand.
AACGCCGGCGCCACCTGCCAGGCACCGAGCAGCGCCGGGCTGGCGCTGCGCCCCGGGCGGCGGCTGTGGCCGGGGCTCCACAGCTCGTGCTGCCAGCCGATGATTTGGCCTGCGGCGTCTAGGTCGGCCTGCAGTGCGATCGCCATCGCCGGGCCGAAAGGCGCGTGGCTGAGTTCGTCGGCGCGGCTCCACAGCAGGCGCACGGTACGCCCGGGCACGGCGCGCGCCAGCCAGGCGGCGTCGAAGGCCACGTCGTCGGCACCGTTGTGGCCATAG
>JANMVM010000319.1:0-2720 GCA_031392695.1 Rubrivivax sp.
GAGGCCTTCGGCGCCGACCGCTGCATGTTCGAGAGCAACTTTCCGGTCGACAAGGGCAGCACCAGCTACGCCGTGCTCTGGAACGCGTTCAAGCGCCTGGCCGCCGGCGCCAGCGCGCACGACAAGCGCGCACTGTTCAGCGGCACCGCCGCGCGGGTGTATCGGTTGCAGGTGCTGGTACCGCCGCCCTGATGCCAGCGCGTGGCGCAAACTGGCGAGGCGTGTGTCGCCAGCAAGTCGGTCAGAGCCGCTGCTGGGTAGAACTGCTGAACGAATCTCAGGCTCATGAGCAAATGTCACTTGCTCACTTGCTCACATGGTCGCTTGGTCGCTTGGTCACTTCGCTCCTGCCCCCTTGGAGGGGGGCGGACTACGTATGTCGTCGGCCTGGGGGTGCTCATGAGTAAACCTGAAAACAGCAGCCATCCCGGTGCCGCGAGCGTCGGAGGCGAGGTCGGCAAGCCGATCTGACCGACGATGCGTTGGCAGATGTAGGCCAGAAGTACGCGCCAGCGGTCGAGCTTTGGCAACTGCTGCGCAGCAGCGTTGATGTGCTGGATAGCCGCGTGAACATTGCCGATCATCGTTTTGATCAAGCCGGCTTCGACGCGCATCGGCGTGAGGTACAGCGTGGTCTGGTTGCTGCTGTTGGTGGCACGACCCACGGCCGCCAACAGCAGCGGCCGGCTCGTCAACGCCTGGCGCCTGGCGCCGGGCCTTGGGGGTTGGCCGCACGCACGGTCCCACTCCACCGCCTGTAGACCCGTGCCACAGCTCGCGCGGTGAGCTGGCTGCGGTGCATGTCCTGCGGTGCATGCGTTGCGGTGCATGTCCTGCGGTGCATGCGTTGCGTGGTGAATCCACCCCAACCCCACTGGTTCTTCAGCTCGTCGAACCCGTTGCCGCAGTCGCAGCGGTCACGCTACAGCTGGCCAAAGGCCGCGATGTCGTACCTCACGTTGGTCGCCAGTACCGTGCATTCCCAGACCTGCGCGCTGTCTTGCACTTCGTCATGTTGCAACGCCGGCACGAGCTGTTCATCGTGGTCGTTGTGGCCGCGCCTGTTGCTCGTCAGCGCGATGTCGTTCTTGATGCGTCGGCGCAGCACGAGCACGCGGCGTGCCTTGCTCCAGCTGCGCAGTCGCAGCAGGTAGCGCAGGCCTCGTTGTTCGCACACGTCGATGCTGTCTTCGTTGCCGTAGCCGCAGTCACCGCGCACCAGCGCCGGTGCCTTGTCGCCGAGTTCGTCGAGCAGCCGCGCCATCGCGGCCTTGGCGTGGCCCGACGTGTGGTGTTTGCCCGAGCTGAGCATCGCGTCAAGCACCAGGCGCAGGTTGCCGACCCAGAAGGCGTGCAGCAGGTGGCTGGGGCGGCCCGGCTTGTGCGGGTTGCAGCCAATCTGGGCTCCTTCCCGGCGGCCGTGCAGCGGCTTGATCGTGGCGTCCATGTCCAGCGCCCACGGTCGGTCCAGGGCCTCGCGAACGCTGCTCATCAGCGCGCTGCGCTTGCTGCCGGCCAGGATGCCCAGCATCAGCGCGCCCGGCACGCCGCGCGGCCGCGATACGTTGGGGCTGCTGTGGTGCAGCAGGCAGGCCTGCACCCGGCGGTCGAACACGCCGGCCGTGGCCAGAGCTTCGGCGAAGAATGCGACCTGTCCGTGCGACCTGTCCGTGCGGCGTGGCTTGGGCCGTTTCGTCCCACTGCACATGCACGCGGTGGCCCGTCGTGTCGACCACCATCGCGTCCCCGCTGGCCTGCGCCAGCGCGGTCTTCTTCGGTTCGTTGGCTTGACTCACAAGGTGAGTGCGCCAAACAGCCTCAACCGCGCGCCAGCGTTGAAGAAATCCACCCAGTTGCAGGTCCAACTGCGGTGCTTGAGTTGACTCATCCGCGACCACGGCTAGCTGACGATCGACGACACCGGCAGTTGGGTCACCCTGATTCCCACCGTTGGCGTGAACGGCAAGGCCGTGCTCGACAGCAGCGCCGCGCCGCTGTGCAGTTAGGCACCCTCGCTGGCGATCAGGCCGACCTGCTGGCGGTGGTGCGCCAGGTGCTGCTCAACATCAACAACGAAGCACGCTTCGAAAACGCCAACTGGCGCGTTGACCAGGGCTTGGCCCACACGGCGCCGGGCTCCGTGCCAGGTTTGGAGCTGCCGAAGACTTCCGTCAGAACAACACCCAGGCCCACTGCAGCCGCTGCGGACGATCCTTTCTCCAGTCGCATCTGGGCGCTGGCACGGCAGCGAGCAACGACCGTTTCGACATCCACACCCCCGACGGGCAGTGGTTGTGCCGCACCTCGACTGTGGCAGCCGGGGCCTTGGCGGCGAACTACTTCCGCTTGTTGTTCACGTTGAACTGCGAGCGCATTGCAAACGCGCCTACGGTGCAGCCGTCGATCTCGCAATGGCTGCCGTTCGGCGCGCCTGAAGCGGGCAGTCATCGATCCGTTCGAAGACGGCAAGGGCCGCATCGAGCATGCCATCGTGGGCCTGCTGCTGGCGCGCGACGCCAGTGCCCCCAGCCGGCTACTGCGCATCTCGGGGCAGCTGCTGGCCCGGCGTCGTGAGCACCACGCGCAGCTGCAGCAGGCCCAGCCCGGGGCCTGGACCTCACGGCTTGGGTGCTGTGGTTCACCGAGCAGCTGCGCGCAGCCTGCGAAGCGGCGTCGGCTGTCATCGACCTGTCGCTGGCCAGGGCCGCGTGCTGGGGCCG
>JANMVM010000332.1:0-4046 GCA_031392695.1 Rubrivivax sp.
CGGCCCATTTCCTGGGCCTTGGTCCAGTCCTCGCCCTCGCCCCGGGTGAGGTTGAACATCTGGCTGGCCAGCAACTCGAAACCCTTGGCGTCGCGGCGCTTGGCGTAGACCTCGAGCAGCTTGGACCGGATGGCCATGCGCTCGGGACTGGAGCGCATGGCTTCCTTGAGGATCTCCTCGGCCTGCAGGTCGCGGCCATAGGCCAGATAGACATCGGCCTCGGCCACCGGGTCGACATCGCCGATGGCGTCGAGTTGCGACAGCGAATAGCTCATCGACGAAGAATTTCCCGTCGTGCTGGCCGAAGTTTCGCGCGTGTCGATACGCTGGCCGCCGCTGGCGCCGAAGAAGGAATCGGGCTGCAGGCGACTTTCGAGGAAGGACGTCTCGCCTGCGGGCTTGCGCAGCCGGCTGCGCAGGCGGTACAGGCCGAGACCCCCGAGCAGTGCCACCAGCACGCCGACGGCGGGCAGGAGCATGGAGTTCTCGCTCAGCGAGTCGAGCATCCCCGGGCCTTCTGCGCCCGGCCGGGGCGCGGGCTTGGGCGTGGCCGCCACCGTGGGTGCCGAGGCCGCAGCCACGACAGGCGCCGAGGCAACGGTCATCGGAGCCGGTGCCGGTGCCGCCACAGGCGGTACCGGGACAGCGGCGACCACGGCCGGTGTCCCGGCCGGGGCAGGTGCTGGCGTAGTCGCTGTAGCGGGCGCTGTAGCGGGCGCAGCAGCGGGCGCAGCGGATGGGGCTGAAGTTGTCGTTGCAGCCGCCGGGGCAGCCGCCGTCCCGGGCTTGACTGCCGGCGCTGCTGGCGCGGCCGGCGCGGTCGCGCCTTGCAGCTTCTTCAGGTCGTCGACGTTGCGCGCCAGTTCAGCCAGCCGGGTGCCGCTGTCCTTGCGTTCAGCGTCGCGCGAGGCCCTGGCCTCGGGTGCCGAGGCCTTGGCGCCCCCTTGCGACAGCGTCAGCCGGTCGGGTGTGGCGGCGCCGGCCTGCTTGCGGTCTTCGACCTGTGCCTGCACCTGGCCCTTGGCCTGGCGGGCGGGGCCGTCGGTCGCGGTCGTCGTCACGCCAGAGGCCAGTCGTTGGCGGTAGGCGCCGAAGTCGGCGCTCTGGGCCTGGATCACCTCGCGCGCGGCTTGCGGCGTGACTTTGCCGGCCTCGTCGGCAGACGGCACGCTGAGCACCGCGCCGGCCTTGAGCCGGTTCATGTTGTCGCCCACGAAGGCCTGCGGGTTGGCGCGGAACAGCGACACCAGCATCTGGTCGAGCGAGATACCCAGGCGCTGCGTGCGCCCGGCAATGCGCGACAACGAATCGCCACCCCGCACCCGGTATTCGTCGCCGCTGGCCGAAGGCGCGGCCGGTGCCGTCGTCGCCGGCGTGTTGACCCGAGGCGGCGCTTCAGCCGGTGCCGGGCGCGAGGCCCGCGGCGTGGGTGCCGGGGAGGCAGCGGGCGCTGCCGCCGGCGGCAGTGCGGATTCCGTTGCCGGGGCCGGCGAGATCACAGGCGAAGCCGCCGGCGGCGCTGCCTGGGCCTGGCGCGCGCTGGGCGGATCGAACAGCATCGTGTACTCGCGCACCAGGCGGCCGCTGGACCAGGTGGCTTCGACGATGACGTCGACGAAAGGCTCGAGCACCGCGCGGTCGCTGGTCACCCGCAGCACCGAGCGGCCACCGGGCCGGCTCACGAGCTGCACCTGCGTCGACGGCAGCACGGGGTTGTATTCCACACCCGCCGAGCGGTAGGACTCCGGCGGTGCGATGCGCAACTTCAGCGACGACGCCTCTTCGGGCGTCATGCTGGTGACCTCGATCTCGGCCTTGAGCGATTCGCCCAGCGCGGACTGCACGTTCAGCCGCCCCAGGCCCAGGGCCGTGGCTTGCGTGCCCCACAGGCAGGCGACCGCGAATGCGACACCTTGGAGCGCGAACCGCGCAGCGTTTGACGAGCGTTGTTTCAAAGCATTTCCCCCACGCGATCGGACGAGACTTTGCAAATAGCCGCCGGCCTTCTCTCTAAGCCGCCCCCGGCCGGGCCGGAAGCCCAAGCTTGGAAACGGCGGAAACCACAACAGTATCAAGCATATAGGAGCGCAAGCTCACGCAGAAGCTGATGAGCAGGGGGGGAAATGCTTTGTTTCTGTGCATGGGGCGCGCTGTTGTCCTCCTGCAACGGGTCTGATCAGGATTCGAGAACGATGCGCAGCATGCGGCGCAGCGGCTCGGCGGCGCCCCACAGCAACTGGTCGCCAATCGTGAAGGCGCCCAGGAAGCGGTCCCCCAGCGCCAGCTTGCGCACCCGGCCGACGGCGATCTTCATGGTGCCCGTCACGGCCACCGGCGTGAGGCCGCGCAGCGTGGCTTCGCGGTTGTTGGGCACGTAGCTGACCCATTCGTTGTCGTGGCGGATCAGTTGCTCCAGGTCCGCCAGCGGCACGTCCTGCTTGAGCTTGAAGGTCAGGCTCTGGCTGTGGCAGCGCATGGCGCCCACGCGCACGCAGATGCTGTCGATCGGCACTGCGGCAGTGGCGCCGAAGCCGGTGCCCCGGCCGAGGATCTTGTTGGTTTCGGCGCCGCCCTTCCACTCTTCGAGGCTGGTGCCGTCGCCGCGATCGCTGTCGATCCACGGGATCAGGCTGCCGCCCAGCGGCACGCCGAAGTTGGCGGTCTGCGCTGCCGACAGGCCGCGCTGCGTGGCGGCCACGAGGCGATCGATCTCGAGGATCGCACTGGCGGGGTTGTCGAGCAGCGGCCGCACCGCAGCGTTGAGCGTGCCGTACTGCGTGAGCAGCTCGCGCATGTGCTGCGCGCCGCCGCCACTGGCAGCCTGGTAGGTGGTGGCGGTCATCCACTCCACGAGGTCGGCCTTGAACAGCGCGCCCAGGCCCATCAGCATGCAGCTGACGGTGCAGTTGCCGCCGACGTAGTCCTTCACGCCCTTGGACAGCGCGTTCTTGATCACCTGCAGGTTGACGGGGTCGAGGATGATCACCGCGTCGTCGTTCATGCGCAGCGTCTTGGCGGCGTCGATCCAGTAGCCCTTCCAGCCGGCGGCGCGCAGGGCCGGGTGGACGGCCTTGGTGTACTCGCCGCCCTGGCAGGTGATGACGATGTCGCAGCGCTTGAGCGCTGCGATGTCGTTGGCGTCCTGCAACGCGCGCTCGTTGCTGGCGAAACCGGCGATCGCCGCCGGCAGCGCGCCGCCGGCGTTGCTGGTGCTGAAGAACACCGGCTCGATGTGCGCGAAGTCGGCTTCGGCCTGCATGCGGTCCATGAGCACGGAGCCGACCATGCCGCGCCAGCCGACCAAGCCCACGCGGGGATTTGCTGCGAAAGCCATTTCAGTTCACCTTTGTCGTTGACGCGGAACCCAGGGTGTCCCGACTCGTGTCGCCGGGGTCCAGAAGTGGCGGCGAGACGATCAGTAAGCGCTAGGAGCGTGGGGCGGCAATGGTCTTGCCCGCGAATTTGCCCGCCAGTTTGCCAGTCAGGGCGGCGACCACCGCATCACCCATTTCGCGCGTGCCGACCCTGGCCGTGCCCGCGCTCCAGATGTCAGCGGTGCGCAGCCCGGAGGACAACACCGCCTTGACCGCCGACTCGATACGGTCGGCAGCCTCGGGCTGATGAAGTGTGAAGCGGAGCATCATGGCAGCGGACAAGATTGTAGCCAGCGGGTTTGCAATTCCCTGGCCAGCGATGTCGGGCGCGCTGCCGTGGCTGGGCTCGTACAGGCCCTTGTTGTGCTTGTCCAGCGATGCGCTGGGCAGCATGCCGATGCTACCGGTGAGCATGGCGGCTTCGTCACTGAGGATATCGCCGAACATGTTGCCGGTGACGATGACGTCGAACTTCTTGGGCGCCTTGACCAGCTGCATGGCGGCGTTGTCCACATACATGTGGTCGAGCTCGATGTCCGGGTAGTGCGCGGCGTGCACCTGGGTGACGACGTCCTTCCAGAACTGGAAGGTCTCCAGCACGTTGGCCTTGTCGACGCTGGTGACCTTCTTGCTGCGCTGGCGTGCGGCCTGGAACGCGACGTGGGCGATGCG
>JANMVM010000365.1:0-13062 GCA_031392695.1 Rubrivivax sp.
ATCGCGATCGCGATCAGTGCGTCGGACAGGTCGAACTGGTCGTCGCGGAAGTTCAGCGCGTCGTAGGTCTGCTGGTCCTTGCCGGCCTGCACTCGCAGTTCTTCTTTCTTCGCGGACTGCTCTTTGGCCAGGGTCTCGTAGTGCGCGATCTCCTGTGCATAGGCGGCGCGACGTTCGGGCGGGCGGTCGTCGGCCTGCAGACGCAACTGCACCACGGTCGCCTTCGCCAGCTCCTCGCGCAGATTGCGTGCCTGGTAGTAGGCCCAGTGGTCGATCTTGTCGGCCTGGGCCTGCTGCATGCCCTGCACGATGTTGTCGTCCTTGACCTTGCAGATGCCCATGAAGGTGGCGAGCAAGGCCACGGCCACGGCCACGGCTGAGTTGAGGCGCAAGTTATTCGTCTCCCGGGCGGCTTCCTCGGCGGTGCCGACGACGTCTTTCGGATCGATGTCCATGGGGTTGCAGTCCTTGGTGGTCGCGCTGCGCATTCTCGCGCAGGCCTCGCGCAGGCCGGTGCGCTCCTTACACTGCGCGCTTCGATCGCAGCAGAGGCCGGGCCCATGAATCAGAACAGCACTGCCATGACGGCCGCGGCACCCAAGCCACGCATCCGACGCGCCCTGGCGCTGCACGCGGCGGCCTTGATGGCCTGCACGGCCGCCTTGGCGCAGGCCACGTCGAGCGCCCAGGCGCCGTCGGTCACGCCCTACCGCCCCAGTGTTTCGACGCCGGCCGCGCTGTCGGCCCCGGGCTGGCTCGAGATCGAAGCCGGGATGCTGCGGGCCCGTGGCAGCGGTGTCGCACGCCTCGACAGCCTGCCCTACACGCTCAAGCTCGCGTTCACGCCCGACTGGGGCCTGCGCTTCGGCGGTGATGCCTGGGTTCGGCAGCGCGACGAGAGCGGCGCCTCGCTCGGCGGCCCAGGCGACAGCAGCATCGTGCTCAAGCGCCGTTTCGAAGTCGACGAGGCCTCGGCCTTTGGTCTTGAGGCGGGTGCCACGCTGACAACCGCCAGGCGCGGCATCGGCAGCGGCAAGTCCGACTTTTCGCTGCTCGGCATCTACAGCACCGACCTGGGCGACTACCACGCCGACCTCAACCTCGGCAGCACCCGAATCGGCGCCATCGACTCGGGCGGCGGCCGAACGCAGACCCTGTGGGCTGCGTCGCTGTCGAGGTCGATCGATGATCGCTGGGGCGTCGTCGGCGAGGTCTCCGGCACGCGCCAGCGCGGCGTCGAAGGCAGCAGCCAGATCCTGTTCGCGGCGAGCTACAACGTCTCGAAGTCGCTCACGCTCGATGCCGGCGTGGCCCGCAGCCTGCGCCCGGGGGTGGCGGACCGATCCTTCTTCGCCGGGCTCACCGTGCTCGGCGGGCGGCTCTTCTGAGCCTGCCCGGCGGCGCCAAGGGCTGACCCGCACCATGGGTGCCGGCAAACTCAGGCCGTCGACACAGCGCCCGAGCCGGCGGGCGCGCTGGCTGGCGGCTTTGCTGCTGCTGTGCAGCCTGCAGGGCTTGGCTGGCGCGCAGGGGTCGCCCCCGGCGTTGCTGCCCAGCTTTGCCGAGCTTGAAGCGGCCGGGGCCACGATCGGTGAGATCCGCGTCGTGCCCCAGGACATCTTCGACACCACCGACCCGTTGGAAGACAAACTGCTCTTCCGATGGGCCAATGCGCTGCACATCCAGACCCGACCCAGCGTGATCCAGCGCGCGTTGCTGTTCAAGAGCGGTGACCGGGTCTCGCTGCGCCTGCTCGAAGAGACCGAACGCCTGCTGCGCAGCAACCGCTTTCTCTACGACGTGCAGTTCCGAGCCGTGGCCTACCACGACGGTGTGGTCGACATCGAGGTGCTGACGCGCGACACCTGGTCGCTGGACCCGGGTGTCAGTGCGGGCCGCTCGGGTGGCGCCAACTCCAGCGGCATCCACCTCAGGGAATACAACCTGCTCGGCAGCGGCACCTCGGTCAGCTTCGGACACTCGAAAAATGTCGATCGCTCGAGCAACGAGTTCCAGTTCTCCAGTGACCGCGCGTTCGGCAGCTGGACCAGCATCAGCCTCAATCACGCCACCAACAGCGACGGTCGCAGCGACGCCGTAGCCATCGTCCGGCCCTTCTACGCACTGGACTCGCGCTGGACCGCGGGCATCACGGCATCGAAAGACAAGCGCATCGACGCCATCTACAACGCCGGCAACATCGCAAGCCAGTACCGCCACGGGCAGCAGCGGGCCGAAGTCTTCGCCGGCGCGTCACCCGGCCTGGTGGACGGCTGGGTGCAGCGCTACTCCGTCGGCCTGGCTTACCAGGACGACGCCTACGCGGCCGCGCCCGGGCTCGTCGCACCGGCCCGCTTGCCGGCCGACGAGAAGCTGGTGACGCCATTCTTCAGGGTCGCGTTGATCGAGGATCGCTACGACCGCGAGTTGAACCGCAACCTGATCGGCCGACCCGAATTCTTTGCCCTCGGTCTGGCATCGTCCGTGCAACTCGGCTGGGCGTCCACCGGCCTGGGGTCCAGCCGCGATGCGCTGGTCTACGCAGGCTCGGTCAGCCGCGGCTTCGAGCCAGCGCCCGATCAGACCCTGATCGCGTCGGGCACCATCGCGGGCCAATACGGCAGCGGCGAGGTCCGGCGCCAACGCCTGGGTGCCCAGGCCCAGGTCTACCTGCCACAGACGCCGCGCTGGCTTTTCTACGCATCGGCTGCTGGCGACCGGCTGACCCACCCCGATCCAGCAGACTCCCTGCTGCTCGGCGGTGACAGCGGCCTTCGCGGCTACCCGCTGCGCTACCAGAGCGGAACGCGGCGGGCCTTGTTCACGGTCGAAGAGCGCTTCTACACCGACCTCTACGTCTGGCGCCTGTTTCGCGTCGGTGGCGCAGCCTTCTTCGACGCCGGGCGTGCCTGGGGCGGCGACAACGCCAACGCGCTGAACCCAGGCTGGCTCAGCAATGCGGGGTTTGGGCTTCGCATCGTCAGCGCCCGTGCGGCTTTCAGCAATGTGCTGCATGTCGACATCGCTTTCCCGCTGGGCGCCACGGCCGACGTCAAGAAGGTTCAGTTGCTCTTGAAGACCAAGACCAGTTTTTGACCCGACGCCTGCGCCCGGCTCCGCGCTGGACGTTCGATCCCGTCCGCCACCTTCCAGGTCTGCTCGACGTCGACGGCGAAGTCGTCCAGTCGGTGAAAGGCGAGCCGGGCAAGGCGATGAGGGCCACGGCCGCGGCGTCGTCGCTGGGGTCCATCGCCCGTGGGAGCCCGTGGGAGCCCGTGGGACCGTGGGATTCAGCCCACGCTGGCGGCAGCTAACGATCAGGCCTGATCTCCGCTGCGCCGCTGCGCCGCTGCACCGGCTGCACTGGCTGGGGCCTGTCGGCTGCACTGGCTTGGACAGGCGGCGCGCTGGTCGGCCTTGCGTGCAACAACGCACCGACGCGGCTGCAGGTCGGCACTACAAACGGGTCGTCACCCCGATGGCTGCGATGCCCTCGTCCCGCAAGGACCCCGCCATGAATCCGTTCCACATCACCTTTGAAACCCTGCGCTTCGGCGCCTGTGCCGGCGCGCTGTCGGTGCTGGTCGGCTGCGGCGGTAGCGGCCTCGACCCGATCCTGGGCAGCGCCGTGGCCGCGCGCGTGCCCACGGTCACCGCCACCACGCCAGCGGCGCTGACGCCGGCGGTCACCGGCGTCAGCACCAACACGCGGGTCACCGCCACCTTCAGCAAGCCGATGCAGGCGGCGTCGATCAGCGCCGCCAGCTTCACGCTGGCCTGCCCGGCTGCCACGGCGGTGTCCGGCGTCGTCAGCTACGACGGGCCGAGCCAGACCGCGACACTCGCGCCAGCCACGGCATTGCCGCCCAACACCACCTGCGTCGCCAGCATCGGCACCGCGGTGCGCGACAGCACCGGCATCGCACTGGCCAGCGCCTTCGTCTGGAGTTTCGTGACCGGGGCCGCGGCGGCCGTCGACACGACGCGACCCGGTGTCACCTTCACCGTGCCCGCGCCCGGCGCCGTGGCGGTGGCGAACAACACGCGCATCAGCGCCACCTTCAGCGAGCCGATGAACGCGGCGACGATCACCGCCACCAGCTTCACGGTGCGCAACACGACGCTGGGCGTCGCGGTGGCCGGCAGCGTGGCCTACGACGCGCCCTCGCGCTCGGCGATCTTCACGCCCACCACGCCAGCCACGCTGGCCAATGCGACGCTCTTCACGGCCACCATCACCAGCGCCGCCACCGATGTCGCCAGCAACGCGCTGGCCGGCAATGCGGCGGTTTTCCCGGGTGCCGGCAACAACGTCTGGTCGTTCACCACCGGCTCCACCGGCGACAGCACGCCACCGACCGTGATCGCGGTGCGCCCGGCCGATACCAGCACCAACGTCTGCCGCACGCAGACCGTCGCCGCCACCTTCAGCGAGCCGATGGAAGCCTCGACGATCAATGCCGGCACCTTCACCGTCACCGATGGCGGCGTCGCCGTGGCCGGTACCGTCAGCTACGACGCGCCCAGCCAGGTCGCGAGCTTCGTGCCGGCCGCGGCCACCGGCTTCGCGGCCAGCCGCAGCTTCGTCGTGACCGTCGTCGCCGGCGCCGCGGGCGTCAAGGACCTGGCCGGCAATGCGCTGGCGGCCAACCGCGTGTGGGGCTTCAGCACCGGCACGCAGGCCTGCCTGGGCACCGTGAACCTGGGTGCGGCGGCGTCCTTCGGTGCCTTCGGCGGCGGCGCCGGCATCACGAACCAGGGCATCAACACCGTGATCGGCGGCAACATCGGCACCACGGCCGCCTGCACGCTGGTGACCGGTCTGCACGATGCCGCCAACGTCTACACCGAGACACCGCTGAACATCGGCGCCGTCAACGGCAGCATCAACTGCGGCCCGCCGGCACCGGGTACGGCGACGACGCTGGCCATCGCCACCCAGGCTCGTGCCGACGCGCTGGCGGCCTACAACGCGCTGGCCGCGCTGCCCCCGGGCCCCGACCCCGGCGCCGGCCAACTCGGCGGTCTGGTGCTGACGCCTGGCGTCTACACCGCGGCCGGTGGCACCTTTGCCGTGACCAGCGCCAACCTGACGCTCGATGCCCAGGGCGACCCGAACGCGGTGTGGGTGTTCCAGAGTGCAGCCGCGCTCACGGTCGGCCTGAGTGCGACACCACGGCGTGTGCTGCTGGTCAATGGCGCGCAGGCCAGCCGTGTCTACTGGCAGGTCGGCAGCGCGGCGCGCATCGAGGACGGCAGCGTCATGGTTGGCACGCTGATCGCCCCCGCCGGCGTCACGGTTTCCACGGCCGGCCAGACCGCGCAGACGACGCTGATCGGCCGCGCCATCGGCCTGACGGCCTCGGTGACGCTGGTCAACACCACCATCGTCGCGCCATGAGCCCGGCATCACCCCCCTCTTCGAACGGCGCCCCCGGCCGGCCTGAAAGCACACCATGAACTCCCACCACGCACAGCGCCGGGCCCTCATCGCCGGGCTCGGCCCGACGCTCACGGCCCTTTCGGTCTGGGCCCTTTCGGCCTCGGCCCAGGCCCAGGACGCGGGCTACTTCTACGGCGGGGTTTCGCTCGGCGAGTCGCGCGCCCGCATCGATCAGGAGCGCATCACCGCAGGGCTGCTGGGCGCGGGGCTGAACACCACGGCCTTCACGCGCGACGAGCGTGGCCAGGCCTACCGGCTCTTTGGCGGCTACCAGATGACGCGCAACTTCGCGCTCGAAGCCGGCTACTTCGACCTCGGCAAATTCGGCTACTCGGCCAGCACCGCGCCGGCCGGCACGCTGGACGGCCAGATCCGGCTGCAGGGCGGCTCTCTGGACCTGGTGGGCAGCTGGCCCTTGACCGAGCGCTTCTCGCTCATCGGGCGCGTCGGTGCCCAGGCGGCGCGGGCGCGCGACAACTTCAGCGGCAGCGGCGCAGTGGCCGTGCTCAACCCGAACCCGAGCAAGCGCGAGGTCAATGTCAAGGTCGGCGCTGGCTTGCAATACGAAATCAACCGCTCCTTCCTGATCCGCGGCGAGGCCGAGCGCTACCGCGTCAACGATGCCGTGGGCAACCACGGTGGGGTCAACGTCCTGTCGGTGAGCCTGGTGTTCCCGTTCGGCCGTGCCCCAGCCCCGGCACCTCGCGTGGCGGCAGCGCCGGTCTATGTCGTGCCCGCCCCGCCACCGGCCCCTGAACCGGCGCCGGTGGTCGTGCTCGCGCCGCCGCCGATGGCCGAACCCGTGCGTCCGGCGCCCTTGCCGGTGGCGCCCGCGCCGCGGCGCGTCGCCTTCTCGGCCGAGTCGCTGTTCGGTTTCGACCAGTCGACGATCAAGCCCGAGGGGCGCGCCGCGCTCGACACCTTTGCCGCCGAGACCCGCGGCGCGAAGTTCGACGTCATCACGGTCGAAGGCCACACCGACCGGCTCGGCACGCCGGCCTACAACCAGAAGCTGTCGGTGCAGCGCGCCGAGGCCGTCAAGGCCTACCTGATCAGCGTCGGCGGCTTCGCCAGCGCCCAGGTCCGCGCGGTGGGCAAGGGCGAAGCCGAGCCGACCACCAAGGCCCAGGTCTGCAAGGGTGACAAGGCCAGCGCCCAGTTGATCGCCTGCCTGCAGCCCGACCGCCGGGTCGAGATCGAGGTCAAGGGCACGCGCTGAGACTGGGCTTCGGCTGCCGGCTCCGGACCGGGGTGTCCGGCCTGCGCGCGGCCTCGTCGACTGCCGCTGGCCTGAAGTCGCGGCGGTGACAAGGGTCTGCGGTCAGCGGCTTGTGGCTTGCGGCCTGCGGCGCGGGCCCTGCGCCTTCAGTCGTGCGCGTGTGCCGTGCGCCAACCCAGTCGAATGTCCAAGGCTTCGGACTTCCTGACCACGGTCTCGTAGTCCATGTCACCGAAGTCGGCGGCATCCAGGCGCAGGTAATCGGCCGACCGCACGCCCGGTCGGGGCCAGTGCTGCGGGGCCACGCTGGCTTGTTGCTTCAGCTCCAGGCGAATGACGCCGCGCTCGCGGCTGGACCTCACCAGGCGGGCCGGCAACTGCAGGGCCGGCAACCAGTCGACGGTCCATGACTCACCGCCGACGACCCCGACCAGCCGCAGCCGCTGTTCGGCGCCACGGCCGGTGCGGGACTGCACGCGCAGGTTCAGCAGGTCGCGAGGGTCGATGAAACTCGACAGTGCCGTCCAGTCCGCAAGCACGTTCAGGGTCATCAACTCGCCGGTGCTGTAGTCCACCGCCCGAGCGTCTTCATGGAAGACGCGTTCGAAGCGCAGGTGGCCGCGCTCGTCGCGGTGCCAGGCTTCGTCGATGTTGCCCTTGAGCAAGGCGACTTGCTTGGCGTCGCGGTGGAAGTACCAATCGTGTTGTCCGGCGGGCGCGGATCGACCAGCGCGGGCCGGCGTGATCGTCACGGCGTAGCGCGCCGACATCGGCGCCGGGTCCGGCTGCAGGTGCAAGGCGGCCAGGGTCGCTGCGCCGTGGCCCTCGAGGAGCGGGCCCTGCCCGGGTTCGGCCCCGTGCGCAGTGACGCTGCCAGCGGCCAACGCGAACGAGAGCAGCTGCGCGAGCAGGGTAGCGAGAAGACGAGTCGATGGCCAAGTCAGCATGGCGGGAATCCCTGTTCGTGTCCTGAATGCAGAAGGCCGGGTCGCTCAGGCTCCTAGAAGCCGAAGGCCTCGCGCATGACATGGAAGATCCAGTTCTGCTCCATCGTGCCGCGCACCAGGTAGGCCTTGGGGCCGGTGGCATACACCGACACGTCTTCGCCGGCATGGGTCTCGGAGCCCAGCGGCACGCCGGCCTCCTGCAGGAAGGCCAGGTCGGTGGTGTCCACGTTCGTCAGGTTCGGTCGACCGCCGACGCGGTATCCCGGACCGTTGGCGTAGGCCAGGGTGGTGTAGGGCAGGCCGTTGCTGTCCAGGCTATTGCCCAGCGCGTTGCCATCCTTGGCCGGTACCTCGCGCACCAGCCCCAGGATGTTGTTGCCGCGGCTGGGGTAGCCGGCAATGGTGAAGGTGTGGCTATGGTCCGCGGTGACGATGATCAAGGTGTCGTCGAGCTTGCCGGCGGCCCTGAGCAGGTCCACCGTGCGCTGGATCGCATTCGAGAATTCCACCGTCTCCCCCAGCGCGCGCCTGGCATTGCCGGCATGGTGAGCATGGTCGATGCGACCACCTTCGACATGCAGGAAGAAGCCGTTCGGATCTTTCATGACCAGGCGCAGGGCCTTGTCGGTCATCTCGGTCAAGGTCGGTTCACCCGCGCCGTCGATGGCCTTGTCGGCTTCGTATTGCACGTGAGACGGCTCGAACAGCCCCAGCAGATAGCTGTTGCTGGCGGTGTCGAAGGCGTCGAACTGGGACTTGTTCCAGACATAGGCCGAACCGCCCGAGGCGCTGCGGCTGCTCACCCACTCGGTGGCCAGATCGCGCCCGTCCAGGCGCCGGCCCTTCGTGGTGGCGTACTCGGGGTCGAAGGCCGTGTTGGGCAGGAAGTAGGTGCGACCGCCACCCAGGGCCACCTTGAGGCTGGCACGCAGCGCCGGTGAGACTTCGATCAACTGGCGTGCGATGTCCTTCACGGCAGCGGCCGAGCCACGGCAAGGCGCGCCGGTGTTGATGTCGGTGATGGGTAGATTGGCGTCGGCTTCCCAGTCGCGCACCGCCGTGTGCGCGTACAACGCTGCGGGCGTGGCGTGGGTGATGCGAGCGGTGGAGACGATGCCCGTCGATTTGCCCATCTCGGCGGCGTACTCGAGGATGGTCTTGACCTTCTTGCCCTCGGTGACGGCGGCATTGCATTCGCCCCGTGCCGTGGTGTGGTTGACCGAGAGCATGCCTTCGCGCGTCTTGTAGCCGGTGGACATGGCCGTCATCGTCGGCGCCGAGTCAGAGGTCTGCTGGTCCCAGGAATAGGTCTTGGACAAGGCCGTGAAGGGGAAGTTGTCGAAGGACAGCCGGTTCTCTTCGCCCGGCTTGCCCTTCATCTGGCCTTCGAGGATGCGCGCCGCGGTGACCGTACTGACGCCCATGCCGTCGCCCACGAACAGGATCACGTTCTTGGCGCGGCGCGTGTTGTTGTAGAGCGCCTTGTTCTGCGCCATGAAGGCGCTGCCCGCGTTGTACCAGTCGGCGACCGACTCGGGGCCTTGCACCGCAGGTGCTGACTGGGCCTGCGACGGGGTGCCGCAGGACAGGGCGGCAGCGACGGCGAGGACCGTGGCGATGGCGGGTCTGGACATGGCGAACTCCTGAAGATGCTTGGATGGGATGGGTTCAGGCGCGGCGGCGCGCAGCAGCGCTGACGACGGCCAGGCCGGCGGCCAGCAGGGCCCAGGCGGCAGGCTCGGGCACCGGCGTGACATCGATCGACACGCTGTCGATGCCGACGAGCGCCTGCCCCGCATTGCCCGCGGCGGCGAAGCGCAAGGTGTAGGTCTGGCCGGCCACGAAATCCGATGCAGCCAGGCTGTGCACGTAGTTGATGTAGGCCGTGGGCCTGGCGTCGCTGCCGGCGTAGTTGACCGTCGGCAGGTAGCTGCTGAGGATGTCGGCGCGGTTCAGGCTGAGCGGGTCGACGCCCGACTTCAGGATGTCCACGCGCACCGTCAGCATGGCCTGGGCGCTGTCGTAGTCCAGGCCCCTGTCCGACGCCAAGGCCGGCGGTGTCAGCCCGGCGAACGATGTCGCGAAAAGGCTGTACGCCAGCTGGCCGCCGGCGATGCCTGCGGCAGCCACGGTGAAGCTTTGGTAGAGCACCGTGTAGGCCGGCTGCGAGAGGTCGAGCAGGCCGTATTGCGCCGCGCTGGCAGCACCAACGGTGCTGTGGCCGGAGCCGGGGCTGACGCGGCCGGCAAGCGACGCGATGCCGCCGAGCAGGCCGGCCTCCAGCGTGCTCCAGCCCGTGATGGGGTCCGGCGACTGAACCAGGCCGAGCTGGGCTTCGAAGCCGCCATTGATCAGCAACTCGGTGGCCTGCGCGGAGCCGGCGGCCAGCAGCAGGGCGACGACGACAGCGGTCGAGCGCTGCTTCGCTTCAAGACTCATGACGACGGCTCCGGATGTGTTGAACGGTGTGTCGAGTGTCCCGTTCGAACATGACGCCCCTGTGAAGGCGTGCGACTCGGGCAGGCGTCCTGCGGAGCCTTCGGTGACCCGCAACCCGCTGGCCTGCCGCTGCCGCGCGACGCCGAGACGACAGACGAGGACGCGCCTGCACCATCGCAAGCAGATTCCCGCGCTGCGGCTGCGCGGGCGGCACGGCCCCGGTATCGGGGTCGGGTTCGGGGTCGGGGTCGGGGTCGGGGTCGGGGTCGGGGGATCAGGCCTCAGGGCGCCCGGCGAGTCGCGCGAGCCGCGCGGTGCGCGACGACGGCGCGTTGCAGGTCGTCGAGTTCTTCGCACGGCAGCAAGCAGATCGAGCGCAGCGCCGCAAGATGGCGCTCGGCGCCCGCCAGGTCACCGACGAGCAGGTAGGTTTCGCCGATGTACTCATGCGCGCCGCGGTGCCGCGGGTCGAGCGCCAGCGCGCGCTGGTAGTGGGCAAAGGCCCGGTCGTAGCGCTGCAGCCTGCGGTTCGCAAAGCCGAGTTCGTTGTGGAGGTCCGCCGCCTCGGGGAAGCGCAGCAGCGCCGCTTCGAAGCGCCTCAGTGCGGTCAGGTTGTCGCTGGCCTTCAACGCCGCCCGGCCGGCCGCGTAGTCGCTGTCCTGCGCCAGCGCCGCGTCGGCCTCGTCGGCCGAGGGCGCGCCCCGCGCCAGCAGCGGCAGCTGCGGCAGTGCGAGCAGGCCGGCGGCCGCCAGCGCGCGGCGGCCCGGGTTCACATGCGGCCCACGTAGCTCTTGGCCCTGGCCACCTCGGGCAGTGGCGAGTCGGCGCCGCGCGTGAGTTCGATCAGTCGGCTGTACTGCTGCCGCGCCTTGGCGCTGTCGCCAGCGGCCTCGGCGGCGCGGGCGGCACCGGCGTAGCCGCGCAGGCGGTTGGGCTCACGCAGCTGGGAGCGCTCGAACTCCGCCAGCGCCGCCGCGCTCTGCTGCTGTTCGAGCAGCATCTCGCCCAGCAGCTCGCGGGCCGGCACGACGCGGCCCGGCGTCACGATGTGCTTTTCGCTGTGGTCTTCCAGGTCGGCGGCGGCGCGCATCAGACGCAGCGCCTCGTCGGCCTGGCCCTTGGCCTGCGCGATCCAGGCTGCTGCGGCCAGGCGCTGAACCTCGACTTCGGTGGCCCAGTAGTTGTTCTTGGCATCCACCAGCACCTTGTGCAGGCCGGCCAGGCGCTCGGCCTCCTGCTCGGCCGCCGCGACCTGCTGGCTGCGGGCCGCACCCAGCGTGCGCGCAAACACCGTGATGGCGTCGGCGAAGGGGAAGCGCGTGGTGAGGACCGGCAACTGCGCCGCCACGTCCCACTGGCCGCGCTCGAGCGCCATGCGCGCCGGCATGGCCGCCGCCGCGTAGGGCCAGGCCAGAATCGCGGGGTTGGTGTTGCCCACCGACTTGAACTCGTCGATCACGCTGCGTGCCTCGCGGTCGCGACCCAGCTGCAATTGCGCGTAGACCATGTAGTCGGCGGCATGGAAGGCGCCGTCGCCGTCGAGGTCCTTCTTGGCCACCTCGGCCGAACGGCGGTTGGTGGTGACCGAATCCTCCCAGGCGCCGACGCGCGTGAAGATGTGCGAAGGCATGTGCAGCGCATGCGGTGCGTCCGGCGCGATGCCGGCGTAGCGGCGCGCTGCCGGCAGGCCCTTGCTGGCGATCGGTGGCGCGTCGTAGCTGTGGATGAGGTAGTGCGCCACGCCCGGGTGGTCGGGGTACTTGGTGAACTGGCGCTCCAGCACCGCAGCCGCCTTCAAGTAGGCCGCGTAGGTCTGGTCGGCCTGCGACTGCGTGCCCGCCACGTACAGCGCGGCAAGGATCTGTGCTTCGTCGTCTTCAGGGTAGCGCGCGGCCAGGGCCTCGAAGCCCTGCGCGCGCGAGAGTTGGCGCGCGCGCTCGGGCCGGCTCGCGAAGTCGGCATAGTAGGCGGCGACGGCTTCGATGTAGTCGCGCTCGCGCTGCGTGCCGGCGCCGACGCGGCGGCCCTGCTCGATCGCGGCCTGCGCCGCCTCGGCCGCCTTGGGCAGCGCGCCCACGCCCGCCAGCGGGTTGTTCATCAGGATCGCCGCGATGCCGAAGGTGGCCACGCCGCAGCCCGGGTCGTCTTGCAGCACGTGGCGGAAGGCTTTCTCGCCGGCCGAGAACCAGAACGAGTGCAGCATGGCCACGGCGCGCTGCAATTCGCCCTGCACCATGGCGCTGCAGGAATTGGCGAAGGCGACGCGGCCGAGCCGGCCCTTGCCCTCCTCCACTTCGTGCGCCACCGAGGCGCCCATGAAGGTGCACAAAACGGCTGCTGCGGCCAGACGATGGATTTGCATGGAGGTCTCCCCTCGAAGCCCGGCGCGGTGAGCGGGCAAGCCCCGGGGACCGTCGAGCGGCGCGATTCTGCGCCTCGCCCTGCAGCGCCGCAAGACCCTGACCCAGCTAGCGCAGCCGTCCCGGCGCCATCCGCGGGCGGCCGCAGGCGCTGTTCAGCGTGCCGGCGACGGCGCGATGTGCTGATCGGTCTGGTCGAGCACCGCTTCGGGCTCGCTGGCTTCGACCTCGGACTCGTTGTTCAACTGCCGCTGCAGCCGCACGGAGTCGAGGTCGCCTGTCCACTTCGCGACCACCACGGTGGCCACGCCGTTGCCGATCAGGTTCGTCAGCGCCCGCGCCTCGGACATGAAGCGGTCGATGCCCAGAATCAGCGCCAGCCCGGCCACCGGCACACCGCCCACCGCCGACAGCGTGGCCGCCAGCACGATGAAGCCGCTGCCGGTGACGCCGGCAGCGCCCTTGGACGTGACCAGCAGCACGCCCAGCAGCGTCAGCTGTTGCGTCAGCGTCATCGGCGTGTTGGTGGCCTGCGCGATGAACACCGCCGCCATCGTGAGGTAGATCGAGGTGCCGTCCAGGTTGAAAGAGTAGCCGGTGGGAATGACCAGGCCGACGACCGATTTCTTGGCGCCCAGGTTCTCCATCTTGGCC
>JANMVM010000401.1:0-19486 GCA_031392695.1 Rubrivivax sp.
CGAAGCGATCCGCCTGGCCGAAGCTCACTACCGCTCGCAGCGCACGTTCTTCGCCACCCAGTACTTGCCGTTTGAGCTATCGGCCGCAGTGTTCGACTTTGTCGTGTCGCTGGAGTCGGTGGAGCGCGTCGCCGACGGTCACGGCTTCTTCCAGCAGCTCGTCGACAGCCTCAAGCCGGGTGGCCAACTGGTCTTTTCCACGCCCTGCGAAGACCACCTGCCCTTGGCCATGACCGGCAACCACTTCCACTTTCGCGACTACTCGCTGGCCGAGACGCTGACGCTGGCCGGCAGCTGTGGGCTGAAGCTGATCGAGTGGGCCGGGGAGAATACGTATCAGAAGCAGCCCGATGGGCGCCAGGGGGCACTGTTGCCGGAATCCGAGATGCGCCTGGCAAGCGAGCGTGCCGGCCAATTCACGCTGGTGCTGTGCCAAAAGGGCACTGCGAGACCCTGAGATCGACCCTTCCGAGAGGCGTCGTGCGGCCGGGGCGGCGCCAGGCAGAAGTTCTGGCCCTCATGGAGCCGAACGCACCGGCGCATCGTGCGGATGCAGAGAAATCGAGCGCAGCAACAACGTGGTGTCTGCTTCGCACCGAACACGGATCTCGAGATCCGGCACGTAGGTATTGAGCTCGAAAGGCAGCGCGATCCGCACCTGGCCTGCGGTGGACTCGACACGGGCCTCGGCATGCACCTGGTGCCCACCCGCACTGGCTACATCCACCACCACCGTGCCCGCCGCGCCTGGCGCGAGTTCGAGTTCCGCCCGCCAGCGGCCTTCGGGCCACGGCAGGTAGGGCCCGAAGCAGAGATATCCCGCCCGGCCGTCGGTGCAGATGCCATCGGCGCGTCTTGTGCCCACGGCCGACTTGACGATGGGCTCGGTGGCGGCCCAGCGGCGCGCCGTGCCCGATCGGCGCTGGGCCAGCCACAGCGAGGACAGGCTGCCATCACTGCCAGTCCGCCGCTCGGCCAGCCAACCATGGCGATTCAGCAGGTCCCGGAAGTAGCGCGAATTGAAGCCCAGCTCGAGCCAGCCATTGCGCCGGATCGCCCACAGCGATTGGCCGTCCATGCGCAGCCCCCACGGCAGGGGAAAGTTGTCCACGATTGGCTCCGCCGCCATGCAGACCCGACCGCCGGGCTTGAGCACGCGGTCGAACCCGGCCACCAGCCGCTGATGGTCCGAGCAGTGGTGGAAGCACTCAAAGAACAAGACCGCGTCGAAGGAATTCGCAGGCAGCGACTCGATGTCGAGAAAATCGCCGTGCCGGACTTCGAGCGTCCCGATGCGCTCCATGCGGGCCCGCTCCTGGATCAAGTCGACGAAGTTCTGCTCGATGTCGATAGCCAGGACCTGGTAGCCCATCTTGGCGAGCGCCAGCGTGGTGTTGCCCCAGCCCGGGCCGAACTCCAGCACCCGCGCGCCCTTGGGCAGACCCAGGGCCTTGATGATGAAGCCGATTCCCATGAGCTGGTCGCCGACCAGGGACGCATCGCCGTGCACGTAGGGGTACGGGCTGCGTGCCATCTGCATCACGTCCATGAGGGACCGCTCGTTGGTCACGGCGTAGGGCTTGCCGTGCAAGCGTTCGTAGAGGGCGAATTGTTTCTCCCGGTAGGCCGGGCCATCGGCGTCGGCAGGCACGTCGAGGTCGAAGTCCGCCTGGTAGGTGTCGAACAGGCGGCGCATTTCCGCATCGTCGGCTGCCCGCGACAGGGAGTCGAGAAAGCGGTCGATTGCCGCCAGATCCATGCCCATGCCCATGCCCATGCGTTCGTTCTCCTTCGTAGCGGCCGACGCGGACGGCTGCGACCATGTGCCGCGCACCCGGCTCGCGGCCCTGGCCAGCGCGTTGCTGATCCGGCGGCCCTTCACGGTTTCGGTGCTCAAATCGTGCGCCCTTCGAGCTCAAACACAAACAACTTCCCGAACACGGAAGGTTCGCAGTCGATGCGTCGCCCGACAAACCCGTTGCGATGGAAGAGCTCCATGATGAAAGCCTCCGTGAAGCCCAGTTCCATCCAGTGGGTCTGGCGCACGACCGCCACAGTTTCACTGTGCAGGCGCAGACCCCAGGGATAGGGAATGGCAGCGTACTGACTCTGCAAAATGGGTTCACCACCGAGGATGACGCGGCCACCCGGCGCCAGCATGCGCTTGAGCTGTGGCACCAGGGCCTGGAAATCCAGGCAATGGTGGAAGCTTTCGTAGAACCAGATCAGCTGGTATTGCTCACCGTGGGGCGGGTGAAAGCCGAAGCGGCCTTGGTAGGGCTGCAGCGATACACCGTAGAAATCGGCCTGCTGTTGAATGGCAGCGCAGAAGGTGGAGGAGATGTCGACCGTGTCCACGCGCACACCCAGGCGTGCCATGGCCAGCGCCGTCTGGCCAAAGCCGGCGCCGTACTCCAGTGCCCGCTCACCGGGCTTGACGCCGGCGTGCTTGAGTAGCATCCCCGTACCCAGCCAGTGGTCGGATGCATGCACCAGTGCGCCGGGGTCGCGGCGCACGTAGTAACCGGGGCTGCGCACCACGTCGCCGTCGCCCCAGGGTGCCTCTATCTCATCGACGGCGGGGTCGTAGGCACGGTCCACGCCGGCCAGCAGCTGCCACAGGCGCAGCTGCTGCTGGCGATAGGTGTCGCCCCAGGGGTCCAGGGCCGGCTCGAACCAGTCCGGAAGGACCAGGTGGGCGTCCCGGTACGGAGTCCAGGCCTCGCCCTGACCGGACAAACTGCCGTAAAACAGGTCGCGCAGGCGGTCGATGTCTTGCGGCTGGAACCACACCTGAGCCGCGACGTCGCGACGCAGCACGCGCCGCGCCAGTCGCCGCAGCGGCTCGAGCCAGGCGCTTGGATGCTCAGCCCGCGCGGCCATGGGTCGCCCGGGCCAGCAAGTCGGCCCACTGGGGAAGCAGCGCCTCGGGGGTGTAGCGCTGACTCTGCCTAAAGCCTTCTTCGACCAGGGCGCTTCGGCGACTGCGCGCGGCTGGCGAATCGTCGATCAGCGTGTCCAGCACCGCCGCCAGCTGTGCTGGCGCATACGGGCTGAAATACTCGGCCGCCTTGCCATAGACGCCCTGGTGAACGGCAATGTCGGAAGCCACCACCGGTCCGCCGCAGCGCATGGCCTCGATGCCGGAGTAGTCGAAACCCTCGGCCACGCTGGGGCTCACAGTGGCGCGCGCATGGCGGTACAACAGCCTCAGATCGCTTGCCGGCACAGCGTGAAGGAAGTGCACGCCACCGCGCTCCAGCCAGGGCGCGAAGCGCTGCAGGATGGCTTCGTAGTCCCAGCCCAGCGAACCCACGCACACCAGATGCAACCCGGGGTGGCGGCCGGCGCGCAGCAACTCCCAGGCGTCCAGCAGCGCCTGATGATTCTTGCGCGGCTCAAGCGTGGCCACCATCAGCAAATAGGGCAGCTCGCCGTTGGGGCAATCGGCTTCGCGTACCGGCGCGCCACCCCCATGCGGCGCGTGGCGATTCTTGCGACTCCAGATGATCTCGGGCACGCGCGCCGCACCTTCGCTCTCGGCGTGGAAATCGTGCGACACCATGTTGGCTACCGTCACCACGCGCTTTTCCGCATGCGGCAACACCGCCAGCAGGTCTTCACGCGTGGCGTCGGAACCGCAGACAAACCAGGCACCGTCGGCGTCGTTGCGCTTCAGCGCATGCCAGTGCATGGCGCGGTGATAGCCCCGGTTGCGCACGGTGTGCGGCATGAGCAGCGGGATGGCGTCGAAGTAGCGCACGATCATCGTCGTGCCGCGTCGCATGCGGCCGGGAAACGGCGTGGCCGCCAGAAAAACGTCCTGGCCCCGCGTGTCCAGGCGCGGGTAGACCGCATGACCCAGCGTGGCCGTGGCCACGCCCAGCGCGTTCATCGCCGACCACGGCCAGCGCAGCACCCGGTAGTCGGACTGCATCACTGCTTCCAGGTCCTCAACGGGCAGCGTCTTGTCGAACAGCGCCCGCCACACGAAGTCGCGGAAGTGGTCAGGCTCGAAACCCGACAGCGCCACTTGGCGACCCAACATGGCGCCCAGCCCGGCCCCCAGCGGCCCCAGCACTTTGAGCAGGCGCTTGCGCAGCCATTCGAACCGGTGCGACGCAGCACCCTGCTGCAGCGACACCACCACCTGCGACTGCCGATCGATGTCGGCGCCCGCATCGCTGCTGCGCACCAGCGCGCCCGCGCGGTCCAGCGCCAGGCCGCGTTCGAGCACCAGATTGCCGCTGTGCAGCAGGCCCGAGACCCGCGTGTCCGGCAACTGCCCCAGGCCGCGGAACAGCAGCCGCATTTCCTGCGGGATACCGCTGAACCCGTCCAATGCCGGGCGCATGTCCACCAAGACCTTCATCGAACCCTCAATCGAAGCGCGGCCCGGGCGGCGGCACCACCTGGTTTTCGTAGAAATCGAAGGCTTCGTCCACGGTGGGAAACTCGTACAGACGGCCCAGATGAAGTACGGCAGCGCGCTCGCAGTACATGCGGATGATGTTGGGGTCGTGCGAGACCAGGATGAAAGACCGGTCCTTGCGCTTTTGGAACAACTCGACGTGGCAGCGGTCACCGAAGCGCGAGTCACCCACCGCCAGGCCTTCGTCGATGAGGAAGCAGTCGAACTCGATCGCCATGCTCAGCGCGAAGGCCAGCCGCATGGTCATGCCCACCGAGTAATGCAGCACCGGCTCGCGCAGGTAGATGCCCAGCTCGGTGAACTCCTCGACGAAGGGCACCAGCGGCCGCCAGTCCACGCCGTAGACACGGCAGATGAACTTCAGGTTGTCCAGGCCCGTCAGGTGGGTCTGGAAGGCACCCGTGAAGGCCAGTGGCCAGCTCACGCTCATGCCACGATGGATGCGGCCTGAGGTCGGCCGCTCTGCCCCGCTGAGCAGGCGGATGAGGGTGCTCTTGCCCGCGCCATTGCGGCCCAGGATGCCCGCATTGCGGCCCTTCTCCAAAGTCAGGTTGACGTGATCGAGCACCTGGCGCCGGCCCAGCCGCGTGCCGTAGCTCTTGCACACCCCTTCCAGCCGGATCACCTTGACTCCACGCGCAGCCCGGCGTCGCGCACCAGAAACAGGCCCGTCAGGGTGAGCACGAGGTTGACCGACGCCATGTAGCTCACGTCGTAGTGGGTGTGCACGGCGCTGCCGAAATAGCCGTCGCGCAGCAACTCGACGCCATGCACCATGGGCAGCAGCAGCACGACTTCTTGCGCCGCAGGCGGCAGCCACTCCACCATGAAGCCCGCGCCCGACAGGGGAAACAGCAGGTAGGCTGTTGGATGCCACAGCTTCTCCACCAGATCGCTGTACGCCGCGGCCGCCCCCACTGTCAGGCCGAGCGCGGCTCCAAACCAGGCCAGCATCAGCCAACCAGCGACTACCAACAGCGCATCTTGCGGCGGCGAAATCCACCCGATGCCGATGAAGAACGCGCAGAGCACCAGGAACGACGCGGTGGCACCCGCCTCTTCGAGAATGATGCGAGTGATGAAGACGTCGATCACCTTGACGTTGCGGTGGTACAGCAGCCCCAGGTTGCTCTGGATGCCGCTGTTGCAGCGCGACACCGTGTTGCGCCACATCAGCACCGACGAATAGCCGGTGATGGCAAAGGCCACGATGGGAATGCCCGAACCATGGTTCATGCCAGCGGCCGCCCACAGGGCCGTGACACCCAGCGTGAACATCATGGGCTCGGCCACCAGCCACAGCACGCCGACGTTTTCGCGCCCGAAACGCGTGATCACCTCGCGCATCAGCAGCGCCCAGATGACGTTGCGCTGGATCGCCAGCGACTCCGCGAACGAAGACTTCCCGACTGCGGCGCTCATGTTCAGTTGGTGTGCTCGCGGATGCTGGACAGCACCAGGCCCACCACGCCCCACAGGATCAGCCCCACCAGCAGCACCGTGACCACCGTGCGCAGGCGCCTGGGCTCCACCGAGCGGTCAGGCAGGTTGGGCTGCACCAGCCGCTCCAGGTAAAGCTGCTTGCGCGCGGCTTCGCTGCGCGCGCTGTCCAAGGCCGCCATGGCACTGGCCAGCTGACGGTCTGCAAAGGTGCGCTCCAGCGTCAGGCGGTCGAAGGCCGGCGACTTGGAGCTCAGGCCCCCGGAGCGCCCGAGCACGCGGGCGTTCTCGTCGGCCACCGCTTTGCGCAGGCTGTCGACGCGCTGCTCCAGGCCGCCGATCTGCGGATTCTTGGGCGACACGCGGCGCACCTGCTCAAGCTGGCTTTCGGCGGCCAGCAGATCCTCGCGCAGCCGTGCCACGCTTTGCAGCTGGATCGCGCTTTGACGGTCGGGGTCGAAGACCGCACGGTCGCTGCGAAAGGAAGACAGCGACGCAGCCGCTTCTTTGGCGCGGTCCTCTGCGATCCGCACTTCCTGCTCGGCCACCTTGATCAGGTCCTGGCGGCTGCGCGTGTTCATGTTGTTGACCAGCCGCTCGCCCATTTCAAGCAGTTGCGCATTGATCTTCTGCGCCTGCTCGGCGTTGTAGGCGCGCACGCGCAACACGCTGATCGACGAGACCGTGTCGTACTCGATGGCCACGTGCTTGAGGTAGTGGCGGTGCAGGGCTTCGAAGCTCTGGTCCCACCACTCCAGACCCGGGAAGCGATTGACGGCGTCGATCTTCGGGTCGGCAAAGGACTTGCGCAGGTCCAGCTTGCCGTCGAGCTCGCGCAGCGCGTCGCGGCTGCGGATGAAGTCATGCACCGAGTAGGTGTCGTCCTGCGAGCGCGAGAACACCGTGCCCTGCAGCAGAGCACCGAGCCCGCCCTGCGCCGGCCGCTGCGGGCTGCGCACGACGAAGCGGCTTTCGGAGATGTAGACCTCAGACGCCAGCGCGCCGAAATACAGCGCCGCCGCCAGCGTGGGCAGCAGCACGGTGACGATGAAGATCGCGTTCATGCGCCGCAGCTGGCGCAGCAGCAGGCGCAGCAGCCTGGATGGCTGGGCGGGCACGGGCGCAGGCAAAGTGGGGGTTGCTTCCAAGGCTGTCGATTCCGTCTTGTGCTCAGTCGATCAGGCCGGCAGCAGCCGGCGGTAGAGATCGAGGGTGCGGTGGGTCATGTTCGCGGCCTGGAAATCACGCTCGTAGCGCGCCCGGGCTGCGGCGCCCAGGCGCTGCCGCCAGGGCGCATCTTGCAGCAGACCCCGCAGCGCGCCGGCCAGCGCGCCAGGGTCGCCGGCCGGCACGTTCAGGCCGGTGACGCCGTGCTCATTGACCCAGGGCACGCCCGAGCCGGCGATGTCGGTGGCCACGATCGGCCGGCCCATCACCATGGCTTCGAGGATGGCCACGCCGTAGGCTTCGGCGCGCACCGTGGAGGACATGCAAAAGATGTCGCAGGCCTCGAAGTGGCTTGCCAGATCGGCGTCGTTGATGTGTCCCAGAAAATGCACTTTCCCTGCCAGGCCCCGGCTGGCCACCTGTGACCGGTAATGCTGCAGCAATTCGCCGTCTCCGCCGACCAGCACCGCGCAGTCGTCGGGCAGTGTCGCCGCAGCGTCGATGAGGACATCGAAGCCCTTGTAGTACGTCATGCGACCGAGCGCGAAAACGATGCGCCGGCCGCGAAACCTCTGGTGCAGCGCTGCAGCCTTGTCGCTGCAGGCCGACTTGCGATTGTCGCTGATCCCGATCGGGATCACGGCCACCTTGTCGCGCCAGGGCTGCAGCGGCGCCGAGGCCTCCGCATAGGGCGGGCTGGTGGCGATGATCGCGTCGGCGCGACGCAGCAGCCAGCGCTGCAGCGGCTCGTAGGCCTTGAGGGCGCGACGCTGCCGGATGACGTCGCTGTGCCAGTGCACCACCACCGGCACGCGCGGTCTCACCGCCCAGACGGCGGCAGCGGCCATCGGGTCTGGCATGTGCACGTGCACCAGGTCGGCCTGAGCCAGCATGCGTGCCAGATGCGCCGGCATGACCGGGGCCAGGGACGTCGACAGCCACTGGCCCCAGGAGCCCGAGCGCTGCACGGTGTAGCCAGCCGCCGTCTGTTCGCGCTTGCTGCGCAGGGCCTGGTTCGAGCACAAGACATCGGTGCGCACGCCAGCGAGGTTGAGCCCCTCGGTCAGCTCCCAGGCAACCGACTCGATGCCGCCCATCACGGGCGGGTAGAACTTGCTGAGCTGCAGCACCCTCAAGCCAGACTCCCCGGCGGCATCGCTGCCAATAGTCGGTCAGCCGACGCCGCCCAGGTGAACCGCGCCGCCTGGAGCGGCCCGTCGCGGCGCAATCGCGCGGCCAGCGCGTCGTCTTCCAGGATGCGCACCATGGCGGCCGTCAGTTCCGTTGCGGAGTCGGGATCGACGTAGAGCGCAGCGTCGCCACAGACCTGCGGCATCGACGCCGCGCAGCTGGCCAGCACCGGGCAACCGCAGCCCATGGCTTCCAGCGGCGGCAGACCAAAGCCTTCGTAGCGCGAAGGAAAGACCAGCGCTCGCGCGTGCTCGTAGAGTGTCTTGAGTTCGCTGTCGCCGAGGCGGCCTGTGCGCTGCACGCCGGCTGGATCCTCGCTGGCGTGTCGGCCGGAGAACACGCGCTCATTGACGCCACCCACGATGACGAGGCGCACCTTCCCAGCCGGCGGCGAGGCCGGCGGCAAGGCCGCGAACGCCGTCACCAGCGGCGCCAGGTTCTTGGTCGGATTGGCACTGCCCACCGCCAGCAGGTAGCGCTGCCCAGCCAGGCCCAGGCGTTGCAGCACTTCGGTGTCGGGCCGGACGCCCTGCAGGTGATCGGCGCCGTTGGGCACGACGGCGATGCGGGCTGCGTCGACGCGCAAGGCCGCTGCCAGTCGCTGGCGGGAAAACTCCGACACGGTCAGCAGGGTGGCGCCGTGGCGCACCAGATGCCTGAAGAGCGTCCGGTACCAGAGCACAAAGCTTGGTGTGTAGGCCTCGGGGTGATCGAACACCGCTGCGTCGTGGATCAGGCAGACATTGCGCCCTCCGCCCCAGGGCGCGGACCCTGCGAGATTCAGCAGCCAGCCATGGCGTGCCGCCAGCGGCAGTTGCACTTGCTCCCACAGGTGCAGCGCGCCCTGATGCCGCCCCACGACCTGGCAGTCGATGGTCTTCAGCACCGGTCGCTGGCCGCCCGGCGGGCACAGCAACACCCAGCGACCCGGCAGCCCTTGCGCTCGGGCGTCCAGGGCCTGCACCAGCCGGGAGGCCACGCGCTGCACGCCGGTGGTCGGCTGGGCCGTGAACTTGCCGTTGATGTAGACGGTATCGGTCATGGTGCCGGGGGGGGGACCGCAGGCGAAGCGGCGTACTCCGGCACGCGCGCGCGCAGCCAGGCCCGCACGGCCTCGTCGTCGCGGGTGGCCACGTCGGGGTCCCAGGCCAGCAGGTCGGCCACGCTGCCCAAAGGCCCGGCCAGCCGGGCCACGCGCAGCCCGGTGACTGCCGTGGGCAGCGTGTTGTCCGCATCCGCCAGCAGCTCCTCGAACAACTTCTCGCCTGCCCGCAGCCCGGTGAACTCGATCGCGATCTCGTCGGCGGTGTGCCCGGCCAGGCGGATCAGGTCGCGCGCCAGGTCGACGATGCGCACCGGCTCGCCCATGTCGAGCACCAGCACCTGCCCGGTCTGGCCGATGGCCGCGGCCTGCAGCACCAGGCGGGCTGCTTCGGGGATCGTCATGAAGTAACGGATGATGTCCGGGTGCGTCACCGTCACCGGGCCGCCGCGCGCGATCTGCTCCTTGAACTTGGGGATCACGCTGCCGCTGCTGCCCAGCACGTTGCCGAAGCGCACCGCCATGAAACGCGTGCCTGCATGTTCTGCGGCCAGCGCGCTGATGGCCATCTCGGCAGCGCGCTTGGTGGCGCCCATCACGTTGGTGGGGTTGACCGCCTTGTCGGTGCTGATGAGCACGAAGCGCTCGGCGCCCGACTCCGCCGCAGCCAGCGCCGCGTGGTAGGTGCCCAGCGTGTTGTTGCGCAGCGCGGCGGCGGCGTTGTGCTCTTCCATCAGTGGCACGTGCTTGTAGGCCGCGGCGTGGAAGACCACCGCAGGCCGCCAGCGCTGCATCGTCTGGCGCACATGGGCGAAGTCCTTGACGTCACCGATCAGGCGCACGAGCTCGATCGGCGCGAACTGCTCGCTCAGCTCCTGCTCGATGGTGTAGAGGTTGAACTCGCTCAGCTCGTAGAGCACCAGCCGCGCCGGCGCGAAGCGCGCCACCTGGCGGCACAGTTCGCTGCCGATGCTGCCGCCGGCGCCGGTGATGAGCACGGTCTTGCCTTGCAGGGTGCTGGCAATGCCGGCTTCGTCGAGGATCACGCTCTCGCGGCCGAGCAGGTCCTCGGGCTCGATGTCGCGCAGCCGCTCGACCCGCGTCTGCCCGGTGCGCAGCTCGTCGGCGCTGGGCACGGTGAGCACCGGCAGCCCGGTGGCCGCCGCCAGCTCGAGCGCGCGGCGGCGCTGCGCGCGGCTGGCCGCCGGCATCGCCACCACGACGTGGGTGGCGATGCCCCAGGTCGGCTTGCCCCTGAGCGCGTCGAGCGGGCCGAGCACGGGCACGCTGTTGATGCGCGCGCCGTGCTTGCTGCGGTCGTCGTCGAGCAGCCCCAGCACGACCCAGCCCTGCTGCTGCAGCCCGGCCAGCAGCAGGCGCGCCGCTTCGCCCGCGCCCAGCACGATGGCGCGGCGGATCTCGCCGTGGCGCCCGGCGATGCGCGTGCGCGCGTGCTCGTACACCATGCGGTAGGCGATGCGCACCAGCGCCAGGCCCATCAGCGACACCACCGGGTGCAGCGCCAGCACGGCGCGCGGCACCTTCGTCAGGCCCAGGCTCATGACCACCGCGGCCGACATTGCGCCCGCCACGGCGCAAGCCAGCAGCAGCCGCTTGACCTCGCCAAAGCCCGAGAAGCGCCACATGCTCTGCGGCACCTTGAAGGCCAGGCTGGCCAGCGCGTAGACCAGCACCACGCCAGCCAGCACCCAACCGTCGTAGGCCGGGCGCGCACTGAGCCAGCGCTCGAAGCCCAGGCGGAACAGGTAGGTGGCGTTCCAGCACAGCGCCACCACGGCGGCGTCGATGAGCAGCGTCAGCGGCTCGCGGTGCGGGCGCAGGCGGGCCAGGAACAGGTCCAGCCGATGCCAGGCGCTCAGGCCGTCGGTGGGTGTCTGCGGCGCCGGCGTCATGACAGACCCTGCCAAGCCATCGGCTGGCCGACATCGCGCCAACTCAGCACCACATGGTCGGCGCGGGTGTGGCTGGGTTCGCCGCCAAAGACCAGCAGCGGGTCGGCTGCTTCGGCGCCGACGGCCTGGCGCCAGCGGCGCACGGGGCCCAGCCAGTCGCTGGCGTAGGTGGTGCCCGACTTGCACTCCACGCCGTGCAACCGGCCCTGGTGCTCGAACACCAGGTCCACCTCCAGGCCGTGGTTGTCGCGCCAGAAGTGCAAGTTGGGAGGCAGGCCCTGGTTGTGGCGGTGCTTGAGGGCCTCGGACACGACCCAGGTCTCGAACACCGCGCCGCGCGCGGCGTGGACCTGCAGGTCCTGCGGGCTGGCGATGCGCAGCAACTGGCACAGCAACCCGCTGTCCAGCAGGTACAGCTTGGGCGTCTTCACGAGCCGCTTGCCGAAGTTGCGGTGGTAGGGGCTCAGCAGCGCCACCACGTGGCTGGCCTGCAGCACGGTGAGCCACTGGCGCGCGGTGGGCTGGCTGATGCCGCAGTCCGAAGCCAGGCTGTTGAGGTTGAGCAGCTGCGCGCTGCGCGCTGCGCACATCGACAGGAAGCGCTGGAACGACGACAGGTTGCCCACGTTGAGCAACTGGCGCACGTCGCGCTCCACGTAGGTGGACAGGTAGGCCGACAGCCACTGCGCGGGGTCGACCTGGCGGTGCGCGGCGTGCAGCGCCGGGTAGCCACCGCGCCACAGATGATCTTCCAGCGTGGCGCGCGGCCGCGCGGCCGCCAGCTCGGCCTGCGACAGCGGCAACAGCGTGAGCAGGCCCACGCGCCCGGCCAGTGACTGGCTGATGCCGTCCATGAGGCCGAACTGCTGCGAGCCGGTGAGCACGAAGCGGCCCATCTGCGCCGACGCGTCGGCCAGACCCAGCAGGTACGACAGCAGCACCGGCGCGCGCTGCACCTCGTCGAGGATGGCGCCCTGCTCAAAGCGCGCCAGGAAGCGGCGAGGGTCGGCCAGCGCCAGATCGCGCGTGTCGGGGTCTTCCAGGTTCACGTGCGGCAGCTGCGGGAAGGCAGTGCGGGCCAGCGTGGTCTTGCCCGACTGGCGCGGCCCGGTGACGGCCAGCACCGGGAAGCCGCGCGCCATGCGCTGCAGCGTGGCCACGGCCAGGCGGGGCACCAGATCGGGGGGCAGGGGCGACACGTTTCGGGCTATATCAAGGTTTGATTTTGAAATTGTACAGGCCGATGGACAGACGCAGGGCCAGGGCCAGGGCTAGGGCCAGGTTCCAGGCTGTGCATCCCTCAGCCCCGTCGCAGCAGCGCCCACGCTGTGCGCGCCAGCACGGCCAGGTCGCTGGCCAGCGTGGCGCGCTCGGCGTACTCGGCCGCGCGCTGCACCTTGGCCGGCAGGATCACGTCGACGTACTCGCGCTCGGGGTCGGCGGCGGCGGCCAGCAGCGCGGCCTCGTCGATGAAGGCCAGCGACGCCGGGTCGGTCAAGCCCGGCCGCACCGCCAGCGCGCGCTCGCGCAGCGCTGCCGGGTACAGCGCCACGTAGCGCGGCACTTCGGGGCGCGGGCCGACCAGGCTCATCGTGCCTTGCAGCACGTCGATCAACTGCGGCAACTCGTCCAGGCGCGTGCGGCGCAGGAAGCGGCCGGCGCGCGTGATGCGCGCGTCTTCGCCCACCGTCAGCGGCAGGCCCTGCACCCCGGCCTGCATGGTGCGGAACTTGTGGATCGAGAACGGCACGCCATGGCGGCCGACGCGCTGCTGGCGGTACCAGGCCGGGCCCGCCGAATCGAGCCGGATCCACAGCGCCAGGCCCAGCATCAGCGGCGCCAGCAGCAGCAGGGCGATGCAGGCGCCCAGCAAGTCGAAGGCGCGCTTGGCCAAGGTGCTTCAGGCGCCCAGCGCCTGGCGCACCGCCAGCACCACGCGCTGCACGTCGGCGTCGCTCATGCGCGTGTACAGCGGCAGACTCACCATGCGCTCGTAGGCATGCTGGCTGTGCTGGAACATCGCGGCGTCGAGCTGGTAGCGGTCGCGCCAGTAGGGGTGCAGGTGCAGCGGGATGTAGTGCACGCTGCAGCCGATGCCGGCGTCGAACAGGCGCTCGATGAAGCGGTCGCGCGCCACGCCCGCGCCGTCGGCCAGGCGCAGCACGTAGAGGTGCCAGGCGTGCATCTCGCCCGCCGCGGCCTGCGGCGCTGCGATCAGCGGCAGGCCGGCAAAGCCGGCCTCGTACTGCTGGGCGATCTGCGCGCGGCGCTGCTGGAAGGCGCGCACGCGGCGCAACTGGTGGATGCCCAGCGCGGCGGCGATATCGGTCAGGTTGTACTTGAAGCCGGGTGCCACCACCTCGTAGTACCAGCTCGGCACCTTGGCGGTGAAGCGGTCGAAGGCGTCGCGGTTCATGCCGTGCAGGCGCATCACGCGGGCGCGCTGCGCCAGCGCCGCGTCGCGCGTGACGAGCATGCCGCCCTCGCCGGTGGTGATGGTCTTGTTGGCGTAGAAGCTGAACACCGTGGCGTCGCTGGCGAGCGTGCCCACGAGTTGGCCGCCGCTGGTGGTGGGCAGCGCATGGGCTGCGTCCTCCACCACCTTCAGGCCGTGGCGGCGGGCGATCGCCAGGATGGCCGGCATGTCGGCCGCCAGCCCCGCGTAGTGCACCGGCAGGATGGCCTTGGTGCGCGGCGTGATCCCAGCTTGCACCGCCGCCGGGTCGATGTTGAGCGTCGCCGGATCGATGTCCACCAGCTTGACGTCGGCGCCCAGGTAGCGCACGACCTCGGCCGTCGCGGTAAAGGTGTGGGTGGTGGTGATGACTTCGTCGCCGGCTCCGATGCCCAGGGCTTCGAGCGCCAGGTGCAGCCCCGCGGTGGCCGAGTTGACGGCGATCGAATGCAGCGTCTCGTCACCCAGGAAGGCGCTGAAGTCGGCTTCGAAGCGGCGCGCCTTGGGGCCGGTGGTGACCCAGCCCGACCTGAGCGTGTCGACGACCTCGGCGATCTCTTCTTCGCCGATCTCGGGCAGCGCGAAAGGCAGGAACGGCAGGGCGGGCAGGAGGGGCTCGGACATGCCCAATTATCAGGGCTTGCCCACCCAGGCCAGCACGTGGGTGCGCAGCCAGGGCACGGCGTTGAAAACGCCGTACAACGCCGGGTGGACGCGGCACACCGCACGTGCCAGCGGTGGCGCCAGCGTGACGCGGCGGTGCGTGATGCGGCCCTGCGGAAAGAGCACCTGCACGCGCGCCAGCGGCACGCCGCGCACATCGGCGTTGCGCGGGTTGTCGAAGGTGAAGTCGTACCAGATCACCGCCCCGCCCGGCTTGAGCCAGCGCCACATGGCGTCGGCCAGCCGCTGCTGGAAGGCGTCGTCGAGCAGTGACGAGAACACGGTGGCCTGCAGCACCAGGTCCAGGCTGGCAGGTTCGATCGCGGCCTGCGTGGCGTCGCCCAGGCTCAGCGACAGCGTCGCCGGCAGCACCCGGCGCGCCTGCGCGTGACGCTCGGGCAGCAGTTCCAGGCCCTGCAGGTGCTGCGGCGCGAAGCCCAGGCGCAGCAGCTCGAGCAGGTTGTCGCCGCTGCCGCAACCCACCTCAGCCAGCCGCAGCGCTGCCAGGTCGGTGCGGCCCTGGCGCGCCAGCAGCTGCAGCAGCGCACGCTGGCGCTCCTGCACGGTGTGCCAGACGTCGGGGCGCAGCAGGCTGTAGCGATCACCGGCAGCGCCGCGGCGAGCGTAGCGTTGGGCGACGGCGCGCGCTTCGTCGTGCGGCGTCATTGCATGGCGTCCAGGAAGCGCTGCGCCAGCACCAGGTAGGTGTGGTGCGCCAGCACGAAGGCACGCCCGCGCTCGCCCATGGCGCGTCGCTCGTCGGCCGGCAGCGCCGCCAATTGCAGCAGGCCCTGCGCGATGGCAGCGGCGCTGTCCGGCGCCACGGTCAGCCCGGCGCCGGCTTCGGCCACCGGGTCGTTGCCGGCGTCCACCGCGTGCAGCACGGGGCAACGGGCCATCAGGTAGTCCATGAGCTTGTTGGGCGCGATGCCGAAGCGGTAGATGGGCACGCGCTGCCAGCCGATGTAGGCGATGTCGACGCCGGCCAGGAAGGACGGCACCTGGGCCTTGGGGATCGGCGGCAGCCACTGCACCCGCGCCAGGCCCTCGGCGGCCACGCGCTGCGCCAGCCGCGCCTGTTCATGGCCGCTGCCCACCAGCACGAACTGCAGCGCCTCGTTGCGCAGCAGCGCGGCGGCGTCGAGCAGCGTGTCCAGCGCGTTGGGCAGGCCCATCGAACCGGCATAGCCGACCACCGTACGGCCGGCCGCGCGCGCCGCCGCCAGCGCCTGCGCCACGTCGTCGCGCAGCGGCGGCGCCACGCCCTGCCATTCACCCAGCGCGATGCCGTTGGGCACGATGTGCAGCTTCTTCAGGTCGAGGCCGCGCCCGGCCATGTGGCCCTGCACCTTGGGCAGCATGCTGACCACGACGTCGGCGTCGCGGTAGGCGGCGTCTTCGGCGGCCTGGCACAGCAGCGCAAAGGGGTGGCGGGGCGACATGCCCGACAGCTCGATCGGACTCAGCGGCCACAGGTCATGAACCTCGTAGACGAGCCGCGCGCCGGCGCGGCGCGCCAGGCGGCGTGCGACCCAGATGTCCATCGGGTAGGTGCTCGACGCGATCACCACGTCGGGCCGCAATTCGCGCACCAGGCGCGCCGTGTCGCGCCACACGGCGTGCAGGAAGGCGCCGATATTCCGCACGCGGCCCAGGCCGTTGCCCCGGTAGCGTGGCGTGGCGTACCAGCGGTACGCGATGCCGTCGACGAGCTCGTCGCCGCAGGCCGGCTGCAGCGTGCGCACGTGCGAGAAGTCGGCCGCCAGCAGCTGCACGCGGTGGCCGGCGCGCACCCACTCGCGCGCCAGGTAGTAGGGCCGGTACTCCATGCCCAGCGCCGGGCTGCCGGCGTAGTGGTTGAGGTAGAGGATGTTCATGTCAGCGCCGCACGGCCGCCCGAAGGCGCTGATGCGCCCCTCGGGGGCAGCGAACGAAGTGAGCCTGGGGCCGTCATGCCAGCGATCTGAGGCGCGCCACGAAGGCCGCCACGCAGGGCGCGAACAGCGCATGCCGGGCCACCCACTGGCGGTTGGCCGCGGCCAGCGCATCGGCGCGCGGCAGCAGTGCGTCGAGCGTGCTGCGCGGCAGCAGCGCGGCACCCGGCACGATGAGGCCGTTGACGCCGTCCTGCACCAGTTCGCGGTTGGCCGGCAGGTCGGACAGGATCGGCACGCAGCCGTGCGCCATCGCCTCCAGCACCGACACCGCCACCGAGTCGCTGCGCGGCAGGCTCAGGTACCAGCGCGCGCTGCCGTAGCACTCGGCCTGCGCAGCGGCGTCGAGCCGGCCGACGAAGCGCACCCGGCCTTGCAGCCCCAGGGCCTGCACCTGCGCCTGCAGCGCGCCGCGCAGGCTGCCTTCGTTGGCCACCACCAGCTGCCCGTGCGGCCCGGCCACGGCGGCAAACTGCTGCAGCACGCGCGCCGGTTCGTACAGCGGCTCGAGGCCCCGGTTGGCGAAGAAGAGCGCGTCTTCCTTGGCGGCGCTCGCCGGCGGCAGGGCCTCGAGGCCGAAGGGGAAGACCATCACCTCGCCCGCCCCCAGCTCGCGCATGCGCGCGGCCATGACCTGCGAATCGCTGGTGGTCAAGGCACAGGCGCGCAGCACGCGGCGCGTCAGCGCGCGCAGCAGCCGGCTGCGCGCGGGGCTGTCCAGGATGTCGCTGCCCCAGGCCGAGCCCACGATGCGCGCGCGCAGGCGCCAGCCGCGCTGCGCCGCCCAGGCCAGCGTGCCGTGCGAGGTGAGGTAGTGGGCGTGGATCCAGTCGGCATCGACCTGGCGCAGCCAGCGCGCCAGCCGCGGCAGTTGCAGCAGCAGCGCCGCGTTGCCGCCGGCGGCGCGCGGCCGAGTCTGCAGCGCCAGGCGGCGCGTGGCCGGAACGCAGGCGTCGAAGCCGCCCAGGAAGCCGCGGCTCGACGCCGCCCACAGCTCCAGCCCCGGCACCGCGGCCAGGCCGCGCGCCCATTTCAGCAGGTGCGGGCTGTCGCCGTCACCCAGCAGCACCAGCCTCATGGCGGCGGCTGCGCCCAGGCGTCGTAGTCGGCGCGTG
This sequence comes from Rubrivivax sp., assembly GCA_031392695.1. Taxonomy (GTDB): domain Bacteria; phylum Pseudomonadota; class Gammaproteobacteria; order Burkholderiales; family Burkholderiaceae_C; genus Rubrivivax. Next base: position 17,353 of record JANMVM010000401.1, read on the forward strand.
CCTGCGGGTGGGCCGCCAACCAGGCTTCGTCGATCTGCCGCGTATCGCCGATGACCCGCGCCGGCTGCCCGGCGACGATGGCGAAGTCGCTCACCTCGCCGCTGACATAGCTGAAGGCGCGCACCAGCACGCCGCGGCCGATGCGGCTGCCCGGGGCCACCACGCTGTGCGCTCCGATGAAGGTGTAGGCGCCGATCACCGTGGCGGCGCGCACGAAGCCCGGCGGCTCGGCCGCGCCCCAGTAGGCGCGCCCGGCCAGGCGCAGCGCCTGGTGGCTGGAGTGGGTGAGCAGCGCGCAGTGGCTGGTGACCTGCACGCCTTCGCCCAACGTCAGCCCGCCCGAGGCGTCCAGCGTATTGAAGTGCCCGACGTAGACGTGGTCGGCCAGTTGCAGCCGCTCGGGGCAGTCGATGTGCGTGCTGCTGCTAACGCGCGTGTGGGCGCGCCAGGCGCCGTCTGCGCCGCGCCAGCCGTAGTGCATGCGCGGCGCCAGAAGCGCGCGCCACAGGCGCTGCAGCCCGTGCCGCAAAGACTGCATCAGGAAATCCCTTCAAGCCGCCCGGGGGTGCGGCAGGCCGGCATGCTAGCGCTCAAAGATGCCTGGCCATTGGCGGCCGGCGGACCTGGGCGCCGGGCCGGCGTGGTCATGGCGCGCGCCGCCGCGCCAGTGCCAGCAGCTGGAGCACATCGGCCCGCAGTTGCGGGCCCGGCACCACCAGCTGCTGCCACGGCACGCCGGCATGGCGGGCAAAGGCACCCGCCAGCACGGCCACGCTGGCAGCGTAGGAAATCGAGGCCGCCAACGCCGCCCCCACCATGCCCAGCCGCGGCACCAGCAGCAGCGACAGCGTGGCGTTGAGCACCAGCGACAGCGCGGCCACGCGCGCCGGCACCTGGGGCTTGCCGGCGTGATTGGTGAAGTAGGCCGACAGCGCCGAGGCGCCGCCGAACAGCAGCGCCCCGGGCAACAGCACCGCCAGCGGCGCCAGGCTGGCGCCATAGGCCGGCCCCAGCGCGCGCGGCACCAGCCACAGCGCCAGCAGGCCCAGCAGCGGCGCCGCCAGCAGCAGCGCGGCCACGCCGAGTTGCACCACGCGCACGGTGGTGGCAGCGGCGCGCGCGGCGTCGGGCGTGCCGATGCGGCCATAGACGGCCTGCGTGAGCGAGCCAGAGACGAACCACAGCAGCTCGGCCACCACGACCGCGATCGAGTACACGCCGGTGGCCGACAGGCCGAGCAGCCGCTCGACGACGAAAAGGCCGACGCGGTAGTTGAGCAGGCCGATGAGGTTGGTGACGCCGATGGTGGCGATGAAGGGCAGCTCGCCGCGCAAGGCGGTGAAGTCGGGCCGCCCGAAGCGTGCCGCGCGCCAGAACACCCACAGCAGCGCCAGCCCCACCGCCACCTTGGCCAGCACCCACGCCGCCAGCACCGCGGGCACGCTGGCCTGGCCCAGCGCCCACAGCAAGCCCAGCAGCGCCAGCGTGATGCAAGGCGGCGCCAGCGAGACACGCGACATCGGCGCCATGCGGCCCTGTCCCAGCCACCAGCCCGCCAGGTTGGGCGCCACCAGCAAGAGCGGCGCGGCCAGCGCCAGCAGCCACATCCAGGCGTAGGCCGCGGGACCCCAGGCGGCCAGCGCCCCCAGCAGCGCCGACGCCGCCAGCCCCAGCGCGACACAGCACAGCACCATCGCCGAGCAGAGCCCGCGCGGCTCCTGCCCGTGGTGCGAGACGCGCCGTGCCAGCGCGATGCCAAAGCCCGACAGCAGCGCCAGCAGCACGCCTTCGACACTCGTGAACAGCGCGAAGGTGCCCTGCGCCTGCGTCGAGATGCGTGCCGTCAGCGTGGTGATGCCCAGCACCGCGGCCACGCCGGCGGTGCGCGTGGCCAGGTTGATGAGGGTGCCGCGGGCAACACTGTCCACCGCGTCCCGCCCTACTTCTGCAACGTCAGCCGCACGATGTCGCCCCAGCCCATCAGACGTGTCAGCAGCAGCGCCGGCCGGTTGCGCCACAGCGCGCCGTCGCCGGCCACGCCTTCGCTGCGCCAACCCACCGGCGTGAGGCCGGCGCGCGCCGCGGCCCGCGCCAGCGTGGCGCGGCTGAACATCGTCAGGTGCCAGGGCGGCGT
>JANMVM010000444.1:0-3227 GCA_031392695.1 Rubrivivax sp.
CCGCACCGGCGCGACTGCTGCGGCTGCTGCAGACGGCGCAAGCGCAGCAGCAGACGCTGGATGCCGAGATCGAACGCCGCCTGGCTGCCGGCGCTGCCGGCACGCGCCTGCCCGACCTGCTTGAGCGCGTGCTGCGCCGCCACGACCGGCTGACGCTGCTGCGCCTGGCCACTGCCGCCACGCCGCCGCGCCAGGCCGGCGCCGCCCAGTCCTTGCCGCTGCAGGGCGTGGACCTCAGTCTGCGCGGCGCCTACAACGATCTCACGCAGTACGTCGCCGCCGCCGAGCAGGCGCTGCCGGGCCTGCGCTGGGGCGAGCTGAGCATCGTGGCCGGTGCCGACGGCGCAGCCGAACTCACGGCCCGCGTCTACCTGCTGGAGAACCTGCCATGAAGGCCTGGACCCTGATCTGCATCACCGGCCTGTGCTGCGCCCCGGCGCTGGCGCTGGCGCAGAACCGGGTGCTGGCGCGCGACCCGATGCAGGCCCCCGCCGCCGCAGCAGCAGCAGCGCAGCCACGCGGCAGCGCGCCGGCGCCGGCCGAGCCGCCCGCCGTGTCGGTGCGCCAGCTGCTGGTGGTGGACGGACAGCGCTACGTCGTGCACGGCGGCCGCCGCCGCGCCGTCGGTGACTGGCTGGGCGACGCGCGCATCGAAAGCATCGAAGACAGCGCCGTGGTCGTGCGCCGCGGCGGCCAGCGGCAGCGCCTGCCGCTGTTTGCCGGCGTCACCAAGACCGTCGTCGCCGCACCCGGCTCCGCCGCAGCCGACACCGCCACACCCGACACCGCCGCGGCCACCCCGACCTTGGCCACGCGCACGGCGCTGGCGCCGGCCTCACGAACCGCATCCCCTTCTCGCGCAGGACCTTCGCCATGAGCACTGAACTCCATCCCCTGCCGCGTGCCAGGCAGCGTGCCACGTGCCGCGTCAGCCCGTCCGCGCTCGCCGCCCTGGCCCTGCTGGCCCTGCTGGCCCTGCTGGCGGGCTGTGCCGAGCGGCCGCCGCTGCGCGTGCCCGACGAAGTCGCGCGCCTGCGCGCCCAAGTGGCGGCGCAAGCGCCAGTGCCGGCCGCCGCGCCCACCGCGACGGCCGTGCCATCCGCGCCTGCGCCAGCGCCAGCGCGCGCCGAAGCGCCAGCCGAGCCGCGCTTCGACCTCATCGTCAGCGGCGCCAGCGCGCGCGACGTGTTCCTGTCGATGGTCGGCGAGACGCGCTACAGCATGCTCATGCACCCCGATGTCGCCGGCACGCTGAGCGTGACGCTGCGCGCGGTGACGGTGCGCGAGGCGCTGGAGTCGATCCGCGACGTCTACGGCTACGACTTCCGCATCGACGGCCGGCGCATCACCGTCTACCCGGCCACGCTGCAGACGCGCATCTTCACCGTCAACTACCCGACGACGCAGCGCAAAGGGCGCAGCGAGGTGCGCGTCAGCGGCAGCGGCGCACCGGCCAGCAGCACCAGCCCTGCCGGCGTCACCACGCCCGGCGCCGGCGGCAGCCCCGACGCGAGCCAGATCACCACCACGTCCAACAGCGACTTCTGGACCGAGACCGCCGAGGCCCTGCGCGGCCTGCTCGGCAAGGGCGAGGGCCGCGTCGTCATCACAAGCCCGCAGGCCGGCACGATCGCGGTGCGCGCCATGCCCGACGAGATGCGCCAGGTGGAACTGTTCCTGCGTGCCTCGCGCGTGGCCATCGAGCGCCAGGTCATGCTCGAGGCCAAGATCGTCGAGGTCGAACTGCGCGACGGCTTCCAGAGCGGCATCGACTGGTCGCTGCTGGGCAACACCGCAGCCGCCGGGCAGACCAGCGGCGTGCCCGGCAACGCGCTCGTCAACAACGTCAAGGGCCTGCCCACGCTGCCCAGCGCGGTGGCCTCGCTGCTGCTGGACGCCGTCTCGCTGCCGGCCGCCGGCAGCGGCACGCTTGGACTGACGCTGGCCACCAAGGGCTTCCAGGCCGTGCTCGGCTTCCTGGAGTCGCACGGCGACGTGCAGATCCTGTCGAGCCCGCGCGTGGCCACGCTCAACAACCAGAAGGCGGTGCTCAAGGTCGGCACCGACGAGTACTTCGTCACCAACGTCAGCGGCGGCTCGGTGACGGCGGGCAACAACAACAGCAACGGCACCACGACGCTGCCGACGCTGACGCTGACGCCCTTCTTCAGCGGCATCGCGCTCGACGTCACGCCGCAGATCGACGACGCCAACATGATCACGCTGCACCTGCGGCCCTCGGTCACCTCGGTGACGGAAAAGATCAAGCAGATCGACCTCGGCACCATCGGCAGCTACAAGCTGCCGCTGGCCAGCAGCAGCGTCAACGAGACCGACACCGTGGTGCGCGTGCCTGACGGCAACATCGTGGCCATCGGCGGCCTGATGCAGAGCGAGAGCAACCGCAGTCGCTCCGGCCTGCCCGGCAGCGGCGACAACGCGGTGACGCGCACGCTGTTCGGCAACACCACCGGCGCCGCGCGCAAAAAGGAACTGGTGGTGCTGATCAAGCCGACCATCATCCGCACCGCCGAAGACTGGCAACGCAGCACCGACCAGGCGCTGTCGTCGCTGGACCCCGGACCCGGGCGCACCGTCGTGGTGACGCCTGCAACGGCCAGCGCGGCCGCCAACACCGTGCCGGCCTCGATGGCCGTGCGCTGAAAGCTGCCCATGTCGGACCTCTCCAAGCCCCCGCTGTCGATGCTGACGCTCGAAGTCGAGAGCGCGCCATCGCCGCTGCCCATGACCTTTGCCACGCTGCCGACGATCAGTGCCCAGCACCCTGGTGGCGGCCCGCGGTGGAGCGCGCTGTGGCCGACGCCCGACCTGCCGGGTTATCCGGCACCGTCGGATTTCAGCTTCCCCCCGGGCTGCGCCGTCGAAGGCCACAACGGACACGCCATCAAAGGCCTGCTCAAGCTGTTCGCGCCTGAACAAGGCCAGGTCCACCTGCTGATGCCGCCGCAGCGCAAGCCCGCGGCGCTGCGGCTGGAGCAGTTTCGCCGCCTCTGCCTGACCGAGCCGCTGACGGCCTTGGCGCCTTCGGGCGACAACGACCCGCTCACCGGGCAACGGCCGGCGCTGCCCTTCACCGTGGTGCTCAACGGCACCGAACCCTGGCAGGGCCAGACCGTCGGCCACCACGAGGACGCCTGGGGCCTGTACCTGTTCGAGCCCATCGACGAGCGCGGCTCGCTGCGGCGCTGGTTCGTGCCGCGCGCGGC
>JANMVM010000025.1:0-21109 GCA_031392695.1 Rubrivivax sp.
AGCCGCTCAGTGGCGCCTCACTCCAGGTGCGCCGGGTCCCCCACGCGGCCGACGAACACCGCTGTGCCGCTGGCCTGGTGGACGAGGGCAAAGGCAAACGCGCGGTCCACGGCACAGGGCGCCACCGGCAGCGCCAGCGACTTCGATCGCAGCGTGGCGGCAGCCGCGGCCACCGCCTCGCCGCCGTGCTCATCGACCGTGATGCCGGCGGCGTGGTGCACGTCGTCGAGGTGCATCTGGCGCGCCGCGCGGCCGAGCATCGGGCCCAGGTCAGCGACGTCGGTGAAGACCGTCCGGACCCCCAGCGCCTGCAGCGCCGGCTTGATCGATGCCGACTGCGGCGCGATCGCAAAACGCGGCAGCGCCAGCTCGCACTGGGCCGGCTGCAGCGCGCCGCGCCAGCGCGCGAGTTGCGCACCGCCAAAGACCGGCGCGGCGCTGCCGCCTTCGTCGGGCACGGCCACCAGCAGAGCAAAACCGCCGCGGGCAAAAGGAATCTCCATCACCAGTTGGCCGTCGACGCGGGCCTGCAGCACGGCGCGCTCGTCCACCATCGTGGCCACGGACTTGCTCTGGCCACCAGCGGTCTTGAACGGGCGTGCCGTGGTCTGCGTGCTGTCGAATGACTTTGCCCAGGGGCTGCGGAAGTGCACCGCCGAGGTCAGCGCCAGTTGCGTCGCGGCACCGACGCTGCCTGCGGGCAGCAGGTCCTGGATGCGGCCGGCGGTGCGTTCGGCGGTCCAGCCATTGATCTGGGCCCGCGCGGCTTCACTTTCGGAGAAGGACACGCGCACGGCATCGGCCTGCCAGCGGCTGGCCAGGCGCTGCGTGTAAGCCGCCGGCACCGCGGGCGCAGCGCCGGCATCGACCCACAGGCGCGCCGCCAGGCTCAGCGGCGACGGGGCACCGGATGCGCCGGCGGTGTTGCCCCGCAGCTGCCGCAGCAGCGCCGGCAGCGTCTGGCGCAAGGCGCGCGGGCCGCTCGGGCGCGCACCGAAAAGCGCTTCGATCTCATGCTCAGCCGCGCCGCTGGCGCCGGCTTGCACGAGGCCCAGCGCCACCGCCGTGGCCAGCGGCGAGACGACGGCATTGGCCGCGCCGGCCTGGCGCAGCAAGGCTCGGCCCAGGTCTGCCAAGGCAGCGGCTGGACTGTCGTCGCTGGCGCCCGCCGGGCTGGCCGGCGCCACGGCCGGACAGCAAACCAGTGCGGCCACCGCGCCCAGGCGCCACAGCGGGCCGCCGCTGGCCTGGAGAGGCTGCGTCTTCATTCCGGGGTCTCGTTGATCGTGACGACCTCGCTGGCGCCGTAGCGCCCGGAGCCGCCGTCGCCGGCCCCGGTGGCTTCGACCACCAGCGTGCGCGTGGCGCGCTGGTTGGCGCCGCTGGACGGGAACACCGACGAGGCGTCCATGTCGCGCGACAAGTCCTTCTTCACCGGCGACACGATGGCCAGCAGGTGGCTCTTGCCCGCCGGGCCGCCGGCGCGCAGTCGCCAGGTCTCGCGCGGCAAGCGGTGGGTGCCGGCGGGCAGGAAGTTGTTGCTGTCGACCTTGTTCGGGAACAGCAGGTTGAAGGTCTTGCCGTCACTGCCCACCTGCAGCAGGTAGAGGTAGCCCGGCTGCGCGGTGGCGACCGAGAAGTCGAGCAGGTCCTTGCCGATGCGCAGGCTGTTGCGCGCCAGGGTCAGGCCCACGGGCAGGCTGCGGTCGGCGCCGGCGTGCAGGTCGTGCAGGGCCTGCGCGGCGTTCACGGCATTCACGGCGTTCACGGCTGCGGTGGCGGTTGCGTTGGCAGCAACGGTGACGGTTGCGTTGGCGGCAGGCTGCTGCATCGCTGCCGGCGCAGCGGGGGCTGCCGGCATGGGCACCGCCGCCGGTGCAGCCACCAGTGCAGGCGCGGGTGCAGGCACAGCTGCAGGCGCCGCGGGCTGCACGAACGACAGCGGCAGCTTGGCGTTGCCCTGCAGCGTGATCGTCTGCTGGGTGCCGCGGCGGTCGATCAGGCTCTGCGCGCAGGCGCGCAGCTCTTCGCCGTTGATGCGGCCGCTGCGGTCGGCGTCGGCCTGCGCCGAATTGATGCAGGCCGCCCAGGCCAGCGTGCCCAGGCTGCCGCGCGGGGTGGCAAACGAGACCTGGGTGTCGTTGGACGCCGCGATGTACAGCACCTGCGGGCCCCGCGCGTCCTTGGCCATGCCGTCCAGGCTGCGCGTGAGCTTGGCGGTGTTGGTGGGGTCGCCGCAGGCGTAGCCCGCAGTCACGGCCGTGTTGCTCTTGGCGTCGGGGGGCAGGAACTTGGCCTTGGTGCCGGCCTCCGCGGGTGTGCCCAGGCTCTTGGTGGCGGCGCCGCCCGAGAAGCACGAGTCGTTCATCATCACCACCTGGCTGGCCTTGTTGCCCAGCGCCGTGAGCGCCTCTTGCAAGTGCGCGTCGAGCACCAGGCCGTCGCGCGCCACCAGCACTTCACTGCACTTGGCGGTGGTCTCGTGGCCGCTCACCTGGCCGCCATGGCCCGAGTAGTAGATGAAGACCTTGTCGCCGTCGGCGATGCGGCGGTACAACCCCGACAGGCCCTGGCCGAAGCCCTCGCGCGTGAGTTGTGCGTTGCTGATTTCGGTGATGTTCTGCGCCGGCACGCCCATCGCGGCGGCGATCTTGCGCGCGTTGGCGGCGTCGAGGTCGATGCCGGGCAGGTTGGACCGCGGGTCGTCGTAGTCGCCGATCCACATGATCAGGGCGTGGTTCTCGGCCCATGCGGAGGTGACCGTGGCGGCAGCCGCAAGGGCCAAGGACCCGGCAGTCAGGCGCTGCAGCAGGGAAGGGTTGCGATTCAAGTCAGGCTCCTCGGGAGGGTGCGGATCGGGTGGCGGCGCTCAGCCGATTGAGCGGTCCATGCTCGCATACGCAGCAAGGCGGGCCGCAAAGGCGCAGCGCCCCCGACGACCGTTTCAACGTGAACTTTTGGCGACTGCCGGCTCGGCCAGCCTGCCCACCAGCAACTCGGCGAGCAGCGCCGCGGCCTGCTCCAGCAGCGGCCCGCGCGGCCGCTGCGACGAGGTCGCGATGTACAGCGTGGTGGCCAGCAGCCGGCCCTCGCCCAGCGCCACCGGGCGCGCCGTGAAGGCCGCCTCAAGGCCGCTGCCGCGCACCGCGCCCAGCGACAGCACGGCATGCAGCGCGTGGCGCTGCACGAGGTCGAGGATCGCCGGCACGCTCTCGATCTCGAGCGCCACGCGCGGCTTCAGGCCGGCTTCGGCGAGCACGGTCTCCACGCGCATGCGGATGGCGTGCGGGCGGCTCGGGATCACCAGCTCCCGCTCGGCCATGCGCGCCAGCGGAAGCGGCCGGCCAACGAGCGAGCGGCCGCTGCCGCGGGCCGAAAAGAGATACAGCCGCTCCTGCAGCACGGGCTGCAGGTCGATGGCGGCCGTGGGCGTGGCGTTGTAGACCACCGCGCAGTCCACCCGGCCCTGGCCCAGCCACTCGAGGGTGTAGGTTGACAGGCCCTCGACGACGCTGAGGGTGGCGCGCGGGAAGCGCTCGCGGAAGGCCTCGACCAGCGGCGCGGTGAGCGTGCGGCTGACGCTCGGCGGCAGGCCGATCGACAGCAGGCCCGTGGCCGCGCCGCGCTGGTCTTCCAGGTCCTGTCGCGCCCGCTCCACCTGCTGCAGGATGCCGCGGCCGTGGGCCAGCAGCCGCGCGCCTGCCGCGGTGAGCGTGACGCCGCGACCGTTGCGGTCGAACAGCGGCTGGCGCAGTTCGACCTCCAGGCTGCGCACCTGGCGGCTGAGCGCCGGCTGCGCCACGCGCAGCACCGTGGCCGCGCGCGTGAAGCTGCCGAGCTCGGCGACCTGCACGAAATACTCGATCTGCTTGAGGTCCACGCACCGATGTTATGCCGAAGCGGCATTTCAGCTAGTCGCGAGTTCGCGTTGAAGAATAGGTCGCGCTGGACAAGAATCCGCACCATGACGACCCCCTTGCGCGGCATCTCCTCCATGGCCACCCGCCTGGTGCTGGCCGAGCTCACGGCGGCCTGGCGGCAGCAGACCGGCCGCGACGCGGACATCGAGTCCGTGGCCGGCGTCGATGCCGCCAGGCGCGTGCAGGCCGGCGAAGCCTTCGACACCGTGTTCCTGGCCGCCGATGCCATCGACAAGCTCATCGCCACAGGACAGGTGCAAGCCGGCAGCCGCGTCGACCTGGTGCGCTCGGCGGTGGCCGTCGCCGTGCGCGAAGGCGCACCGCGCCCCGACCTGAGCCATGAGGCCGCCGTCAAGCGGGCGGTGCAGGCCGCGCGCAGCATCAGCTATTCCACGGGCCCGAGCGGCGTGTACCTGACTCAACTCTTCGAGCGCTGGGGCATCACCGACGAGATCCGGCCGCGCCTGGTGCAGGCGCCGCCCGGCGTGCCGGTGGGTTCGCTGGTGGCGGGTGGCGAAGTCGAGCTCGGCTTCCAGCAGCTCAGCGAGCTGATGCACCTGGACGGCATCACCGTGCTGGGCACGCTGCCGGCCGACATCGCCTTCATCACCACCTTCAGCGGCGCCGTCTGCGCCACCACGGCGCAGGCCGGCGCGGCGCGCGCGTGGCTGGCCTTCCTGGCTGCACCCGACGCCGCCGAGACCAAGCGCCGCCACGGCATGGATGCGGCCTGAACCCCCTTCAACCTGCGAGCCTTTGATGATCATCGACTGCCACGGCCACTACACCACCGCGCCCAAGGCGCTGGAGAACTGGCGCAACGCCCAGATCGCCGGCATCAAGAACCCGTCTGCGATGCCCAAAGTCGCCGACCTGAAGATCAGCGACGACGAGCTGCGCGATAGCATCCAGGCCAACCAGCTGCGCCTGATGAAGGAGCGCGGCAGCGACCTCACGATCTTCAGCCCGCGCGCCAGCTTCATGGCCCACCACATCGGCGACTTCAATGTCTCGGCGACCTGGAGCGCGATCTGCAATGAACTGTGCTTCCGCGTCAGCCAGCTCTTCCCAGACGCCTTCATCCCGGCTGCGATGCTGCCGCAAAGCCCTGGCGTCGACCCGGCCAGTTGCATCCCCGAACTGGTGAAGTGCGTGGAGCAGTACGGCAACGTCGGCATCAACCTCAACCCCGACCCCAGCGGCGGCCACTGGACCAGCCCGCCGCTGACCCACCGCCACTGGTACCCGATCTACGAGAAGTTGGTCGAGTACGACCTGCCGGCAATGATCCACGTCAGCAGCAGCTGCAACGCCTGCTTCCACGCCACCGGCGCGCACTACATCAACGCCGACACGACGGCCTTCATGCAGTGCCTGCAGGGCGACCTGTTCAAGGACTTTCCGACGCTGCGCTTCGTGATCCCGCACGGCGGCGGCGCGGTGCCCTACCACTGGGGGCGCTACCGCGGCCTGGCGCAAGAGCTGAAGAAGCCGCTGCTGCAGGACCACCTGATGAACAACATCTTCTTCGACACCTGCGTCTACCACCAGCCGGGCATCGACCTGCTGACCCGGGTGATCCCGGTGCGCAACATCCTGTTCGCCAGCGAGATGATCGGCGCCGTGCGCGGCATCGACCCCGAAACCGGCCACTACTTCGACGACACCAAGCGCTACATCGAAGCGTCGACCATCGTCGTCGGCAGCGACCGCCACCAGATCTATGAAGGCAACGCGCGGCGCGTCTACCCGCGGCTGGATGCGGCATTGAAGAAGAAAGGACTCTGACCATGTTCGAGCTCGGCATCGTCAAACGCAACATCAGCCGCGCAGACCGCACCGCCGCCGACGCGCTGGCCGCCTTCGGCAGCGCCACCGTGCACGAAGCGATGGGCCGCGTCGGCCTGCTGCACACGTACATGCGGCCGATCTTCGCCGGCGCCCCGGTCTCGGGCACCGCCGTCACCGTGCTGCTGCAACCGGGCGACAACTGGATGATGCACGTCGCGGCCGAGCAGGTTCGCGAAGGCGACATCGTCGTCGCCGCCGTCACCGCGCCCTGCACCGACGGCTATTTCGGCGACCTGCTGGCGACGTCGTTCATGGCGCGCGGCGCGCGCGCCCTGGTCATCGACGCCGGCGTGCGCGACGTCCGGACGCTGCAGCAGATGGGCTTCCCGGTGTGGAGCCGCGCCATCAGCAGCAAGGGCACCATCAAGGCCACGTTGGGCTCGGTGAACATCCCCGTCGTCTGCGCCGGCATGCTGGTCACGCCCGGCGACGTGATCGTGGCCGACGACGACGGCGTGGTCGTGGTGCCGGCCGCGATGGCAGTGTCCACGGCCGCGGCAGCGGCCAAGCGCGAGGCGCTGGAAGCCGACAAACGCGCCAAGCTGGCCGCCGGCGTGCTGGGCCTGGACATGTACAACATGCGCGAACCGCTGGCCAAGGCCGGGCTGCGCTACGTCGACTGATCTGCATGTCCATCGCGCTCATCGGTTACGGCGAAGTCGGCAAGATCCTGGCCGAAGACCTGCGCGCGCAGGACCAGGCCGTGACGGTCTACGACCTCAAGCTCGGCAGCCCGGCCGGCGCGCCGCTGCGCGAGCACGCGGCACAGCACGGCGTGCGCCTGGCCGCCGACCACGGCGATGCGCTGCGCGGCGCTGCACTCGTGATCTCGGCCGTCACGGCGAGCCAGACCGTGGCTGTGGCGCAGGCCTGTGCGCAGGCCTGTGCGCCGGCCTGTGCGCCGGCCATCGTTGACGTCTTCTTCCTCGACTTCAATTCCGGGTCTCCGGGCGCCAAGGCGGAGGCGGCGGCCCACATCGACGGCGCCGGGGGCCGCTACGTCGAAGGCGCGGTGATGACGCTGATCAGCGGCTACCGCATCGCGGTGCCGCTGCTGCTGGGCGGGCCGCATGCCGCGGCGCTGTTGCCCCGCCTCACCGCCCTTGGTTTTTCGGCCCGGCTGGCCAGCGCGCGGCTCGGCGTCGCCAGCGCCACCAAGCTGTGCCGCAGCGTCATGATCAAGGGCCTTGAGGTCATGCTCATCGAAAGCCTGACCACGGCGCGCCACTACGGCGTCGAGGATGCGGTGCTCGCCTCGCTGGCCGAGACCTACCCGGGCGTCGACTGGCACAAGCAGGCCGGCTACGCCTTTCAGCGCGTCATCGAGCACGGCCGCCGGCGTGGCGAGGAAATGCTGGAAGCCGCGCGCACCGTGCACGACGCCGGCCTGGTGCCGCTGAGCGCCAGCGGCACCGCGCAGCGCGACACCTGGATCGCCGAACAGGGCGACGCCGGCGTCTTCGGCAGTCGCGGCACGCCCGGCTTCGCGCGCAGCAGCGACTGGCGCATCGAAGCCGACCGCCTGCTGGCCAGTGTCGCCAGCGCCAGGGCCAGGGCCAAGGACAGCGCTTGATGAAGACCCAGGTCGCGATCGTCGGTGGCGGCCCCGCCGGCCTGCTGCTGTCCGAACTGCTGCACCGCCAGGGCGTGGACAGCGTGGTGCTCGAAGCACGCAGCCGCGACTACGTGCTGGCGCGCATCCGCGCCGGCGTGCTGGAGCAGACCACCGTCGACGTGCTGCGCAGCTGCGGCCTGGGCGAGCGCATGGACGCACAGGGCCACGCCCACGACGGCATGCGCATCGTCTGGGCCGGCCGCGACAGCTTCTACATCGATTGCTTCAAGCACCTGGGCAAGCGCTTCATGGCCTACGGCCAGACGCAGGTGCAGCAGGACCTGTTCGCCGCCGCCGACCGCCGCCAGGCCAGCGTGCTGACCGAAGTCACCGAGGTGCGGCCGATGGGCATCGCCGGCGACCGGCCCCACGTGCTGTTCCGCCACCACGGCGTCGACGAGCGGCTGGACTGCGACTACATCGCCGGCTGCGACGGCTTTCACGGCGTCAGCCGCAAAGCCATTCCCGCCACGCACCTGCGCGAATTCGAGAAGGCCTACCCCTTCGGCTGGCTGGGCATCCTGTCGCGCACCGCGCCGCTGCACGACGTGACCTACGCCAACCACCCGCGCGGCTTTGCGCTGGCCTCGATGCGCAGCAGCACGCTCAGCCGCTACTACGTCCAGGTGCCGCTCGACGACAGGATCGAGGACTGGAGCGACGACCGCTTCTGGAGCGAGCTGACGGCGCGCTTCCCGCCCGAACTGGCGCGCGCCATCCAGACCGGGCCGTCGATCGAGAAGAGCATCGCGCCCCTGCGCAGCTTTGTCGCCGAACCGATGCGCCACGGCCGCCTCTTCCTGTGCGGCGACGCGGCGCACATCGTGCCGCCCACCGGCGCCAAGGGACTCAACCTGGCGGTGTCCGACGTCTTCTACCTGGCGCGCGCGATCGCCGCGCGCTATCACCACGGCGATCACAAGCTCATCGACGGCTACAGCGCGATGGCGCTGCGCCGCGTCTGGAGTTCGGTGCGCACGTCGTGGTACCTGACCAACCTGCTGCACCGCTTCCCCGGCGCCAGCGACTTCGACCAGCGTGCCCAGGAAACCGAGCTCGACTACCTCAAGGCGTCGGCCCACGCCCAGGCCTCGCTGGCCGAGCAATACGCCGGCATGCCTTTCGAACCCGCCACTTGAAAACATCCAGCGACACCATGAACTTCGAGAAGACCCCCGGCTGGCGGGACTGGACCGCCGGCCCCAGCCAACCCCGCTTCCAGTTGCCCCCGGGCAGTGTCGACGCGCACTGCCACGTCTTCGGCCCCGGCGCACAGTTTGCCTTCGCGCCCGAACGCAAGTACACGCCCTGCGACGCGTCCAGGCAGCAGCTCTTCGCGCTGCGCGACCAGCTGGGCTTCGCGCGCAACGTCATCGTGCAGGCCACCTGCCACGGCGCCGACAACCGCGCGCTGGTCGACGCCTGCACCAACAGCGGCGGCAAGGCGCGCGGCGTGGCCACCGTCAAGCGCAGCGTCGCCGACGCCGAACTGCAGGCCCTGCACGCGGCCGGCGTGCGCGGCGTGCGCTTCAACTTCGTCAAGCGGCTGGTCGACTTCACGCCCAAGGACGAACTGCTGGAGATCGCCACCCGCATCAAGGCCTTGGGCTGGCACGTGGTGATCTACTTTGAGGCCGTGGACCTGCCCGAGCTGTGGGACTTCCTTGCCGCCGTGCACGACGAGGTCGGCGTGCCCGTGGTCGTCGACCACATGGGCCGGCCGGACGTCGGCAAGCCGGTCGACGGGCCCGAGTTCGAGCTCTTCGTCAAGTTCATGCGCGAGCATGCCAAGGTGTGGTGCAAGGTGAGCTGCCCCGAGCGACTGTCGCTGTCCGGCCCCAAGGCGCTGCAAGGCGAACAGGCGGCCGGTCTTCCCCCATACCGCGACGTGCTGCCCTTCGCGCGCCGCATCGTGCAGACCTTCCCCGACCGCGTGCTGTGGGGCACCGATTGGCCGCATCCGAACCTCAAGGACCACATGCCCGACGACGGCCTGCTGGTGGACTTCATCCCCCACATCGCAACCAGCGCCGAATTGCAGCGCCGGCTGCTGGTGGACAACCCGATGCGCCTGTACTGGCCGGAGGAGACATGAGCCGCCGGGCCGCTCCCAAGGCGAATACCGTAGTGCGCAGCACGGAGGTTGCCTGATGAGCCCCCAGGCTTGTCGCTTCGCGCCTTCGCCACCCCCCGAGGGGGCTCTTGCAGCGGCCCGGCCGAGCCGGTTCCGCGCAAGGCCTTGATCGGCCACCTTGAGAGACTTCACATGCCTTTGGACAAACCCTACCTCGACGTGCCCGGTACGACGATCTTCGACGCCGAGCAATCGCGCAAGGGCTACCACCTCAACCAGTTCTGCATGAGCCTGATGAAGGCCGAGAACCGCGCCCGCTTCAAGGCCGCAGAGCGCGCCTACCTCGACGCGTGGCCGATGAGCGAAGAGCAGAAGCTGGCGGTGCTGGCGCGTGACTTGAACCGCTGCATCGCCGCTGGCGGCAACATCTACTTCCTGGCCAAGATCGGCGCCACCGACGGCAAGAGCTTTCAACAAATGGCCGGCAGCATGACCGGCATGAGCGAAATGGAGTACCGCGACATGATGATCAAGGGCGGGCTCTCGATCGAGGGCAACCGCTTCGCGGGCGAGGACGGCAGCGCGCAGCCGCAGCACCAGCCCCAGGGCAGCGGCCGCGGGACGCTCTGAAATGAAGCCCCCAAGCTCACTTTGTTCGCTGCCCCCCGAGGGGGCGCTCCGTACCTTCGGGACGGCCGGGCGGTACTGAGATGGCCCGCATCACCGCCAGCGTCTACACCAGCCACGTGCCCGCCATCGGCGCTGCGCTCGACCTGGGCAAGCACACCGAGCCCTACTGGCAGCCGGTCTTCAAGGGCTACGACTTCTCCAAGCAGTGGATGAAGGACAACAAGCCCGACGTGATCTTCCTGGTCTACAACGACCACGCCACGGCCTTCAGCCTGGAGATGATCCCGACCTTCGCCATCGGCACCGCGGCCGAGTTCCAGCCCGCCGACGAAGGCTGGGGCCCGCGGCCGGTGCCCACCGTCATCGGCCACCCGGAGCTGGCCAGCCACATCGCGCAAAGCGTGATCCAGGACGACTTCGACCTCACCATCGTCAACCGGATGGACGTCGACCACGGCCTCACGGTGCCGCTGAGCCTGATGTGCGGCCAGCCCCCGCGCGACAATTTCGCCTGGCCGTGCCCGGTGATCCCCTTCGCCGTCAACGTCGTGCAGTACCCGGTGCCCAGCGGGCGGCGCTGCTACAACCTGGGCCGCGCCATCCGCAAGGCCGTCGAGAGCTACGACGAGCCGCTCAACGTCCACATCTGGGGCACCGGCGGCATGAGCCACCAGCTGCAAGGCCCGCGCGCCGGCCTCATCAACAAGGACTGGGACAAGCGCTTCCTGGACCGCCTGATCGCCGACCCGGCCGACCTGTCGACGCTGCCCCACATCGACTACGTGCGCGAGGCCGGCAGCGAGGGCATCGAACTCGTGATGTGGCTGATCGCCCGCGGCGCCATGAGCGACCGGCCGCCACGGGTGGCGCATCGTTTCTATCACGTGCCAGCGTCGAACACGGCGGTCGGCCATTTGATTCTGGAGAACACATGACGATCAAAGTCGCCCTCGCCGGCGCTGGCGCCTTCGGCATCAAGCACCTCGATGCCATCCAGCTCATCGAGGGCGTGGAATGCGTGTCGCTGATCAGCCGCGACCTGGCCAAGACGCAGGACGTGGCCGACAAATACGGCATCCGCCACGTCACCACCGAGCTCGCCGACAGCCTGGCCCTGCGCGAGGTCGACGCCGTCATCCTGTGCACGCCGACGCAGATGCACGCCGCGCAGTCGATCGCCTGCTTGCAAGCCGGCAAGCACGTGCAGGTGGAGATCCCGCTGGCCGACCGCTGGCAGGACGCGCAGGCCGTGGCCGCGCTGGCCGCCAGCAGCAACCAGGTCGCGATGTGCGGCCACACGCGGCGCTTCAACCCCAGCCACCAGTGGGTGCACCAGCAGATCCGCGCCGGCGCCTTCAACATCCAGCAGATGGACGTGCAGACCTACTTCTTGCGCCGCAGCAACATCAACGCGCTGGGCCAGCCGCGCAGCTGGACCGACCACCTGCTGTGGCACCACGCCGCGCACACGGTGGACCTGTTCGCGTACCAGGCCGGCAGCCCGATCGTCAAGGCCAACGCCATCCAGGGCCCGATCCACCCGGTGCTGGGCATCGCGATGGACATGAGCATCCAGCTCCAGGCCGCGAGCGGCGCCATCTGCACGCTGTCGCTGAGCTTCAACAACGACGGGCCGCTGGGCACCTTCTTCCGCTACATCGGCGACAGCGGCACCTACCTCGCGCGCTACGACGACCTGTTCAACGGCAAGGAAGAGCGCATCGACGTCAGCCAGGGCTACGTGTCGATGAACGGCATCGAGCTGCAGGACCGCGAGTTCTTCGCCGCCATCCGGGATGGGCGCGAGCCCAATGCCAGCCTGGCCCAGGTGCTGCCCTGCTACCAGGTGCTGCACCAGCTGGAGCAGCAGCTGGCCTGATCGCTGGCGGCGGCCGGGGTGGCCGCGCCTTCAGAGCCAGACTTCGCTGCGCTCGATCGCGCGCTGGTCGGCCCGCCACCGCTTGAGCCCGCGCTTGATCTGTGCTGCGTCAGCCTGGAAGAGGCGCCGCTCGGTGTCGAGGCGGGCCTGGATCGCGGCCAGCACGCGCGTCTTGCTCTTCAAGAGCTCGCCCAACCGGGCCGGGTCGATGCGGCGGTAGCCCGGGATGCCGTAGCTCGCACAGAAGGCCTGCTGGCGGTCGTCGATGGCGACTTCGAGCTCCCTCAACTGCTCGGCCAGCACCTTGTTGAAGTGCCGCACCTGCTCGGCGGCCACGCCTTCGACCGCGCTGCGGTCGACCTGCTCGATCTGCAGCTGCAGTTCCAGCAAGGCCAGCAGGTCGCCGGCTTCGTAGGCCGTGTTGGCGCGCTGCATGAGTGCCGTGCGTGCCGCGTGCTCGGCTGCCGGTAGCGCGGCGTCGGCGCGGTCGGGGTGCAGTGCGCTGGCCAGCCTGCGGTAGACCTCGCGCACGGTCTGCGCGAGGCGGCGATCGCCTTCCTCGAGCCGCTTTTGCGCCGCCGTCTTGTGGTCGCGCTTGCGGCCCTGGTGCGGGTGGGCCTGCTCGAAGGCATCGGCCACCCGGATCTGCTCTTCACGCTGTGCCTGGGCGCGGCGGATCAACTCCTCGACCGACTCGACCGGCCCCTCGCCCAGGTCCAAGCCTGCCACCGATTCGAACCAGGTCTTCATCGACTCCAGGTGGCCCTGGCTCTGGCCCTCGGGTTCGGCCTCGATCTCGGCATGGCGGTTGAGCAGCGCCTGGAGTTCGTCGTCAGCGCCGTTGTCAGCGCCGTCGCCGGCGTCGAGCGCAGCGCGGCAGAGCTCGCAGATCAGCTCCGACAGGGTTGCCACGTCGACCTTGGACCAACGCGCCGCGCCCTGCAAGGCTTCGAGTTCGAAGGCCCAGGCGCGCCGCGTCGCGGCCAGCTGCTGCAGCAGGGGCACGGCCAGGCGGTCGTGCAAGCGGGCGAAGACGGGCAACTGCTGGTGCCAGGTTTGCAGGCGCGTCCGCGCGCCATCGATCCGGGTGCGCAGGGTCTGGAAGCGCCGGTGCTCCGGCGAAGCCGGCTGCGCAAGGGCGACCGTGAGGTCCAGCGGTTGGTGATTTGGCATCGGGCGCAGCGGTGGCCAAGCGACGCACCCAGCGGCGTCGCATGATTGCGATTGTGCCGCCCGACGGCGCTCTGAAGGCCGGCCGAGCCGGCCGAGCCGGTCAACCCGGCCGGCCAGACCCTCAGCCGCCTGCGGCCTGCAATGCCGTCCGGGGCTCCAGGGTCGCAGCGCCGGGCTGCAGCGGCCTGGCCTGTTGCAGGCAGCCCAGGCGGCTGGCGCCAACCAGAGTGCTGCATCGCCACAGCGCGTCTTGGTGGGCGGCGCTGGCCTGGCGCTGCAGCTTGGCTTGCCGCACGCCGCCTTGCACGACCTGCGAAAAAGCCAGCAGCAGGCCGAGGGCGGCGACGGCCAGCAAGGCCCACGCCAAACCCGGTCCGAGTCGCGAGGCGGGGGGCGGGCGGTTCCAGAGCGAGGAGTAGGTGTTCATGTTGAACCGGATGGTGCGCCGGCCCCGGCGTCCTGGCTGTCGGGCGATGCGGGTAACGCTTGTAGGCGCACGCCGACACCGGCCGCAGCGGCGGCGCGGACGGCAGCGCGGACGGCAGCAAGGACGGCAGCACTACCATCGCGCCATGAAGACTCGACACCTCGGACCCTTTGAAGTCGCCCCGATTGGCCTGGGTTGCATGAACCTAAGCCACGCCTACGGTGCCCCGCCCGCGGCCGAGGCCGCTGAGCGCCTGCTGCTGGCCGCGCTGGACGCCGGCATCACGCTGTTCGACACCGCGGCGCTGTATGGCTTCGGCACCAATGAGACGCTGGTCGGCCGCGTGCTCAAGTCGCAGCGCCAGCGCATCGTGCTGTGCAGCAAGGGCGGCATGGCGGGCGTGCATTTCGACGACGGCGTCAGGCGCGTCATCGACGGCAGCCCGGCGGCCATCCGCCGCAACTGCGAAGACAGCCTGCGGCGGCTGCAGACCGATGTCATCGATCTGTACTACCTGCACCGCTGGGACAAGCGGGTGCCGATCGAAGAGAGCGTGGGCGAGATGGCTCGCCTGGTGGCCGAAGGCAAGGTGCGCGCGCTGGGCCTGAGCGAAGTCTCGGCAGCCACGCTGCTCAGGGCCCACCGCGAACACCCGATCGCTGCCGTGCAGACCGAGTATTCGCTGTGGACGCGCAACCCCGAGATCGCGGTGCTGCAGGCCTGCCGCGACATCGGCGCCGCGCTGGTGGCCTTCAGCCCGCTGGCGCGCGGCTTTCTCAGCGACACGCCGCCCGAGCCAGCCGCCTTCAACGACAAGGACATCCGCCGCAGCATGCCGCGCTTTGCACCCGAGCACTGGCCGGCCAACCTGGCCCTGCACGCACGGGCCACGGCGCTGGCGCGCCAGGCCGGGTGCACGCTGGCGCAGCTGGCGCTGGCCTGGCTGCTGGCGCGTGCTGAGACCGTGGTGCCGATCCCGGGCACGACGAGCGTGATCCACCTGCATGAGAACACGGCTGCCGACCGCGTGACGCTGACGCCGGCCACCCGACTGGCGCTGGAGGCGCTGATCAACGACAGCACGGTGTCGGGCGCGCGCTACGGCGCGCAGGCCAGCGCCGAGGTCGACACCGAGGTCTCTGGCGACCCGAAGGGCTGAGCCCGCGCATGCAAGCCCGGAAGGGCTTGCGTGGCTGGCGAAGGCCCGAGCGCGATTTCACGCGCGAGGGCTGAGGCTGTTCACCACCATGCCGCACCCCAAGCGCGCCAAGCTCCAGGAAGCCGGCGTGGCCGGTGTCGACGGGCAGCAGTGGTGCAGCCTCTTCGCCCCTGTCAGGACGCCCGAGGCGGTGATCGAGCAGCTGGACAAGGCACTCCAACAGACACTCAAACAGACACTCAAGTTGGCACTCAAACAGATGCTCAGCGACAAGGCCATCATCAAACCCATCGAAGACCACGCTGCCGATGTCCGGACCAGCACGCCCGAGCAGTTGCGCGCGCTGGTCAAGAGTGAACTCGTCCAGTGGAAGGGCGTGGTGCAGAAGGCCAGGCTCAGGGCCGACTGATCGCGCACCAGCGAGCGGCTACGATGCCCCGGTACCCGATGGAGAGCCTGTCTTGGACGACCTGAGCCTGTGGATCGGCCGCAGCGAGACGCTGCACGACAGCATTACCCCAGCGCCTGTGGCGGCGCTCGGCGCCACGCTCGACCACCCGGCCGCGCCAGTGACGGTGGGCGACGTGCTGCCCCCGTTGTGGCACTGGCTGTATTTCCTGCCCCTGCACCGCCAAAGCGAGATCGGCGCCGACGGCCACGCCCGGCGCGGCGGCTTCCTGCCACCGGTGCCGCTGCCGCGGCGCATGTGGGCGGGCAGCCGGTTCGAATTTCTCGCGCCGGTGCGGGTGGGCGACGCGGTGGCGCGCACCAGCACCATCGCCGACGTGAGCCAGAAGGAAGGCCGTACGGGCAAGCTGGTGTTCGTGAAGGTGCAGCACGAACTGCGCTGCAACGGCGCCGCCGATGCGGCGCTGGTGGAGTTCCACGACATCGTCTACCGCGAGGCCAGGCAGCCCACCGACGTCGAGCCGCCGCCGGTGGAAGCGCCCACGGGCGCGACCTGGCAGCGCACCGTCACACCTGACGACGTGCTGCTGTTCCGCTACAGCGCCCTGACCTTCAATGGCCACCGCATCCACTACGACCGCCGATACGTGACCGAAGTCGAGGGCTACCCGGGCCTGATCGTGCACGGCCCGTTGATCGCCACCCTGCTGATGGACCTGCTGCGCAGCAACGCGCCACGGGCCCAGGTGGCCAGCTTCAGGTTCAAGGCCGTGCGCCCCACCTTCGATCTGCACGCCTTCAAAGTGAATGGCCAGCGCAAAGGCAACACCGTCAAGCTATGGGCGCAGGACCATGAAGGCTGGCTGACGATGGACGCCGTGGCCACGCTGCTCTAGGAGCGTTGGCGGCAGCAGGCCGTCGGCTGCAACGCGCGTGAAACCGGTACCGCCGGGTGCCCCCTGCTGCGCCCAGGGGGCAAGCCCCGGGCTTGTCGGTGCTGCCCAGCGGTGCTCCCCAGCGGTACTCCCCAGCGGTACTCGGTTTTCGCACCCATCGCTTCGACGCCTGCTGCCGCCCACGCTCCTGGACGAAAGCCCACCATGCAACCGCTTAAGGGCCTGACCGTCGTCAGGCTCGAACTCGACAAGGCCGATGGCCAGGTGCAGCGCCTGGCCCCGGGCGCAGCGGCGCGCCTGGGCGTGTCGTGGCAGGGGCTCCAGGCGCGGCAGCCCGACCTCATCGTCGGCGACATCTCGGGCTGCGGCGACGACTTGAAGACTCCCGGCCTTGACCTGGACCTGGACCTGGACCTGGACCTGGACCTTGACCTTGACCTTGACCTTGACCTTGACCGTGACCGTGACAAGAAGGCCGGCGACCTGCTGATCCACAGCGAGTCGGGCTCGGTGTCGATCACCGGCACGCCGCCTGAGCCTGCTCGAAGCCATGGCCGAGTCGATGGGCTACCCGCGTGCTGCAGCGCCACCATGCGCCGGTGCGGCGTCCGCCACCATCGACCCCGATGGCCGCTTCCCGTGTGGCGACGGCAAGATGGCGATGCTGGGGCTGCAGAATGACCGTGAAGGGCTGCAGCGCTGCAGCAAGGTGCTGCTGCAACCGGCGTTGGCCGAGCGGGGGGTGGACAATGTCGGGATTGCTGCGCTGCGCGGCGCCGAGGGGATCTGAATGCAGCCGCTGCCGCGCACCTACCTCTTCGTGCCGGGCGACCGCCCCGAGCGCTTTGCCAAGGCCATGGCCAGCGCCGCCGACGCCGTGGTGCTGGACCTCGAAGATGCGGTGCTGCCCGCGGCCAAGGCCGCAGCGCGCCAGGCCGTCGCCGCCTTTGCCGAAGACAGCGACCAGCGTCAACGCCTGGTGCTGCGCGTCAACGCCGAAGACTCGCCCTGGTTTGCAGCCGACTGCGAACTGCTGGCCTTCTACCCGGGCCTGTCGGTCATGCTGCCCAAGGCCCAGGGCGTGGCCGTCATCCAGGCCCTGCAAGGCCTGTCGCCGGGCCTCTTGGTGCTGCCGCTGGTGGAGAGCGCGGCCGGCGTGCTGGCCGCCGCCCAACTGGCTGCGGCACCCGGCGTGCAGCGCCTGGTCTTCGGCACCCTGGACTACGCGCTGGACATGGGCCTGGAAGGCGAAGCGGCCACCACGCTGGGCCTGGACGCCGCCGCCAGCCACCTGGCCCTGGTGTCGCGCGCCGCGGGCCTGGCTTCACCGGTGGCCGGTGTCACGCCGGCCATCGACGACGAAGCCCTGCTGCTGGCCGAACTGGCGCGCGCCCGCGCCCACGGCTTTGGCGCCAAGCTGTGCATCCACCCGCGCCAGGTGGCCGCCATCCATGCCGCGCTGGCGCCCAGCGCCGCAGACGTGGCCTGGGCGCAGCGCGTTCTGCAGGCGGCCGCGACCGCTGCCGGCGCGGTCAAGCTGGACGGCCGCATGGTCGACAAACCCGTCATCGAACGCGCCCGCCGCATCGCGGCGCGCGCCCGCCACTGAACCCCGCACTCCCGACAGACGAAGCCATGGCCTCGACCCTCATCGACTCCCGCATCTTCCAGGGCATCTTCAGCAGCGACGCCATGCGCCAGGTGTGGAGCGACGAGAACCGCACCAGCAAGTACATCGACGTCGAGCGCGCACTGGCCCAGGTGCAGGCCCGGCTGGGGCTGATCCCGCAGGAAGCCGCCGACGAGATCGTCAGCCACTGCCACCTGGACCAGATCGACATGGACCGCCTGCGCCAGCAGACCGAACGCATCGGCTACCCGATCCTGGGCGTGGTGACGCAGATCAACCAGCTCTGCCGCGACCAGCTCGGCGAGTACGTGCACTGGGGCGCCACCACGCAGGACATCACCGACACCGCCACCGTGCTGCAGATCCGCGAGGCGCTGGTGCTGGTCGACGACGAGCTCGCCGCCATCGCCCAGGCGCTGGCCCGGCTGTGCCGCGAGCACCGCCTGACGCCCGTCATCGGCCGCAGCAATCTGCAGCAGGCGATTCCGGTGACCTTCGGCTACAAGATGGCCGGCCTGCTGTCGGCCGTGCTGCGCCACCGCGAGCGCATCGCCCAGTTGCGCCTGCGCGTGCTGGTGGGCGAGTTCGCCGGCGCCGCGGGCACGCTGGCTTCGCTGGGCGAAGGCGCGATGGCCACCCAGGCCGGCCTGTGCGCCGAACTGGGCCTGGCGCAACCCGTGATCGCCTGGCACACCATCCGCGACAACATCGCCGAAGTCGGCACCGTGCTGGGCCTCATCGGCGGCACGCTGGGCAAGCTGAGCATGGACGTCAAGCTGATGATGCAGACCGAAGTGGCCGAGGTCTTCGAGCCCTGGCACCACGGCCGCGGCAGCAGCAGCACGATGCCGCAGAAGCGCAACCCGATCGCCAGCTGCTACATCCACGCCGCCATCAGCGTGGTGCGCCAGCATGCCGCCGCGCTGCTGGATGCGATGGTCGCCGACCACGAGCGCAGCACCGGCCCCTGGGAGATCGAATGGATCGTGCTGCCCGAGGCCTTCTGCCTCACGGCCGGCGCGCTCAAGCAGTCGCGCGCCGTGCTCGAGGGCCTGGAGGTGGACGTGGCCGCCATGCGCCGCAACATCGACATCACGCACGGCCTGGTGATGAGCGAGGCGGTGATGATGGGCCTGGCCGCCTTCATCGGCCGTGAAGTCGCCCACGACCTGGTCTACGACATCTGCCGGCAAGCCTTGAAGCAGCAGCGGCCGCTGCTCGACTTGCTGTGCCAGAACGAGCAGATCATGAAACACGTCGACCGCGCCGCGCTGGCCAGGATGTGCGACCCGGTCCACTACCTCGGGCAGAGCGGCGTGATGGTCGACCGCGTGCTGGCGCAGATGGCGGCGGCCGAGGCCAGGCGATAGCGTTCAGTGGCGGCGCGCAACGAAGGCGCACCGCAACGCTCAGAACTCGATCTTGTCGGCGATGGCCTTGATGCCGGCCCTGGCGCAGGCGTCGTCGGCCTCGCCGCCCGGCGCGCCCGAGACACCGATGGCGCCGAAGATCGAGCCGCCGGCCTCGATCACGACGCCACCGCCCACCGCCAGCATGCGCGGGGTGCTGCGGATGCCGCTCATCGGCCGCCCGGGCTGCGACTCGGCCGCCAGGTCCAGCGTCGAGCTGCGAAAGCTGGCCGCCGTCCAGGCCTTGTTGGTGGCCACGTCCAGCGTGTGCGCGCCGGCAAAACGGTCACGCAGGAAGACCTGGGTCAGGCCCGACCGGTCAACCACCGCGACGCCGACCTGGTAGCCCTTGGCGCGGCAGGATTGCAGTGCCGCCTGCGCCGCGGCCAGCGCGGTCTCGGGCGTGAGCGCCTTGATCTGGAAGGTGCCGTCCTGGGCCAGGGCGGGCAGCGCCAGGCAAAGGGCCGTTGCAATCAGAACGTGTCGCATGATGGGGTCTCCGAGTCGTGCCGCTGCCGCCGATGGCGGCGATGGGGCGCGCAGATCCGACCTTACACGGCTGGCCGGCCGGCTCGCAATCGGCATCAGGCCGCGCCGGCGAGCGGATCGGGCGCTGCAGCGCCGAGTTCGGCCGCCATGCCCAACCGGCCGGCGACGCGGGCCAGCGCCGCAATCCAGCCCAACCCGGCGCCAGGCCCCGGTCGGCAAGCGCGGACGAGCGCGCAGTCGACTCGGCAAGCCCTTGAACGCGCGGGCCTCACAGCGTCGCAAACAGGGCCAGCACGGTGGCGGCCATCGCGCCGGTGGCGATCCAGCCCAGCCAGCGCAGGCGGCTGCCGATGACGTGCTCGCCCATGGTGCTGCGGCGCGAGGCCAGCAGCATCATCACGACCATGATCGGCACCGCGATCACACCGTTGAGCACTGCCGACCAGAACAGCTCCTGCACCGGATCGGCTGGCGTGAAGCACAGGATCACGCCGCCCACCGTGGCGACGGCGATGACGGCGTAAAAGCCGCGGCCTTCACCCCGGTCCAGGCGGGCGCTCAGGCTGCCGGGCCAGCCGGCGGCTTCGGCCACGGCGTAGCCGGCCGAGCCCGCCAGCACCGGCACGGCCAGCATGCCGGTGCCGATGATGCCCAGGCTGAAGAGCAAGAAAGTGAACTCGCCGCCCAGCGGTCGCAACGCCTCGGCAGCCTGCGCCGAGCTCTCGATGTGGGTGATGCCGGCGGCATGCAGCGTGGCTGCCGTGCTGAGGATGATGAAGAAGGCGATGAGGTTGGAAAAACCCATGCCGATGAGGGTGTCGGCCTTGATGCGCCGCAGGTGGCGCCGCACGTCCTGCGCAGTCTGCGGCGGACGATCGGTGGTGTCTTCCATCTCCTGCGCCGCCTGCCAGAAGAAGAGGTAGGGGCTGATGGTGGTGCCGAAGACGGCCACCACCATGAGCAGCATGTCGTGGTCGAAGGCCAGTTGCGGCGCAACGATCTCGGCCAGCACCTGGCGCCAGTCCACGTGCACCGTGAACACCAGCGCGACGTAGGAAAAGAGGGCCAGCGTGAGCCATTTCAGCCAGCGCACATAGACACGGTAGGGCAGGAAGACCTGCAGCACCAGGCACAGCAGCCCGAAGGTCACGGCATAGACGTGCGCCGAGCCGCCCACCAGCAGACGCAGCGCTTCGGCCATGGCGGCGATGTCGGCGGCCACGTTCAAGGTGTTGGCCACCAGCAGCAGGCCCACCACCGCCAGCAGTACCCAGCGCGGAAAGCTCGCCTTGATGTTGGCCGCCAGGCCGCGCCCTGTGACGTAGCCGATGCGCGCGCTGACGATCTGGATCGCCGCCATCAGCGGCAGCGTGACCACCACCGTCCACAGCATCGAATAGCCGAATTGCGCGCCGGCCTGCGAATAGGTGGCGATGCCGCTGGGGTCGTCATCGGCGGCGCCCGTGATCAGGCCCGGGCCGAGTCGGTGCAGCCTGGCCCGCAGGCCCACCCTGCGTCCGACTGCCCGGTGAGAGTCCTCGCCGCTCAA
>JANMVM010000037.1:0-17448 GCA_031392695.1 Rubrivivax sp.
GCGGATCGTCAGGTCTTCGGCGATGCCGGGTTCGAGCGTCTTCGAGCCGCAGCCGGGGCGCAGTTCCGGCAGGTCATGGCCGAGATCGGCGCGGCCGGTGATGCGCTGCCAGTCGCCGCGATGCCAGCCGTAGGTGCGTTCGACCTCGCGCCCGCCTTCGACCTTGATCAAGGTCGGCACGATCTCGATGGCCAAGCGAAATGAGGCCTCCAGCGTGTCGTCGTAGATGACGCGCCCGGCGCCGGCCGCGAAGGCCGGGTCGTCCTGGGTGTAAACGGTGAGCGGCGCGCCGCCATCGGCGATCTGGCGCAGCAGCGGTTCGACCAGCACGCAGGTCGGGCAGTCGCGTTTCGCGACGACGATCAATCCGTTGGGCAAGGTGTTCGCAAGGGCCCGCGCGGCGGCACTTTCGGTTAGCTGGTGAGCCGCATCGAAAGGCGATCCTTCCGCCCCTCCGAGACCCGAGGCTCCAGGCCTGCTGGTCATTGCGTCGCCTTCTTTCCAGCCAAGCCGAACGGGTACTGCGCCACCCGGCGCCTCTGCACTTCCTCGGAGCCCGCGCTGATCATCAGGTTGGTCGCGGCCTGGCCGCTGCAGGATTTCGGCAGCTGGAGGCGCTGGTGGCGCTGGTGGCCCGCCTTGTCGGCGCGCCGCTCCATCGCGGCGATCAACGCGCGCCAGTCGCCGAGCGGCCGACCGTCGCGCTCCCAGTCGGTGCGCACGTGCTCGCGCCGGTGGTCAAAGAACTGCATGTGTTCCCGCTGCAGCGGCACGATCTCGGCTTCGATAAAGGCGTCGAGCGCGGCGAGCTTGGCGGTGACTTCCTTTGGCAGTTCAAAGTCCATGGATGAGATGCCCTCTTGAACGCGCGGCGACGCGCCGACAATGCCGGCCGCCTTGAAAGTGTGTGTCCGTACCGTACGCATGCGAACGATCTTTGTCAAGCGGGCTTTCCTAGAGTGTCGGGAGCAAATGAGTTGTCCGGTTTTTGGCAAGTAGTCTGTCCGGATTGTGGCGGAGCGATCCACGATCCCACGAGCCGGACCCGCTACCTGCAGGAGCACCGGAAGATGAGATTCGAAGAGGCTTATCAAGGATGGACGGGCGGGCGGCTCACGCAGACCGCGGCGGCGATGCTGCTGACGCAATGCGAGCGCAGTTTTCGTCGCCACGTCGAGCGCTACTAGGCCGAAGGGCTTGAAGGCCAACTGGACGAGCGGCTGAGCCAGGTTTCCAAGCGCCGGGCCGGCGTGGCCGAGGTCGACCAAGTCGTGCAGACCTACAAGAGCAGTTTTACCGGCTGGAACGTGGCGCATTTTCACAGCCAGTACCGCAGCGGAATCCAAGGCACGCGCAGCTAGGGCTGGATCAAGACGGTGCCGCAGGGTGCCGGGCTGGCCAGGAAGGCGAAGAGCCGGGTCATGCACCGAATCAAGCGCGACCGCGCGCTGCTGCCCGGGATGATGCTGCACCAGGACGCCAGCACGCACCGCAGGATGGCGCATGCGGTGTCGGACCTGGTGGTCACAGCATAGGCGCCACTTCCCGGGCGTCGCCAAGCGGATCATTCAAGACAGTGGCGGCTGGCGCTTCGCGACGGGCTTCGCCGTGGACCTTGATCGCGCCGACGCCTCGACGGCGGCGGCATCGATGGCATCTCATTGCTTGTGCTTGCAAGAAGCCGGACCGACAGGCACTCGCGGCCAGGCGGGTGGCCACGCGGTCCAGTCTGAGCCTTCACACAGCCTCGGGTGGCTCCTGGCGGAAGGAACAGGCCGGCAGCATCGCCTGCTCCGGCATCTCGATGCCCTTCGCATCGACACCGCGCTCGGTGAATAACTCTCGCCATCCACGCACAACGGCCAACATGCCGTCGATCAGCGACCGCGCCTCTTCCGGCGCCCAGCCCAAAGGCTTCGCACTGCGGCAGCAGGTTGTAGAGGCTGGCGGCACGGCCGAATCGGCCCACCTGCAGCGCCAGGTCCCGGCGTTCGACGCACACCAGGGCCAGCAGCAGGATGTCGTAGGCCGGGCGCAAGCGCCAGCCGGCGGTGGTGTGCAGCAGAGCGTGGTTGCGGGGGTGGTCGACGTTGTTGGTGACCATCGCACTGAAGACCATGCGCCGGTACAGCTCGCGGCGGTTCTCGGCGGGTTTGACCGACCCGCGGCGAAGTTCGTCGGCAAGCAGCGGATAGGACCAGCGCTCGCGCCCGAGGGTGCCTTCCTCGGCGTCGAGTACCGTCAACTCCGACACGGGGACATGGCGCGCGTACGTCTTGGCCTGCGAGTTCCACTCGCGATCGAAGCGTGCCAGCATGAGCACGTCGCTCGTGCCGTCGCGGAAGCCGACCCGTTCGAGGCGGGCCTGGCAAACACGAAGTCCTGCCGCCCGCGCCAGTTCGAGCTTGGCGTACTCGACGCGCTGCACGTTGTGCCGGTCTCCCTTTTCTGGAAGTCTCGCGAGCCAGACTCTTTGCTCGTCCTCGACCGTGACCTTGGGCCTTGCGCCGCCCATGCTCGTGCCGGGTTCGAGCGCTTCAAGCACTTCGTGCGGCAGCCGGCCGTCCTCGTCCAGCCTGTGCGCCGCGTCGATCAGCGCTGCGAGCTGATGCCGGCGGTTGAAGGGTCGCCCGGGGGGCGGCGATTGCAGGCTGCGCCCGAAGCTGAGGTTGCCGGCGCCATCGACGGGGCCGATCAGCTGGACCTCGATCTCCTGGATGTCGGCTGCCTGGCGTTGCGCACGGCGCCGGGAATACCTTTCAGCTTCGTGAACCGCATCGGCCGTGTCGACAGCGGCGGGTGGTACGGATCGAGTGCCACGACGGCAGGCCGCTCCAGGTAGCGCCGGCCACAGGTGAAGGTGCCCTCGTATGCGCCGGCGCCGATGCTGCGTACCTTCAGCGACGCGCAGGGCACCGTCTCCACGGTGCCCGGGAGTCGGACGTACACGTAGCAAAGCCGTTCGTCACCGACGATGATCAGAAGTCGTTGTCGATGGCCGCGGACTGCCGCGCACGCCGGGGCCGGCGCGCCGCTTCGAGGATGCGGCCATGCTCATCGGTGTCAGGGTCGGCCAGGGCGGCGGCCATGCTCAGCAGCCCGAGCTTCCAGAGCACCGTGAGGGCGGTGCCCATGGTGCTGGCGGTGCCACCCCTTTTCAGGGTGTAGAGCGTCTTGCGGGTGATGCCACAGGCCTGCGCGAGTTCTTCCTGGCTCAAGCGTCGGCGAATGCGCGCCACGCGGATGTTCTGGCCAAGTTGCTGCGCTGCTGCCGTGATCTCCAGGGGACAGGTCGTCGTCGATGGAATTTTGATATCCATAAAGCCACGCAACGGATGTCACCATACTCATTTGCGCAGGAAGCGTCGAGCTTGTGTATTTCTAGATGCCTGTCCAGAAGCCCTCAATTCAATTTAACGGGTGTCAACTTACTCACTGCATACTGGCGCCTGACGTCGCCGCTGCCACGCACCCGCGCAGAGTGCTCGCGCGATTGCCCGACGCAGGCAAACAGTTCAGCTCTTCAACCACGGCGCCAATGCCTTCGCCAGTTGCTGCAACAACGCCGGATCGGGCATTGGAATCCGCACGCTGGGCTGGCCCGACTCTGGATCGCGCTCGATGCGGATGAGTGGTGCGGCTCCAGGCCGACGCTGGGCCGCCAAACCCTGCAGCATTGCCGCGCCGGCCTGAAGCAGATCGGCCCAGGGGTCAGCCCCCGCGCTGTCTGCCGGCAACACGTCTTCGTCGTCCGCGTCAACAACTGCAGCTCCGTCCGACCGCACGGGTACGACTTCTGACGGTGTGGCTGGCACCGGCGTCAGATTGACGTTGACTTCCGACTGCGGGGCTGGCTGCTGGCTGGACGCGCCGCGCGCGCCCGTCGGCGACCGGCCATCGCCGCCCTGCCCGCCCTCCTCGGCCCCTTCGTCCGTCCCCATCGCCCCGGCCACCTGCTCCACGCTCTTCATGAAGCTGGCCAGCCGGGTGCCCTGCAGGAAGACCTCGCTCGCGCCACCGTCCAGCACGCCGGCAAACAGGCTCTTCTTGAAGGCCAGCACGCCCAGCATGCCCTCTTCGATGCTGCCCTGGCCGATGAGGTTGACGACCTGCACGCCGCGCGACTGCCCCATGCGGTGCACGCGGCCGATGCGCTGCTCCAGCACCGCCGGGTTCCACGGCAGGTCCATGTTGACCACCAGCGCCGCAGCGTGCTGCAGGTTCAGGCCCACGCCGCCGGCGTCGGTGCTCAGGAAGATGCGGCAATCGGCATCGTGGTGGAAACGCTCGACCAGCGCGCCACGCTGCTCGCCCGGCACGCCGCCGTGAAACAGCACATGGCCCCAGGGCCTGTTGGACAGGCGGCGCCGGATGATCTCGTGCGTGCCCAGCCACTGGCTGAACACCACCACCTTGGCGGCCGGGTCCTCCAGCCATTCGTCCAGCAAGGTCAGCAGTTCGTCCGCCTTGTTGCCGTGGTCGGTTTCATGGTCGAGCAGGAAAGTGCTGTTGCAGGCCATGCGCATGTTCTGCAGCGCGCACTGCAGGCGGCGCTGGTCGACGTCCGACAAGTAGCCGGTCTTGCGCCAGCGTGCCACGATGCGCGTGACGACGGCGCCGTTTTCGTCGTGGTGCACACGCTGCTGCGGTGTCAGCGGCACGAACAGCCGACTGTCCACGCGCTCGGGCAGCTGCGTCAGCACCTGGGCCTTGCGCCTTCGCAGCATCAGCGGCGCCAGGGTCTGCTGGATGCGGTCCAGCGCGCGGTAGCCGATGACGCGGCCGGCGTCGTCGCGCAGCTGGTGCTCATCCAGCATCCGCCAGGTGGGGCCCAGCCGGTGCTGGTCGACGAACTGGACGATGGAGATCAGCTCTTCGAGCCGGTTCTCCAGCGGCGTGCCGGTCAGCACCAACGCGTAGGGGCTGGCGATGCGCTTGAGTGCGCGCGCCGCCACGGTGTTCCAGTTCTTGATGCGCTGCGCCTCGTCGGCGATGACGAGTTCCGGCGCCCAGGCGTCGATGAGGTCGGCGTCGCGCGCCAGCATCTCGTAGTTGACGATGCGGCAGAAGGTGTCTTCAGCGTACTGCGCCTGGCGCTGTGGGCGCAGGCCATGGATGACCTGCGCTGGCCGGTCGGCAAACCGTGCGAACTCGGCCTTCCATTGGTGCTTCAGCGAGGTGGGGCACACCACCAGCACACGTTGCACACCGAAGTGGCGCGCCATCAACTCGGCCGCGGCGATGGCCTGCACCGTCTTGCCCAGGCCCATCTCGTCGCCCAGCAGGGCGCGGCCGGCACGCGCGGCGAACAGCGCGCCTTCGACTTGGTACGGATACAGGCGCGCCTTCAGCAGCTTGTGCAGTGCCTTGTCTTGCGCCCCTTTGGGATAGGCCTGGGCGAGGCTGTGTTGACGCTGTTCGGCGTCGCGCACCTGGGCGATGAAGGCCCAGACATCGTCGCCCACCCGCAGTTCGTGGCCGGCTGCCTGCGCTGCCTGGACCAGCGGGCCAACGTCGTCCAGACGGTTCCGCGACAGCGCCCAGCCGGCTGCCGGATCGAAGCTCTGGCCTGCCCGTTTCAGAAGCTTTGGCGGGCAGGTGGTGCCGGGATGCAAGCAAAGCTGCCGCGCGCCCAGGTAGTCGAGCCGGATCTCACTGTGCGGCACCACGAGGCCGCGGGCCAGAGCTGCCTTGCCACTGCGGCGCGCCTGCAGCCGCGCCAGCGTGAACTCGATGTGCTTGCAGGTGCCCAGGTGGTTGGTGGCGTAGTCCCAGCAGGTGCACTGGTTGCTGCCCGGCTCCAGGCCACGCACGGTGACTTGGTAGTGCGTACCCCCGTCGGGGTTGTCGACGCGGAAGGTCGAGAACACCGGCTCGGCGCCAAGATTACGCAATGCAAAGGGCTGCTCGCGCCCGAACTGGCGGCGCAAGGCGGCCTGCCAGTCGGCCACCGGAAGGGTTCCCGGCCGCCGTATGCGTGACAGTCGGGGCTCGGCGGGGGTCTTGGGCAGCGATGCGGACTTGGATTTGCGCACAGGGGCAGTGGGCATGGCGAGGCGGACAGGGGGTGGTGGGTACGGCATTGTTGCCGCAGAGCTGCAGCTAAACGGCCACCGCCGTTGCCGCCGCGATCACGGCCCGTTCGACACAGCCGAAGGCGATGCGCTCCTGCTCCAGCCGCAGCGGCTCGTCACGCAGCCGGCGCCAGCGCAGGTCGTCATAGACCCGTCGCTCTGCCTCGTTCAGGCGCGGCAGGTCGCGCTGTGTCGGCTGCGGCTCAAGCGTCCATTGCGCCTGGTGCTCGAGCAGGGTGTCGTGGTCCATCAAGAACGACTGCGCGTGCGGGAAGTGGGCGCGCAATTGGTCGAGGATGGCAAAGCCGTGGGTGTCGATGTCACCCCAATAATGCAGGCCGCACCGCTGCAGCCAAACGGCCTGGGCAATGGCTTCGAAGCCATAGCCGGCACCGAAGACCACCAGGCTCTCCGCGGCCGGCGGGAAGGCCAGGAAGTTGATCTCGTTCTCGGTGATGAAGACACGCTTCGCATCAGGCGCCAGCTTGGCAAACGCTTGCTGCGAGACCGTGTAGTCGGCATCGGCGCCGCTCACCCAGGCCGGGTGCTCCGGATCCAGGAAACGCAAGCGCACACGCAGCGGCTTGTCTCGGAAGCCGTAGCGTCGCGCGAACTGGGCTGCGCCACTCGCCATGGTGTCGATGGTGTCGGCCGGCAGTGTGAGGTCCAGCAGTTCGGAAAGCACGCCGCGCTGCACTTCGATGAACTTGCTGTGGATGCCGGGCAGGTCCACCTGGCGCAGGTAGATGCCCGGGCGCGGATGGGCCTGCAGCCACGCCACGACGTCCAGCAACAGCGGCCAGACCTCGGCCAGGGCCAGTGCGCGCAGCGGCTGCCTTTGCAGCCAGGGCAGCAGGGCCGGCTGCAGCCGCGTGGCGTCGAGCAGCGCCCGAAACACGCGGGCGTCACGTGCTTTGCCGATGAGGCGCAAGGCAGCGTCCAGCGTGTCCACCCAGGCCTCGCCGGGCAGGCTGTTTTGGCCGATGACGCGATGCCGCACCTCGCGCATCACCAGGCGGCAGCCGGGGCTCTGCTGCAGCCCGGCGGCCCAGGTGCGCACCTCGTCGAAGCGCTCTGACAGGTCGCTCGACGTCGGTCCGCGCAAGCTGAGTCGCAAGGGGAAGAGGTCGCCAGGGGCAACGATCTCGGCCAACAGTTCACCCTTGTCCCAGCGCCGCATGAGCTGCGCGCGCAGTTCGGCGGGCGTGGTCCAGGCGTTCGTCACGTCAACGCATCCCGCTCGGCGCGGTAGTCCTCGATCGCCAGGTTGCGCAGCTTCGACGCGCTGCCGTCCTCGTTGTGCACGAAGCCGACGCTGGCCACGAAGGGTTCGATGATGTGGATCTTCTGCAGCGGCGTGACGATCAAGAGCTGCAGGTTGAGCTGCTTGAACAGGCGCAGGCCGTACTCGGCCGATTCGTCCGAGCCGCGGCCGAAGGCCTCGTCGATGACGACGAAGCGGAACGAGCGCGAACGCGCCGCGCCCCACTCCAGCCCGAACTGGTAGGCCAGGCTGGCGGCCAGGATGGTGTAGGCCAGCTTCTCCTTCTGCCCGCCCGACTTGCCGCCCGAATCGGCGTAGTGCTCGTGCTCGCTGCCGTCTTCGCGCCAGCGCTCGCTGGCGGCGAACACGAACCACTGCCGCACGTCGGTGACCTTGGCCGCCCAGCGGCGGTCGGCTTCGGCCGAGCCTTCGCGGCCGCGGAAGCGTTCGACGATCTGCCTGACCTGCAGAAACTTGGCCTCGGAATACTGCGCGTCGTCCGAACCCGTCAGCGTGCCCTCGGTGCAGGCCCGCAGTTCGGTCTGGAAGTCGCGCACGTCGGCGTCGGTGGCGGCTTGCGCTTCCAGCGCGATGAAACGGCCCGGGTTGTAGTCGATCTGCGTCAGCGACTCGTTGATGCGCGCCACGCGCTCCTTGATGGTCTCGCGCTCTCGGTGCAGTTGCGACTGGAAGTGCGCCACTTCGCGGATGGTGTTCTCGTTGAGCAGTTCCTTGAAGCGAGCCACGAAGCGCGGCAGGTCGTCGGCCTGCAGCTGCGCCAGCATGGCGCGGTACTCGGGCCCGGCGGCCACACTGGCGTCGACGTCCTGCGTGTCGAGTTTGTAGGCCTGCTTGTACTCCGTCATCGCGCGCACGATCTTCTCGGTCAGCCGCGCTTGTCTCTTGTCGTCGGCGTCGATGCGCTCCTGCAGCCAGCGGCGCATGTCCTGCTCGCGGCCGTCGCAGGCTTCGACGCTGAGGGTGTGCTCGCCCAGGGCCTCGGCGCGCCAGCCTTCGATGAGCGCGAAGTGTTCTGCATGGCTGGCGAAATCCGGTGCGTCCAGCCGCCGCTGGGTGGCCGCGCGCAGGGCCAGCGCCTGTTCCTGCTTCAACAGCGTGCGCGCTTGCTCGGCCTCTCGCGACTTCAGCCGGGCGGCCGTGTCGGCGAGCACGGCCCCAAGGCTCGAAAGCTGCGCCGCAAGCGCCTTCAGCACATCGGACGCCGCTTCCAGCCGCTGCTTCTCGTCTTGCAGCGCGGCCAGCTCGGCGGCGCTGCTGCGCCAGTCGAGTTCGGCCCAGTCGCGGTATTCCTCCAGCTTGTCCAGCGCCTGCAGCCGCTCGCGCGCCTGCTGCTGTTCGTCCTGCAGCAGCACGATGCGCTGGCCGCTATCCCCCAGGCGCGACTGCAGCACACGCGCCTTGCCTTCCAGCGCGGCGATCTTGGCCTGGTTGCTCCAGCCCAGCACGTAGCGGGCGCGGTCGTCGATGCGGTGGCGGTCGTCTTTCTCGTGGCGTTCGCCTGCGCCCTTGATCTGGCCGGCGCGCGTGATGGCGCGGGCCTCGCGGCGGAACTGGTCGGCGCTGGTGCAGCAGGCCAGGTCGAAGCGGTGCGCCAGTTCGCGTTCCAGCCAGGCGTAGAAGGTTGAATCAGGCTTGATGGCGAGCTTGCGCGCCATTGAGTCGGGGTGCAGCGCGGGCAGTTCGCTGCCTGTGCTGCCTCGTCCATCCTTCTTGCCCGGCCGGATGCGGAAGTAGACGAAGCGGCCCAAGAGCCGCGTGCGGTCCACCCATTCGCTGACGGCGGCGTAGTGCGCGTCGGGCACCAGCAGAGAGAGCCCGAAACTGCGCAGCAAACGCTCGGCCGCGCCCTCCCAGTCGCGCTCACCGTCGCGCACCTGTATCAGCTCGCCGGCATAGGGCATCACGGCTTCGTCCAGCGTCAGCGCCTCACACAGGGCCGCACGCAGCGTCACCTGCTGGGCGTCAATGTTGCTGCGGCGCGCATTCAGACTGGCCAGTTCCTGCGTCAGCAGCGCATGCTCCTGGCGCCCCTGCGCAAAGGCCACGCCCAGCTCGTTCAGCTCGTTCTGCAAAGCAGCCTCACGTTGGGCCGCGGTCTCGCGCAGCGGCGCACACAAGGCGCGCTGGGCCAGGAAGTCCTCGGCCTGGTGCAGCGCCAGCAGGCCCAGGGCCTGGCGCAGTTGGTCGTAGCGCGCTGCCTTGTCGGCGCGGCTCTGCTTGTCTGCTTCCTTGCGCGAGATCTCCAGCGCCAGGCGTTCGAGGCGGTCGCCGCCGCTGCCGGAGATGGCGCGGCGCAGCTCGCGCTCCTGCACCTGCTGCTCACGCTGCTGCGTGGCCAGGCGCTCGATGTGGTTGTCGTGCCGCGCCAGCTCATCAGCCAGATGCTGCAGGCGCTGATCCAGCAGCTCAGCCTTGTGTACGGCAAAGCAGGCTTGCAGCGCGTCGCGCGCGGCGCGCTGTGCTTCGATGGCCGCCGCCAGCTCGGCATGGCGCTGGCCGTCGGCCACCAGCGGCTGCAGCAGCGCCACCTGCCGCTGCGCCTTCAGCACCGCCTCGTGGGCGCGATTCAGATCGTCGAAGTGGGCGATCAGCGCCGCCAGCCGCGGTGCCACGTCGAAGGGCTCGAGCATGTGGCTGCGCACGAAGTCGGTCAGGTTGCCCACCGACTTCATCGACACCGTCTGGTGGAACAGCTCCAGCGCCTGCTCGTTGTGGATGCCGAAATGGCGACGCAACATCGCGCCATAGGGCGGGAAGCTGTCTTCGACCACCGCACCGCCGGACCGCAGGCGCTTGCGCAGCTTGACGATGTCGGTGCCGAAATCCGCAAAGTCACCGGCAATGCTCAAGGCCTTTTCGGCCACCGCGTAGAGCCTGAGCGGCTGGCCGGCGGGGTCTTTGAGCCAGAACACCTGCGCCAGCGTCACCGTCTGGTCATAGCCGGCGTTGTGAAAGACGGCCAGGATGACCGAGTAGCTGTTGGGCCCGCGCAAGGCCACCGGCCGGCCCGCGCCGCCCAGTTCGCTGCGCGCCGCCTTGTAGTGGCCCAGCACGTAGCTGCGCAGCGTGCGTTCGCGTGCATCGGCGCCGGCCGCCTTGTTGTAGGCCACGCGGTGGGCGGGCACCAGCAGCGTGGTCACGGCGTCGACCAGGGTCGACTTGCCCGAGCCGATGTCGCCCGTCAGCAAGGCGTTGCGGCCGTCGGCGCGCAGCGTCCAGACCCGGCCGTCGAAGGTGCCCCAGTTGAAGACCTCCAGCCGCTGCAGCCGGAAGCCCGACAGGCTCTCGTCGGCCGTGAAGTCCAGTGACAGGGACTCATTCTTCATCGCTGGCCTCTGCCTTGCCCTGCGAACTGGCCTCCCGTTGCGCCCGGTACGCCGCCAGCCGAGTATCGAACTCGCCCAACCACTGCGCGTCGACAAAGGCCTTGAGGATGCGCTGCACCTCGAACATGCCGTCCTGGCCGCGCAACCGGCGCACGAAGCCGAGTTCAACGACCTTGTTCAGCTGCGTGTCCACCTGGTCGATCAGCCGCGCCTCGTTGCTGCTTTCGGGCATGAACACGCGCAACAACTCGGCCACCTGATCGCGCGACAGGATCAACCGTGTGTCGCCGCCACCGGCATCGAACTCGGCCAGCTTCTTGCGCAGCAGCGCCAGCAGCAGGCTCACAGGAAACGACAGCGGCCGGCGTGCCACCAGGCGCGGCAGCTTGGCCGCGGGGTCGTCGTCGGGCACCGTGCGCGAGCGCAGGAAGGCGTAGCCTTCGGCCTCGTCGCACATCAGTTCCAGCCCCAGCACCGCGACAAAGTCGCGCACCCGGCCCTGCAACTGCAGCAGCGCGGTCCAGTGGGCGGCATCGTCGGCGCGGTAGGTCACGCCCTTGAGCAGTGGGATCAGCACCGTCGCCAGTTCGGCCGCAGGGCTGGCCGGGTGCAGAGCTTCTTCGGCCATCTTGGTCACTGGGTGAAGATCACGCGCGGCAGGCTCGCGCTCTTGTGCTGGCCGGAGTGCGCCAGCCACGTCACCTGCTCTTGCACGCTGTCGTCGATCACCGCCTTGCCGGGCTCGGCAGCCAGGCTCAGGTAGGCCACCAACTCGGCCAGGCCCTGCTGCAGCGGCCGGCTGGCCAGCAGTTCGGCCAGCGTGACCTGCGTGCGCTGCTGCAGGCTGCGCCGCACATGCTGCGCCAGTGCGGCCTTGTCGACGATGAACTGCGAAAACAGGGCCGTGGCGTCCAGATCCTCGTCACCGGCGTCGATGCGCGCGCTGGCAATCGCCAGTTTCACGGCCGGGGCATGCAGCGGGCGCTCCATCGGCAAGTCGATGCTCGGCGAGGTGTCGGCGATGGCCATGAACTCTCCCGCCGGCTGCCGCGCGCGCACGGCCAGCGCGCCGGCTTCGATGCCGCGCAGGATGTCCATGATGCGGCGGTTCTCCAGGAAGGCCTGATCGTCGAGAAAGCGCCGCAACTGCTGCGACAGCAGGGCAACCGTACGCTGTGTCTGCTCACCGGCTTCCAGCCAGTCGTAGTGCACACGCCGCAGGCGCGGGTCGGGCGCCAGGCCGACCACCGGTTCGAGTGCGAGCACGCGGTCGAGCAATGCGCTCAACTCGTCCTGCCGGTCGCGCGACATCAGAAAGTCCCAGAAGGCGCGGAAGCTGCGGCCCTGGTCGGATTCGTCGATCAGATCGCGCTCGCCCAGGATGTCCTGCAGCAGCGCGCCCTTGCTGCCGTCCCACAGCGCGATACGCTCGCGCACGCGGCGGTCCAGGCCGCGGAAGTTGTGTTCGACCTCGCGGAAGTCGGCCAGCAACTCGCGCGCCAGCGTGGCGAATTGCGTGAAGCGCTCCTTCAATGCGGTGTCGCCGAGCAGCGGCATGTCGCCGGCGCGTACGCGTTCGATCTCGGCGTCGAGGGCATCGCGCCGGCGCCGCAGTTCCTGCACCCGCACTTCGGGGTCGGTCTCGCTGCCTTCGCTCATCTGGCGCAGCAACTCGAACAGCGTCAGCAGGCGCGACTCGGTGCTGACGAAGCTGCGTTCGCTCAAGGCACCCACCCAGGCCAGCGCCTTCTCGGTGGCGGGCGTGAGGTCGAAGTGTGGCTCGTCCGAGCCCGGCGGGTAAAACTTGCGCAGCCAGGCCTTGTCGTTCGCAGCCCAGTCGTTCAGGTAGTCCAGTGCCGGCTTCGGGTAGCTGGCAGGCCCACGCTGTTCGCGCACGGCGTAGAGCGTGTCGTCCAGCGCCGAGGCCAGCTCGGACTGTTGGATCACACGTCGATTGGGCAGCACGAACACGCGGTGAAGGAAGCTCGCTACCAGAGCGGCCGAATCGGCCTGCAGCAGACGCCAAGCCGGGTGTTGCCGGCGCAAGGCCTCCAGGGTGTCGATGTCGAAAGACATGGGCTTCAATCAAGCAACGGCGCGAGTGAAGCGATTGAGGAGCGCTCGCGGTCGGTGATGCGGGGGTCGTGTTGCATGGGGTGAATGAACTGGAAGTGGATGCCATTGTCGACGACCTTCGCTGGCGCGTTGGGGGCGGGTTGGGCGCAGCGCGGCGCTGGGGGGGCACTGGGGGGGCACTCACGACCGCCGGCACACGGTCCTTCACCCCGGCCCATAACGTCCTGACTTGAAATGCCAATCTCCTGGGGCAGTTGGCGAGCGCTGGCAGTGAATGGTTCCGGCAGTTCTATCGCTGCATCGTGACCCTGCTGCCCGAACCCTGGGGCGTGGGCGCGCGTCGATAGCCAGGGCAGAAGCAAGCAGTTCAAAATGTCAGAGCGTCAGCGTGCTGACGACAGGTTCCCATTCCAGTACGAGGCCGCCATGAGCGACACAAGTTCCGACTCTCAAGTTCTGGTCGCCGGTGGCGGCATCGGTGGCATCGCGGCGGCACTCGCATTGGTGCGGCGTGGCTTCAAGGTCAAGGTGCTCGAACAGGCGCCGCAACTCGGAGAAATCGGCGCCGGCATCCAGCTCGGGCCGAATGCCTTCGCTGCATTCGACGCGCTGGGCATCGGCGCGATCGCCCGCAGCCGCGCGGTCTATACCGACGAGATGCTGATGCACGACGCGCTCGACGGGACGCTGGTCGGCCGCATTGCCACCGGCGCGGCCTTTCGTCAACGTTTCGGCAATCCGTATGCGGTGATCCATCGCGCCGATGTGCACGCCTCGCTCCTCGACGGCGCGCAGGCCACGGGTCGCATCGAGCTCGCCACCTCGACCCAGGTGCAGCGGGTCGAGCAGGACGACAGGGGGGTCACCGTGTTCGATGCGAAGGGCGGGCAGCACCGCGGCGTTGCGTTGATCGGTGCCGATGGCGTCAAGTCGGCGGTGCGGCGTCAGTATGTCGGTGACGAGGCGCGCGTGTCAGGGCACGTGGTCTATCGCGCGGTCATCGACAGACAAGACTTTCCTGCGGATCTGCAGTGGAACGCCGCCGCGATCTGGGTCGGTCCGAACTGCCACCTGGTGCACTACCCACTGCGTGGCGGCAAGCAATACAACGTGGTCGTTACGTTCCACAGTCGCGAAAAGGAGGAGTGGAGCGTGCGCGAGGGCAGCCGCGAAGAGGTGCAGAGCTACTTCGAGGGCATTTGCGCCAAGGCCCGTCAACTGATCGACCTGCCCAAGGACTGGAAGCGTTGGGCCACCGCCGACCGTGAGCCGATTGGGCAATGGAACTATGGCCGGGCCACTCTGCTCGGTGACGCGGCGCATCCCACCCTGCAGTACCTGGCACAGGGTGCCTGCATGGCGATGGAAGACGCGGTCACGCTGGGCGAGGCGCTGCGCGTGAACGACAACGATTTCGACAAGGCCTACAAGCTGTACCAGCATTCACGAGTGGCCCGCACGGCGCGCATCGTGCTGTCGGCGCGCGAGATGGGCCGCATCTTCCACGCCCAGGGCGTCGAGCGCCTGGTGCGCAACGAGCTGTGGAAGGGCCGCTCACAAGAACGCTTTTGTGACGCGATGGAGTGGCTCTACGGCTGGAAGGTCGAGAATTGCATCAATTGACCCGCCCCCGAGCGGCCTGTGGCCGCTCCCCCCTCAAGGGGCGCCACCAGCGCACCGGCGGAGCCGGATGCGCGGTGTCTGCTTGGTTACGAACGGAGACTGCACATGACTGAATTGGGACGCCTCGAGGACCTGCCTGCCGACTATGTCGCTGCGCTGAGGGCACAGAACCTCGTGCCGCTGTGGCCCAACCTGCGTGGCGTGCTGCCGCCCGGCAAGCCGATTCTCAGCACCCGTGCCACGCATTGGCCCTACGCCGTCATCCGGCCGCTGCTGATGAAAGCCGGCGAACTGACACCGATCGAGAAGGCCGAGCGCCGCGTGCTGGTGCTGGCCAATCCCGGACACGGCCTGGACAAGATGCAGGCCAGCGCCGCGATGTACCTGGGCATGCAACTGCTGCTGCCGGGTGAATGGGCGCCGTCGCACCGTCACACTCCCAATGCGGTGCGCATGGTGGTCGAGGGCGAAGGCGCCTGGAGCACCGTCGACGGCGAGAAATGCATGATGTTGCGCGGCGACCTGATCCTCACACCGACCGGCCTGTGGCACGAGCATGGCCACGACGGCAACGAGCCGGTGGTCTGGCTCGACGTGCTCGACCTGCCGCTGGTCTACTACATGGAGGCCAGCTACCACGTCGATGGCGTCCGCCAGAAGGTCCTGCCCGCGCATGGTGAACGGGCTTACGCGCGCGGCGGCGTCGTGCCCACCCCCGTGTTCGAGCGCTCGCGCAAGCCCTACCCGATGCTGCGCTACCCCTGGGCCGATGCGCGCGCGGCGCTCGAGTCCTTGGCTGCCGATCAACCCGATCTCGAAGCCGTTCAGGTCACCTACACCAACCCCGAGACCGGCGGCCACGCCGAGAACATCCTCGGCTTCTACGCGCTGATGCTCAGGCCCGGGCAGACCCTGCGCCTGCCGGTGCGCAGCCCGGCGATAGTGTTTCACCTGATCGAGGGCGGGGCCAGCGTGCAGATCGAAGAGCAGCGCTTCACGCTGGCGGTTGCCGACACCTGCTGCGCACCGGGTTACACCGCGGTGACGCTGACCAACACCGCCACCCAGGCGCCGGCCTTCCTCTTCATCGCCGACGAAACGCCGCTGCACACCAAGCTCGGCGTGTTCGAAGTCCGGGACTGAATTCGCATCCACACGGAAACCCGACCGTGACCACCAACCAGCTCTGGAACCCGCCGCCGGTGTATTCGCCGCCCGTGCGCGGCAAGGCCGAGCGCCCGCCCATCAACCGCATCCTCCTGGTCGGACGCAACTACCAGTTCGAGATGGAACTGGTGGTCGCGATCGGCTCGGGGCGTGGGCGGCAGAAGGCGTCGAAGCGTTCTCGAAGAGCAGCGAAGCCAAAGGTGCGAAAGCCGAGTACCGCTGGGGAGAACCACTAGTGAGCCCCACAAGCCCGGGGCTTGCCCCCTGGGCGCAGGAGGTGATACCCGGCGGTGCCGGCTTCTCGCGCGTTGCAGCCGACGACCTTCTGCCGCTCACGCTCCTATCCAGGGTTTCGGGTGTCACAAGCCGGCGCGGCATCGCTGGTCTACGGCCACGCCTGCGGCCTGGCCTCGCGTATGACGACGAGGCCGTCGATCTGCGCCGCGAACAGCATCTGGGCGCCGACTGCAAGGCGCTCAAGCCTCGGGGCCTGGTGCCGGCGCTGCAACACGAAGGCCGGCTGCTGATCCAGTCGCCCGCGAACATCGACTGGCTGGCACAGCGCTACCCCAAGCCGCCGCCG
Organism: Rubrivivax sp.; assembly: GCA_031392695.1. GTDB lineage: Bacteria > Pseudomonadota > Gammaproteobacteria > Burkholderiales > Burkholderiaceae_C > Rubrivivax. The sequence goes on from JANMVM010000037.1 coordinate 16,135, forward strand.
CTGCCAGCCAAGCCCGATGACTGGGCGCACGGGCGCGCGCTGGCGGCGATCGTCGGCTGCGACATCCACCCGGTGAACAACCGGCGCATCCTGGAGGTCCTGCGCAAAGACTTCGGCGCCGACGACGCCGCCATCACTCGCCGCTATGCGACCTGGATCGGAAACGGCTTCGACGCCATCGAGGCGCTGTTGGCGGCCGACACCCAGCGCGGCGGTTTCTGCTTCGGCCGGGCTCCGAGGTGACCGCTGTCTATCGCCAATGGCGCGTAAGTCGAGCGGCATCACCAGCGCACCTTTCACGGCGCTGCACCCCGCGGCGCGCCCAGCGCTGTGCAAACTCGCGGGCCAGCAGCCGCCTGACGTGAAACGGGTTCGTTCCTCAAAGTGATTCGGCATGCACCGTGTAGCCGATTTGCTTCGGACGGCGGATCAGCCGGCCGGCGGTCTTGGCGGCTTGTCGAAACGGTTCGAGCCCGAGGCTCACCTCACGCTCAATGTCGGCAACGGCCTGGTCCAGCGTGTTGATGTCGCTCAGGTGCAGCTCGAGCATGCATGAAGCGGTGGTTCGCGCCAATTCGACCACGCAGGGCTTCGAGCGGCTCGGCGCGGCTGGCCTTGACGCGAGCGATGCACAAGAGCCGGCGCTCGGGGTCGGTCTGACCGTCGACGCTGGCCTGCAGCACTGCCCGCTCCTGCCCAGGCTGTCGCTGAGTCCGAGGCTGAACTTGAGGTTGGCGTCTTCCAGCACCTTGTCGATGCGCTGGACGTGCGCACCGCGCTCGCGCACGAACTGCTTTCGCATGCGGGTGATCGCGCCCTGCTCCTGCTCCTGCTCCTGCCCCTGCTCCTGCACGGCAACGGGCGGCATGAAGCCGGCCCGAATCCACCCATGGGCCAGCAAGTCCGCCAGCCACGTCGCGGCGTTGGCCAGCACGTGCTCGGAGTGGCCTCCGAGCACGTGCCACGCTGGCCTCCAGTACGCACCGGTGGCCTCGATGGCCACATGCTGGACGCCGATCGAGTCGAGCCAATCGGCCAGTGCGAGCGGGCCCGAAGTGGTCGTGGCAAAGGTGCTGCCAGGCTGCAGCGAAGGGCCGTCGCCGGCGATGCGAAAGATTGCCATTGCGGTCTGCTGGTGCACGTCCAGGCCTGCGCAACGCGAACAGATGGCTTCCATGATCGCGTCCGTGTCGCGCAGACACCGGCATGCGGCCCACGACATCGAACTCTGAATTGCCGGCTCAGGAGGCCACAGTCCCCAGGCCACAGCACGGGGTGGTCGTGAGGCCGCAGGTCCAACTGAAATACGGACTC
>JANMVM010000048.1:0-15127 GCA_031392695.1 Rubrivivax sp.
CCATGTACGGGGTCAGCGGGATAGTGCGGGTCGCGTCCACCTTGTCGGCGATGGTCAGTTTCGACCACTGAAAATCGACGTTCGCCCACGTCAGCCCGGCCAGTTCCTCGCGGCGTGCGCCGGTCAGCACCAGCGCCTTGAGATAGGCGGCAGCGGTGCGGGTCCGTAGCTTGTCGGTGCCTGCGAACCATGCGGGCAATTGGTCAATCTCCAGCGCGTCGCGGCGCTTGTTCACGCCGGGCAGCACGTCGCCCAATTCGCTGGCGCGGGCGGCGTTCTTGTTCACCAGTGCGCGCAGGTCCTTCTTTGTCGCGCACCACCCGAGAAAGCCCGAAAACATCGCCACGGCGCGGGCGGCTTGAATCGGTGCCGTCTTGGCTTCGCGTGCGTACCAATCTCGGATTACGTCTTGGTCAATCGACGCGAGCGGCAGCGGCATCAGGGCTGCAAGGTGCCCCGGCTTCGTTGCGCCCTTCCCTCGCTTCTTTGGTTCGCCACCCATTGAAGCGGCCCGGTTCAGGTCGGCCACATAGCGCGGCTTCCATGCGGTGCGGCGCTTGGGCTTCCCTTCGGCCATGTAGCGCGGCCAAACGTCGGCGACGGTCAGGGTATGGCCTGCGGCTGCGGCTTCTTTTGCAGCCTTCGCGGCTTCTTTCTCGCGTGCCTGTTCGCGCGGGTCGGTGCCACTGTCCAACAGCACGCGCAGCCGGTTCGCCTCTTGCCGCGCAGCGTCAATCGTCCAGGCCCGCACGTCACCGATGGTTTGCCGGATGGTCTGCCGATTCAGCTTGCCCTCGAACACATAGGACTTCGCACCGGCAGCGGTCACACGTACCCGAAGCCCCGGCGTTTTCTTGTCCCGCAAGAACGCTTGCAGCTTCCCGGGCGGGCACACCAGCGCGTTAATCAATCCGAAGCTCAGTTCGTGACTGTCGGCCAGTTCAATCGGCGCGTCTTTCTTCCGTCTTGCCATGCTGCACCCCATTCCATGTAGCCACCATGTAGCCACTTTCCCAAGATTTACCCGAATTCCAATCAACAGCGGCCATCCGGCGGACTGGCCTAGATCGTTGATTTGTATAGGTAACTTGTGCAGTCTATAAACGGGAATGAATACGGGCAAACACTATTTTTCGTGCATTCGTAATGCGAAGGTCTGGAGTTCGACTCTTCTCACCGGCACCAAGAAGGTCAGGCACTCAGCCCAGCCCACACGGTTGGGCTTTGTTGTTTGTGGGGTTGATATAGACACGATTCAGCCAGCCGCAGACGGAAACGGCAGCGCCATGAACGACAAACCCGGCGCTTTGGCCAGGCTTCGGTTGACAAGCTCAACACGCTGCCTCAGTCGCGCCCACAGCGACCCACTTTCGAACCCGACTCGCACGATGGAGCCGCCTCTGAACACCGCGCGCTTCCACGCACAGCCCTGTGCTTTGAAGAGTGAACCGGGATGGAGTCATCGGCACCCTTTCGGGTGTCAGCCTTCAATCCGGGTATCCGTGCCAGGCCGGTGAAGGCTGCGATTCAGCCGACGCGATCGCCGTGTTGTGCGCGCAAGCTGTCGACGGCTTGCGCCAGTTCGGCCCGGTTGCGCGCGGTGAGCACGACGCGGTGGCCGCGCGCCAACAGCTCACGCCCGAGCGCAGCGCCCAGGCCGCGCGAAGCGCCGGTGACCAGCACGTTTTCGAAGCCGGGCATCGGTGCTTTCCTGTGAAAGAGGAAGGGCTCAGTCGCTCAACGCATCGAGCGCGTTCATTGCGCCGTAGATCCCGGGTGCCGGCGCGATGATCACGGCGGTGGGGATGCGTTCGAGGTAGCTGCGAAAGCGGCCCTTGTCCTCGAAACGCTCGCGAAACGGCAGCGCATCGAAGGCGGCCCCGAGCCGCGGCACGATGCCGCCGCCGATGTAGATGCCGCCCAGGGCGCCCAGCGTCACCGCCAGGTTGGAGGCCACGGTGCCCAGCACGGCGCAAAAGGCATCGAGCGTCTGGGCGCACATCGCGTCGCTGCCGTCCAGCGCGCGGCGCGTGATCTCGGGGGCGCTCAAGGGCTCGGGCGGCAGGCCGGCGTTGGCGCGCAAGGCGCGGTGGATGAGTTCGATGCCGGGGCCCGAGAGCAGCCGCTCGTGCGACAGGTGCGGGAACTCCTGCTGGCCGTAGCGCAGGATGGCGATCTCGCGCTCGTCGCGGGGCGAAAAACTGGTGTGTCCGCCTTCGGTGCCCAAGGCCACCCAGCCGTCGGCGGCCGGGATCAGGCCGCTGACCCCCAGGCCCGAGCCCGCACCCAGCAGCCCGACCACACTCTGTTCGCGGGCCAGGCCGCCGCCGACGGCGCGTCTCTGGCCTGGGGCCAGGCGCGGCAACGACATCGCCAGCGCCGTGAAGTCGTTGACCACCACCAGGCTGTCGAGGCCCAGGCGCTGGCGCATCTGCTCGATCGAGAAGCGCCAGTGGTAGTTGGTCATGCGCACGGCGTCGCCGGCCACCGGGTTGGCGATGGCGATGGCGGCATGCTCGATGCGCGCCGCCTCGCCGGGCGCCAGACCCGCCAGGTAGGCGCTGACCGCGGCGTGAAAGTCGGCGTGCTCGGCGCATCGCAACGAAGCGGTGTGCCGGAACACGCCCGGCGCGCTCTCGAGGGTGAAGCGGGCGTAGGTGCCGCCGATGTCGGCCAGCAGTCGCGGGCTCTCGAAAGGGGTCATGGTGGTGTCGGGCGCCGGGCGCGGGTTGCGGGTTGCGGGGGCGACGGTGCAACGCTCCTGCGAAGTCGCCATTGTGCGCGACACTCGGCCGCCGGCCCCAGGGCTGCAAGTGCAGGTGGCGGTGTAGCTTCACTACAGGGTTCCCCCTGGTGCGGCCTTGTGGTCAGGTGTGACGGCGCGATCGCGCTTTCATGCTCTTGTCCTGAAACTGTAGTTTTGCTACCGTTCGAGGCCAAAACCGGACCTTTGTCGTCCCCGGGCGGCGCTCTCCAATCAAAGGTTGAAAGATGACAAACGGTGCTCTGCGCCAGGGCGGGTGCAATGAATGATCCGGACCCGGGCGCCATCGCCATCGTGGCTGCCGGACCCTTGCTGGAGCGACCCTGGCTGGTGGCGGATATCGGCGGCACCAACGCCCGTTTTGGCTGGCTGGCGGCAGGGTCCGACCGCGTCGAGCAGGTGGCCACCCTGGCGGGGGCCGGGTTCGACGGTCCGGCGGCCGCTGCCCAGGCTTATCTGGCCACGCTTGCGATACGGCTCGGCGCGGCCTACCAGCCGCCCCGGGCCGCGGCGTTTGCAGTGGCCACGGCGGTGGGCTCCGACCGGGTCACTTTTACTAACAGCGGTTGGCGCTTTTCGCGCGAGGCCACGCGCCGTCAACTGGCGCTCGATGAGCTGCTGCTGCTCAATGACTTCGAGGCCCTGGCCCTCTCGCTGCCGCGCCTGAAGAGCCATCAGGTGCGCGGCGTCGGCCCGGCGCTGGGCACGCCAGCACACGCGGCCCTGGCAGTCATCGGCCCCGGCACCGGCCTGGGCGTGGCAGGCATCATGCCGACGCCCCATGGCTGGGTGGCCGTGCCCGGTGAAGGAGGGCACGCCAGCCTGTCGGCGGCCGATGACTTTGAAAGCGACCTGCTGGCGACGGTGCGCCGAAGCCACCCCCACGTCTCTGCCGAGCGCCTGCTGTCCGGCATCGGGCTGCCCGTGCTGCACCAGGCCGTGGCCGCCGTGCTGCGCCAACCCTCTGGGGTGCTGACGGTGGAAGCAATCGTCGAGCGCGGTCTGTCGCAGCAGGACCCGGTGTGCAGCCGCACGCTGGACAGCTTTTGCTCCCTGCTCGGCAGCTTTGCCGGCAACGTGGCGCTGGTGCTGGGCGCGCGCGGCGGGGTCTACATTGGCGGCGGCATCGTGCCGCGACTGGGCGAGCGGTTCTTCGTCTCGGAGTTCCGCTCGCGTTTCGAGTCCAAGGGCCGTTTCCAGGCCTACCTGAGCGCGATCCCCACGGCGCTGATCACGGACACCCTGGTGGCGCTCACGGGTGCGGCCGTGGCGCTGGAACAGCACGGCCGTTGACGCGTCGTTGGGTGGGTCGGCTGGGCTGCCGTGTGCATCCATGCGCCACGGCCCCGCGTATCGACGGCCATGAAGTTGCGTTCGATGTCGATCGCCTGGTGTCTGGCTTGTGCCGTGGCCCCGGCCTGCGCCCATGACACCTGGTTCCAAGTCCTGCCTGCAGTGCCAGGCGCCCGACTGTTGGCCTTGGGCACCGGCAACCGCTACCCGGTGCAGGAGACGGGCGTGGGGGCGCAATTCCTGGCGCGCCAGGGCTGCAGCCTGGACGGGCGCCAAGCGCTCATGCAGGCGCTGCGCAATGACAGTCACGCCCTCGTGCTGAAGGCCGGGCCAATGGCGCAGAGTTGCTGGGCCCAACTCGTACCGCTGGAGATCGAACTGCCGGCCAGCAAGGTGGCCATCTACCTGCGCGAGATCCAGGCCCCTGCCGAGGTGCGAGCGGCGTGGACGCGTCTGCAGGAGCAGGGCCTGCCGTGGAGGGAAACCTACACCAAGCATGCCCGCATCGACTTTTCGCCGGCCCGGGGCACAGCGGCACCGCTGGCGATGGACATCGTGTGGGAGCCGGCTGCCCCGGGAGGCCTCACCTTCCGTGTCCTGCGCGATGGCACGCCCCTGGCCGGGCTGGCGATGGAGCTGCAGAGCGATGCCGCGAGCCTGGGCATCTGGCGCCGCAGCGACGCCGATGGCCGCATCCACGTCAACGCCTTGCCTGCCGGGCGCTGGGTGCTGCGCGGCACCGACCTGCGCCCGGCTTCGAGCGACGCCCAGCGCTGGCAGAGCCATTTCGTGACCCTGGCCTTCGACGTGCCTGCGCCGGCCGGCACGCTCGACAGCGCTGCAGCGCTTCAGCGCTGATGCCCGCCCTCAGCCCGGCAGCGCGTTGAAGAGCGCGCCGCGCGCCACCTGGGTGATGGCCGCCACGCCGGGGTGGGTGATGCGGCGCTCGGCCGAGATGGCGTAGAAATCGTCCGTCAGTTCATCGCTGCGTCCGATGACCTGCACGCCGTACTGGGCGATGGTCTCGCCTTCGACCACGCTGGGCGAGAGAAAGACACCGTCGCCGTGGCGGCCAAACGCGTTGAGCAGGGCGCCATCATCGAATTCGCCCACCACGCGCGGGTGCAGTGCATGCCGCGTGAGCCAGGTCTCGAATTGCGGCCGCACCGAAGAGCTGCCACCCGGCACCAGCATCGGGGCGCCATTCAGGCACTGCGGAAACGGCCCCTGCAAGCGGGCCGCCAGCGCCGGGGCGCAGAAGAAGCTCATCGGCGAGCTGCCCAGCTTGTGATTGAAGGCCTTCACGCTCAGGCGGCTGGTCAGCGGCTCGTCGGCGATCACGAGATCCAGGCGGTGCAGGGCGAGCTGGGCCATCAGGTCGTCGAACTGGCCTTCGGTGCAGATCAGTCGCACCGGCTCGGCCAGCGCCAGCGCGGGCTCCAGCAGCCGGTAGGCAACCGGTTTGGCCACCGCGTCTTCGACGCCGACGCGGAAATCCAGCACCTGGGTCGACGCACCGCGGTTCTCGCGCAGGGCCGCCTCCAACTCGCCGCCGAGCGCAAAGATCTCGTCGGCGTAGCGAAGGGCCACGCGGCCGTCGTCGGTGAGTTCGAGCTTGCGCCCGCTCTTGCGGAACAGCCGCCGGCCCAGTCGCGCTTCCAGCAGCTTGATCTGCGCCGACAGCGTCTGTGGCGTGGTGTGCAACTGCTCGCCTGCCCGCACCACGCCGCCGGCCTTGGCCGTGACCCAGAAGTAGTGCAGGTGCTTGAAGTTCATGCGGCGCTCGGTCGGTCAGTCGGTCGGTCGGTTAATAGTTCGTATTTTGCGAACTGATTTTATTTGATTATCGAATTTACGCGAAGCGAATCCAACCCTACATTGAGTCCTGTTAATTCCTTCTTCAACGTCTTTACCGGAGAGCGCCATGCGCATGAGCACCAAGGGTCGTTTTGCCGTCAATGCCCTGATCGATCTGGCCCTGCGCGAGGCCGCCGGCCCGGTGGCCCTGGTTTCGATCAGCCAGCGCCAGCAGATCTCGTTGTCGTACCTGGAGCAGCTGTTCAGCCGCCTGCGCCGTGACGGCGTGGTCGCCAGCACCCGCGGCCCTGGCGGCGGCTACACGCTGGGCCGCAGCGCGAGCGAGGTTTCGGTGGCCGACATCGTGAAGGCCGTCGACGAACCGCTGGACGACACGGGCGCCGAGGATCGCAGCCTGGGCATGTCCAAGGACCTGTGGCGGCGCTTGAACGCCGTGATGCTGGAGCACATGGCGAACGTCACGCTGGCCAGCCTGGTGCAGGAGCAACTGGACAAGGGCGTGAGCATCGAAGCGCGCCCGGCGCGCCGGCCCGTCGCAGCGCCACTGGCGGCCAAACCGGTGCGAACGACGGCGCCCAACTCGGTGTTTGCCTTCGGCCGCTCGTTTGCGGCTTGAGGCTGCTGCGCCCTGGCTTCTGCGCAATGGCAGTTGCCGGCGGCAGTCAGTGCGCAGCAGGCGCTGACTGCGCCGGGCCGCCTACTTGTAGAGCAGATTCGGCAGCCACATGCCGATGGCCGGGAAGAGGTACAGCAGCGCCAGCGCCAGCACCTGGATCGCCATGAACGGCATCATGCCGGCGAAGATCTGATTCAGGGTCACGTGCTTCGGTGACACGCCCTTGAGGTAGAAGGCCGCCATCGCCACTGGCGGGCTGAGGAAGGCGGTCTGCAGGTTCAGCGCCACCAGCAGGCCGAAGAACAGCGGGTCGACGCCGAACTTGGGCAGCAGCGGGATGAAGATCGGCATGAAGATGACGATGATCTCGGTCCACTCCAGCGGCCAGCCCAGGATGAAGATGATGAACTGGCTCAGCAGCATGAACTGCAGCGTCGTCAGTCCGAGCGACAGCACCCAGGTCTCGATCAGTTCCTGGCCGCCCAGCAGCGCAAAGGCGGCCGAGAAGATCGACGAGCCGACGAACAGCCAGCACACCATGGCGCTGGTCTTGGCGGTCAGGAAGGATGACTCCTTGAGGATGCCGCCCAGGTCGACGAGCGTCTTGGCCACCGGGTTGGCACGGTGGGTGGTGCGGGCCGAGACGTAGCGGTAGGCGCCGGCCAGCACCAAGCCGCCGAAGGCCCCGACGGCGGCAGCCTCGGTCGGCGTAGCCAGGCCGAAGACGATCGACCCGAGCACGGCGATGATCATCACCGCCAGCGGGAAGAACGACGACAGCAGCATCTTGAAGATTTCCAGCCGCTGCCAGCTCATCAGCCAGCTGACCAGCGCCAGGCCGGCCATGCCCAGGCCGAAGACGATCCAGTACCAGGTGGGGGCCGGTGCGCGCGCGGCCGGGACGGATTCGACCGGCGCCGGGGCCGGCTCGGCGCGCGCGGCGGCGGCGGGTGCCGGTGCCGGCGAAGCCCCGGCGGCCGAAGCGGCCTGGCCGAGTTCGGCCGGCGGCTCTTTGAGGTCACCGCCATCCTTCGGCGGCTCCTGCAACCCGCCGGATTCCTTGGGTGGTTCCTGCAGGCCGGTGGATTCGGCCGGCTTGCCTTCGTCGACGCTGATCGCGCCGCCCGCCTGCACCAGGCCGGTGGTGTCGATCGCGGCGGTCGGCGCGGTCGCGCTCACGAACATCACCACCAGCAGCGTGGCAATGGACAGCGCCGGCAGCAGGGACACGAAGAGCTGCGCGAGCACCTCCCGCTTGGGTAGCGACGGCACGCCCAGGCCGCCGAACAGACCCGCCAGCGCGTTGCCGCTGCGCGCGCTCAGCGTCTGCGACAGCGGCGGCAGCGGGACGATGCGGTCGGCAGCTGACAGCGGTGGCGCCAGATGCGGCTTCCACTTCGCGACGATGATGACGTAGGCGACGTACAAGCCGGCCAGCATGATGCCGGGGAAGAAGGCGCCGGCGTAGAGCTTGACCACCGAGACCCCGGCCGTGGCGCCATAGACGATGAGCAGCACGGACGGCGGGATCAGGATGCCCAGGCAGCCGCCGGCGGTGATGGCGCCGGCCGCGAGCTTGATGTTGTAGCCGGCGCGCAGCATCGCCGGCAGCGCCAGCAGTCCCATCAGCGTGACCACCGCGCCCACGATGCCGGTGGCGGTGGCGAAAATCGCGCAGGTCACGATGGTGGCCACCGCCAGCGCGCCGGGCACGCGGGCCAGCGACAGGTGCAGGCTCTTGAACAGCTTCTCGATCAGGTTGGCGCGCTCGACGAGGTAGCCCATGAAGACGAACAGCGGGATCGCGATCAGCACGTCGTTGGACATCACCGAGTAGGCGCGCTGCACCATCAGGTCCAGCACCTGGCGCGTGGCCAGCTCCGGGTTGACGCTGCGGTAGGCCAGCCAACCGAAGAACATGCCCATGCCCATCAGCGTGAAGGCAGTCGGGAAGCCGAGCATGATGGCCACCACGATCAGCGCCAGCATCAGCAGGCCCAGGTAGCCCAGGTCCTGCCGCGTCAGGTGGCCGTCGAAGAAATTGCTCCATGGCATGAAGACCACCACCGTCGCGCCGATGATCGCCATCAGCGCGAAGCCGAACCACAGTTCCTTCTTGATCTTCATTTCGCGCCCCCCGGCTGCACCACGAGCTTGTCGAGCTGGGCGATGTCATCGTCCTTGACGTGGACCATTTCCTTGAGCTTGCCGACGTCGACCTCCTCCACGTCGTGCTCGCGCGAGGGCCAGGCTCCTTGCTGGATGCAGATCACGCAGCGGATGATCTCGACGATGCCCTGCACGAAGAGGAAGGCGCCGGCCAGCGGCAGCATGGCCTTGAAGGGGTAGATCGGCGGGCCCTCGGCGGTGATGCTCGAGTGTTCGTTCATGGCCCACGACTCGGCGGCGAAGAAGTAGCCGGCGTACGTGAGTGCGAACACGCCGGGCAGGAAGAACAGGAAGTACAGGATCAGGTCGATGGTGGCCTGGGTTCGGGGCTCGAAGAAGCCGTACAGCACGTCGCCGCGCACGTGCCCGGACTTGGACAGCGTGTAGGCACCGGCCATCATGAACAGCGTGCCGTACATGATGATCATGACGTCGAAGGCCCAGGCGTGCGGGTGGTCGAGCACGTAGCGCGAGAACACCTCCCAGGAAATCATCAGGGTCAGCGCCACGATGAGCCAGGAAAACGCCTGGCCGACGAAGGTGCTGATCTTGTCAATGGTCAGGAGCAATTGCTGCATGGCGAGGCCCGCTCAAAGAAGTCAGCCACCCGGAGTTCGTCCGGATGGCCGACGAAGGATGCGAAAGGCGATCAGGTCTTGGTGGGCGCCTTGGCCCCGAAGAAGTGGCTCACCGCCATGCGCCGGCTGACGTAGGTGTCCTGATCCCACTTGACGGTGCGCTCGGCGAAGGTCTTTTGCGATTCGACGATCTCCTTGAAGAGCGCGTTCTCGCCCGACTTCTTCTCCAGGATCTCGCTCCACAGCTTGAGCTGCACCTGCAGCACCGAGTCCGGCGTCTTGTAGAACTTGACCTTGTCCTTGGTCTGCAGCTCGATGTAGTCCTTGGAATAGCGGTCGATCGCCTTCCAGGACATGTCGGCCGACGAGGCCTCGACCGCGTTGTCGATGATCGCCCTCATCTTGCCCGGCAGGGCGTCGTACTTGGGCTTGTTGAACAAGATCTCGAAGGTCTCGGCGCTCTGGTGGAAGCTCTGCAGCATGCAAACCTTGGACACGTCGGGGAATCCGAGCAGGCGGTCGGAGGTGGCGTTGTTGAACTCGGCCGCGTCGAGCAGGCCGCGGTCCATGGCCGGCACGATCTCGCCGCCGGGCAGCGCGTTGACCGCCGCGCCCATGGCCGTGAAGAGGTCGATCGCCAGGCCATTGGTGCGGTACTTCAGGCCCTTGAAGTCTTCGGGCTTGGTGACCGGTTTCTTGAACCAGCCCAGCGGCTGCGTCGCCATCGGGCCGTACAGGAAGGACTGCACCGTGGTGATGCCGATCGAGGCGTAGAGCTTGGCCAGCAGTTCCTTGCCGCCGCCGTACTTGTGCCAGGACAGCAGCATGTTGGCATCCATGCCGAAGGCCGGGCCCGAGTTCCACAGCGCCAGCGCGTTCTGCTTGCCGTAGTGGTAGCCCAGCACGCCGTGGCCGCCGTCGAGCGTGCCCTTGGAGACGGCGTCGAGCAGGCCGAAGGCCGGCACCACCGAGCCTGCGGGCAGGACTTCGATCTTCAGCTCGCCGCCGGTCATGTCGTTGACCTTCCTGGCGAAGTCGAGCGCGTACTCGTGGAAGATGTCTTTCGCCGGCCAGGTACTCTGGAAGCGCAGCGAAGTCGTCTGCGCCATGGCGATGTGTGGCGCGACCATCGCGCCGGCGCCGACGGCACCCGCCGTGGCGGACTTCAGGAACTGGCGGCGCGGCGCGGGCAGCCGCTTGGTGGCTTGGGTCATGGCTTGTCTCCGGTTGAATGGCGAGGACGGACAACAATTGTCCTGGACGCTGGGGAACGCCTGACTGTTGACCACCTGCTCAGCGATGACCACTGGGTGTAACCCCGCCTGGGATGTCAACGCAGTATTGACCCGAGCGGCGCTGTCTGCTGCGCTGCCGGTGCACGCGCCGCGGCGTTCAGGGGGTGCGGCGGCCTTCCACCTGCACCAGCAGCCGCACGCGGTCGCCGACGAAGGGCAGCAGGAAGGTGGCGCCGAAGTCACTGCGCTTGAGCTCGCCTTCGAAGTCGCCGCCGCAGACCTCGGACTTTCCGTCTGTCCGGCAGGCGAACAGGCGGGCGCGCAGCGACAGCGCCTGGCTGGTGCCGCGAAAAGTGAACTCGCCGCGCACCTCGGCCAGGCGCCCGTCGTCGAAGCGGAACTGGCGCGCCACGAAGTAAGCCTCGGGGAATTCGTTGCTGGCCAGCAGGTCGGGTTGACGCAGGCGGGCGTTGAAGACCGCCAAGCCGGTGTCGATACCGGCGGTGGCGATGCGCACGCCGACCTCGCCCGTGCCTTGCGCCCGGTCGAGCGTGACTTCGCCGCTCACGGGGCCGAAGCGGCCGCGCGAGGTCGAGGTGCCGAAGTGGGTCACCTCGAAGTGCACGAAGCTGTGCTCGGGGTCGAGCACGTACACCGCGGGCGCTGCCGCGGCGTTCAGGGACGCCACGGCCAGCGCCGCTGCCGGCAGCAGGGACTGCAGAAATGTGCGCTTCATGCCGCCATCTTGAGGCCGGGTGCGCTGGCCGGCTGCCCCGCCCAGCCCACGGCCCTTACTGGCGGATGGCCTCGACCTGGATCACCAGGCGCACGTTGTCCGGTGCGACGACCGGCAGGCCGTAGGTGATGCCCCACTGGCTGCGCTGGATCGTGGCTTCGAAGTCGCCGCCGCAGACCTCGCGCTTGAAGATGGGGTTGGTGTAGCAGTTGAACTGGTTGGCCTTGAGCGTGACCGGGTTGCTCTTGCCCAGCATCGTCAGCGTGCCTTCGACGGCGGCCACCTTGTCGCCATTGAAGACGAACTTGTCGCCCACGAACTTGGCGGTCGGGTGCTCGGCGGCGTTGAAGAAGTCCTTGCTCTTGAGGTGGCCGTCGAACTGCGGCACGCCGCTGTTGATGGAGTTCATGTCAATCGTTAGTTCGACGCGGCCGGTCCTGGCCGCGCGGTCGAACTGCACCGTGCCTTCTTTCTTGTCCCAGCGGCCGCGGTTGAAGCTGGTGCCGAAGTGGCTGACCTCGAAATTGACGAAGGTGTGCGTGGGCTCGATCGTGTAGATGGGCGACGAGGCCTGGGCGGCGCCCAGGGCGGACAGGACGACAGCGGCTGCGACAAAGGTCTTCATGGTGTATTTCAAAGCCAGGAGTTGAGGGAGCAGGAAAGACAGAGTTACAGCGGCGCCAGGCCGGTGAGCACGAGCTTGAAGCGCACCTGGATGTCGTTGGCCAGCATCGAGGTGTCGGCCCATTCGGCTTCGCCCACCTTGAAGTCGAGCCGCTTGATGGTGAAGGCGCCGCTGGCCGTGCTGGCGCCGGCGGTTTGCGTCACCGCCACCGGCACGACGATGTCGCGCACCGAGCCCTTGATGCTGAGCTTGCCGGCGACTTCAAACCTGCCCGGGCCGGCGGCCTTGACGGCGCTGGACTGGAAGCTGGCCTGCGGGAACTTGGGCACGTTCAGCCACGTCGCCTTGGGCACCTCGGCGTCGAGTTCGGCGCTGCCGAAGCGCGCGCTGCCGGTGTCGATGACGAAGGCCACGCTGCCGGTCTCGGGCTTCTTCGGGTCGAGCGCGATCTGGGCGCTGAACTTGCCGAACTTGCCATCCACCGGCACGCCCATCTGCTTGGTGGTGAAGCCGATCTCGCTGCCGGCGGCCACCAGCTGGGCCGGCTTGGGCTGGGCCTGCGCCGGCTGCCAGACAGCACCCAGCAAGGCGACGCCGAGCGTCAGGGCAAAGAGGGTGCGTGAACTCATGGCGTCCTTGACAGTGGTTTCAGCCACGCCCGGGCAGCATGCGCTGCAGCAGGGCGTCGTGGTCGATGAAATGGTGCTTGAGCGCGCCGGCCACGTGCAGGCCGATGACAGCCGCCAGCGCGTAGGCCAGCAGGTGGTGCAGTTGCTTGAGACTGTCGGACAGCGGGCGGTCCACCGGCACCCAGTCGGGCAGCGGCAGCACGCCGAACAGCACGACCGGGAAGCCCGCCGCCGAGCTGTAGGCCCAGCCGGCCAGCGGCACGGCGAAGAACAGCGCGTACAACGCCTGGTGCGCGACGTGGGCGGCGCGGCTCTGCCAGGGCAGCATCGGCAGATCGGCCGGCGGGCGGTGGCCCAGGCGCCACAGCAGGCGCAGCGCCGACAGGCCCAGGATCGTCATGCCCGCCCACTTGTGCCAGTTGTAGAGCTTCAGGCGTGTCGGCGAGATCGGCAGGTCCGTCATGTACAAGCCGACAGCCAGTGAGCCCAGGATCATCAAGGCCAGCAGCCAGTGTAGAGCGATGCTCACGGGGTGATAACGGGTGGCGGTGGCGTTCATGGCAAAGCGCAGTATCGACGCCGCACCGGGCCCCTCGCGTTCAAGGCTTTTGATCGCCGCGGTGACCGCAGGCGAACGCCTGCAACTGCTTGAAACCGTTGCGCCTCAGTCGCCCGGCCACAGGCCAGCCGCAGCGGCCTCCAGCGCCTGTGCCTCGGCGCGGCCCAGCAGGCCGTGGCGCAGACCGAATTCCAGCGTCACCAGGGCCGCGTCGACCGTCATCTGCTGAGTGCTTGCATGGGCCAGGGCCTGCGCCACGGGCATCAGCTCGAAGCCGGCGACTTCGCCGTCCTGGTTGTGAGGCACGACGCCGACGGGCAGCGGCAGGTCGAAGCTGTGCAGGTCTTCGAGCTGCAGGCCTTCGGGCAGGTCGCGGTGCAGCCGGATCACGCGGCCGGCCCGCGCCGGAGCCATCTGTGACGGCGTCAGGCCGGCTTCTTCCCAGCCCTCGCGCACGAGCGTCTCGCGCGGCGTCTGGCCATCGGGCACGCCGCCGCCGACGAGGTTGTCGAGCAAGCCCGGGTCGGTGGCCTTGGCGAGCGAACGGCGGGCGATCCACAGGTGCGTCGGCCGACCCTGGATGTCTGCGACATAACCGTTAGCATGTGCGCCCTGTGTCAGCGTGCCCCAAAAGCGCGAAGCGGCGCGTTCGGTGCGCGCCAGGTGGCGGCCGCTGGCGGGGTCGCGGATGGCGTAGAACTCGTCGCGCCAGGCGCGCACCAGGCCCTGCTGGCGCAGCGATACGTTGATGGTGGCCAGCGCCGCGTCGCGGTTGGCTGCGGCGAGCGTGACTGCGCCTTCGCGCAGCGACAGCCATTGCGGCCAGGCCTGCAAGGCGTGCAGGTCGGCGCGCGCCACCGAGCCGACCGGGAGTCCATCGATGAAGAAAGGCACGCGCGGAACCTGCCGCGCCCGTGCCGCCGCCAGCGCCGGCCAGTTCATGCGTCCAGCGGCGTGAACTCGGCAAACAGGTTCTGCGCCTCGGCCAACTGCGACAGCTTGACGATGGTGCAAGCCTCGCCGAAGGCGGCCCACATCTTGTGCACTTCGGGGTGGCTGTGCGCGGCTTCGATGGCCTTGGCCGACGACCACTCGAACACTTCCACCAGTGTGCCGTCGGCCGCACGCAGGCTGTAGGGCGCGCGGTCAGTGGCCAGGCCCAGCCGACGCAACGCCGGCACATGGCCGCGCACCAGTTCAATCAGCACGGCTTCCTGGCCCGGCTTGGCGCGGTAGCAGGCGATCACGGGGCGTGGAAGATCGGCGCTTTCGGCGTGCCCCCGGTAGGCCCCCAGCACCAGCCGGTGCCCACCGGGCGCCTGCACGACGATCTCGCGCAGGCCCCAGGGCTGGTCGGTGGGCGCCAGCAGCACGCTGGCGCCGGCGGCCAGCACGTGCGCGTGCAGGCCGTCGATGTCGTGACCGACGTGCAGGCGGATCTGGCCGCAGGGCTGGATCGGGCCTGCTTGCAGCGCCAGGTGGATGTAGATCGGGTCGCCCCAGCTGCCGTCGCCGATCTTGACGCGGCCATGCAGGTGCGGCGCTTCGCCGTGCAGGAAGTCGAGCTCGAAGCCGAGCACGCGCACGAACCAGTCGGCCGCAGCCGCCACGTCGGGCACCGGCAGCACCGGCTGCACGCCGTGCAGTTGGTGGTGTTGGCCGCGGTCCACGCTCAGGCCGCCTGTTGCAGGCCGCCGGCGCGCCAGCGCTGCATCAGCGCATCCCACTTCGGACGCGCCGCTTTCAGGTGTCGTTCCTTGACGTGGCCATAACCGCGGATTTCTTCCGGGATGCGCGCGATCTCGGCTGCCAGTGCGCGGCTGTCGGCGTTCAGCGTCTGCAGCAGCTCGTCGATGCAGGCTTCGTACTCGACGACCAGCGCACGCTCCACCCTGCGCTCTGCCGTGCGCCCGAAGACGTCCAGCGCCGTGCCGCGCAGGCCCTTTAACTTGGCCAGCACGCCGAAGGCGCTGCGCATCCAGGGGCCGAAGGGCTGCTTGACGAGTTCACCCTTGTCGTTTTTCTTCGCCGTCAGCGGCGGCGCCAGGTGGTGCACTATTCGGTAGTCGCCTTCGAACATGGCGGCGATCTTGTCGGTGAAGGCG
>JANMVM010000008.1:0-21110 GCA_031392695.1 Rubrivivax sp.
GCTTCGACTTGAAGGGTTCGCGCGCCCAGGGCAGCGCGTTCATCGAGGCGCTGAAGATCTTCTCGCACCTGGCCAACGTCGGCGACTGCCGTTCGCTGGTCATCCACCCGGCCAGCACGACGCACTTCCGCATGGACGATGCGGCACTCGCCGCGGCCGGCATCACCGCCGGCACGATCCGGCTGAGCATCGGGCTGGAGGACGCCGAGGACCTGATCGACGACTTGAAGCGCGCCTTCAAGGTGGCCGAGAAAGCGCGCTGAGGGCTGACGTGCCGAAGGCTGCCGTGCTGAAAGCACCCGTGCTCATCGAAGGCGTGCGGTTGCGACTGCGCCGCTCGACACCGGCCGACGCGGCGTGGACCTTCCGCGCCGCCCACGACGCCGAACTGATGCGTTACATGGACTGGCCGGCCCACCGTGCCGAAAGCGACGCCCGCGCCTACCTCGAAGGCTGCGCCGCGCGCTGGGATGCCGGCACCGAATTCCACTGGGTCATCGAACGCAAGCCCGGCGGCGAGGCCATCGGCGCCATCGCCTGCCGCCCGCACGGCCACGCCGTCGACTTCGGCTGCTTCCTGGCGCGGCCGCACTGGGGCCAGGGCCTGGGCACCGAGGCGGCACGGCTGCTCGTGGGCTGGCTGCAACGGCAGAGCGGCGTCGTGCGCATCTGGGCCACGGCCGACGCCGCCAACACGCGCAGCGCCGCCGTGCTCGTCAAGGCCGGCCTGGTGCACGAAGGCGTGATGCGCAAGGCCACCTTGCGCCCCAACATCGGCGGCGCGCCGCGCGACACCGCCCTCTTTGCCTGGGCGCGCGAAGACGCCGCCGCATCGACCAAGGACCCCGCATGAAACTGCAAGTCAACGACCGAGAGGCCTACGCCTACACCGGCGGCAAGCCCTTCGACCCCAGCCTGCCCTGCGTCGTCTTCATCCATGGCGCCGTCAACGACCACAGCGTGTGGACGCTGCTGGCACGCTGGTTCGCGCACCACGGCCACGGCGTGCTGGCGGTCGACCTGCCCGGCCACATGCGCAGCGCCGGTCCTGCCCTGAGCAGCGTGCAAGCGTTGGCCGACTGGGTGCTGGCGCTGATGGGCGCGGCCGGCGTGCAGCGCGCAGCGCTGGCCGGCCACAGTCTGGGCTCGCTCGTCGCGTTGGAAGCGGCGGCCAAGGCGTCCGAGCGCGTCAGCCACCTGGCGATGCTGGGCACCTGCGTGCCGATGCCTGTGCCGCAGATGCTGCTGGACCTGTCGCTGCAGGACGTGGGCGCGGCCATCGACCGCGTCGTGACCTTCTCCTTCAGCACGCTGGCAGCCAAGCCCTCCTACCCCGGTCCCGGCGTGTGGCTGCGCGGCGCGGCGCGCTCGCTGATGCACCAGGTGATGGCGAATCAAGGCGATGCCAGCCTGTTCCACAACGACTTCTCGGCCTGCAACGGCTACGCCAATGGCCTGCAAGCCGCGGAACGCGTGCGCTGCCCGGCCGGCCTGGTGCTGGGCCAGCACGACCAGATGACGCTGCCCAAGGGCGCGGCCGACATCGCCGCGCGCCTGAGGGCCACCGTGCACACCGTGCCGGCCGGGCATTTCCTGATGCAGGAAAGCCCGGACCCGGTGTTGAATGCGCTGCGCAGCATCCTGCGCTGAAGGAACCCGAGCCATGAGCATCGAAACATCCGCCGCCCCCGACGCCAAGTCCTTCACCACCTTCGCCGAGTTCTACCCCTTCTACCTGGGCGAACACGGCAACCGCAACTGCCGCCGGCTGCATTTCCTGGGCAGCACGCTGGCGCTGGTGTGCCTGGCGATGCTGGTCGTCACCGGCCAACCGCTGTACCTGCTGTATGGCCTGCTGGCCGGCTACGGCTGCGCCTGGATCGGCCACTTCGTGTTCGAAAAGAACAAGCCGGCCAGCTTCAAGCGGCCCTTGTTCAGCTTCATGGGCGACTGGGTCATGTACAAGGACATGTGGACCGGCAAGATCCGCTTCTGATGCCCATCACTGCCTGTGATGAACCAGGCAGTCCATTCCCCTCGCCAGCGCGCCTCCCCAGTAGCCAGGAGATCGTCCGCCAAGCCCGAGCCGCTCACCTGCAGGATCTGGCGCCCGAGGACGCGCTGCGCCGCGCTGGTGGGCTTCACGGTCGACGCCCAGTTCGCCAACCCCGACTTCGTGCGCCTGGTGATGACCGAGAACATCCACCGTGGCGAGTACCTGGCGCAGGTCAAGAGCATCAAGAAGCTCAACGTGCCGGCCTGCGCGACCTGCAGACGCCCGCGGCGCTGATCGCCCGGCGCGACAGCATCACCGAGATGGTGGTGCACTTCGTGCGCAAGTAGTGGTGCGCAAGTAGTCGTGCGCAAGTAGTCGCGCGCAAATAGTCGTGCGCAAATAATCGTGCGCAAATAATCGCGCGCAAGCAAAGACGATCAAGGACGACCGGCAAATCCAGATCGATTGGGGTTGCCGATTCAATAACCAACTGGTTCGCACATTACTCGCTCCTGCATCCCGCCGAGGATGCCTGGAGACAACGGTGCGCTCGAACCCGCCCTCGGTCCTGGACCGCTCCAGCAAGCTGCTGGAGTTGCTGATCGCCCTCTGCCTAGGAGCGTGGGCGGCAGAAGGTCGTGATGGTGTTCGGCAACGTCGTCCTGCGCTACCTCTTCAACTCCGGCATCGCCGTGAGCGAGGAACTCTCGCGCTGGCTATTCGTCTGGATGACCTTCCTGGGCGCCCTGGTGGCGCTGCGCGAGCACGACCACCCGGGCACCGACATGCTGGTCTGCCGGCTGGGCCGCAAGGGCAAGATCGCCTGCATGCTGGCCAGCCAGGTGCTGATGCTGGGCGTGACGGTGATGTTGTTCCAGGGCAGCTTGGCGCAGTCGCGCATCAACCGGGACGTCGAGGCGCCGGTCACGGGCGCGCCGTTGGCCATCGTCCAACTCGCGGGCGTTGTGTTCGCGGTGCCGGCCATGCTGCTGCTGGCCGAGATGTGGCGCACGCTCAGCGGCCGCCTGCGCGACGATGAACTGGTGATGGCGCAGGAATCCGAAGACCTGGCCCACGTCGAAGAACAGACGCCCCGCACGGGCAACGGAGCCGCACGATGACCATCCTCGTCTCCTTGGGCTCCTTGCTCAACGCCATGGCGCTGGGCATGCCCACTGCCTACGCGCTGCTGGTCAGCGGTGCGGCGCTGATGGCGGCGCTGATGGCGGCGCTGATGGCGGCACTGGCGGGCTCCGCGGTGGCCGACACCGCGGCCTTGGCCGCGCTGCTGCCGCCGATGTTGGTCGCGGCCGGCCACGACAAGGCGCGCGCCGGCGGCCTGCTCTTCGACCAGCGGCCACGCCGCCACCGACGGCGCCACGCTGGCGCGCGACCTGCGCAAGCTGGCCATGCTGGCGCTGCCGCACGGCATCAAGGTGGCCTGCGAAGCGCTGTCCTGGGGCCGCACGGTCAACCGCGTCACGCAGGCCTGGCAGATCGTCTGCGAAGCCGACGCGCCCAACCTGGGCATCGGGCTGGATTCGTTCCACATCTTCGCTGCCAAGGACGCGCTCGAAGACTTCGACCTGCTGGACCCCTTGCGCATCTACCTCGTGCAGCTGTCGGACTTCATGTGGCAGGAGACACCGACCTTCGAGGAGCGCATGACCACGGCGCGCACCTTCCGCGTCTTCCCCGGCGAAGGCGTGCACAGCGAAGAGCTGGCGCGCCTGGTGATGGCGCTCGATCAGCTGGGCTACCGCGGCGACTACAGCTTCGAGGTCTTCAACGACGACTACCAGCAACTGCCGCTGCCGGTGGTGGCCGAGCGGGCGCGCCGCGCCGCGCTGTGGCTGGCCGAAGACGTGCTGCGCCGCTCGGTGCCTTTGCCGGGCGCGATGCGCTTGCGCCAGCCAGGTCGCTAGTTAGCCATCGCCCAGCGCCTGACGCAGCGTCAGGCGGCGCAGGCCGCTGGCCTGCATGAAGTGCTGGCTGGCCACGCCGGGGTCGAGCAGCGTGCGCTGGACCAGCGGGCCCAGCGTGGTGGACGCGGCGTCGCACAGCAGCACGTGGCGCGCGTCACCGCTCTCGTCCAGGCGCGACACCCAGTCGATCTCGGCCAGCATCTCAAGCAGCGGCTCGAGCTGCAGCGGATCGGCGCGCAGCCGCTCCGACAGCGCCGCCTGCGACAGGCCGTGGCTGCCGCCGCGGCGCGCCGCGTCGAGCTGCCGCAGCACCGCCAGCGCCAGCTCGAAGCGCCAACCCGGCGTGGCCGCGCGCGACGACACCCGCATCTGCAGGCTCGGCGCATAGGCCGCGATCACCGCACCCAGCAGCATGATGACCCAGCCCAGGTAGACCCACAGCAGCAAAATCGGCACCGCGGCAAAGGCGCCGTACACGGCGCTGTAGGTGGGCACGGTGTCGAGATACCAGGTCAGCAGTTTCTTGGCGACCTCGAAGGCGATGGCCACGAACAGCCCACCGGCGCAGGCATGGCGCCAGCGCACCGCGGTGTTGGGCACGTAGTGAAAGAGCCCCGCGGTGGCCGCCGCCAGCAGCAGGAACTGGATCAACTCGAGCAGCAGCGCCACACCCCCCGGCAAGGCCGAGACCCAGCCGCGTGAAGCCGACAGCGCCAGCGACGTCAGCGACAGGCTCACGCCCAGCGCCAGCGGCCCCAGCGTCAGGGCCGCCCAGTACACCAGCACGCGCTGCCCCAGCGGCCGCGGCTGGCGCACGCGCCAGATCGCATTCAAGGTGCGGTCGATGGTCAGCACCAGCGCCAGCGCCGTCACCACCAGCAGCAGCAACCCGGCGGTGCCCATGCCGCGCGCCTTGGTCGCGAACTGCGTCAGCGCACGCAGCACCGGCTTGGCGATGGTGTCGGGCACCAAGTTCTGCAGGAAGTATTGCTCCAGCGCGCCCTCGAAGCCGGCAAACAGCGGGAAGGCGGTGAAGGCCGCCAGCATCACCGTCACCAGCGGCACCAGCGCGATCAGCGTCGTGAAGGTCAGGCTGCCCGCGGTGAGGCCGAGGCGGTCGTCGCGGAAGCGCTCGCGCAGCGTGCGCAGGGTCTCGAACCAGGGCCAGGCGCGCAGCGTGTGCGGCAAGTCGCGCGCCAGCGCGCGCAGCCGTTCGACGGGGCTTGCTTCGGTGCCGAGTGCAGCGTCGTTCATGCTGGCTATGATGCCAGCATGACTCTGCCAAACGATGCCAACGAGCCCGAAGCCGTGGTGCGCCACGCCCGCGCCGCGGCGCTGGCCTGCTTGATCGGCCTCATCGTGCTCGGCCTGGCGTGGGAACTGGTGCTGGCCCCCACCGGCAGCGGCACGCTGGCGCTCAAGGTGGTGCCCCTGGTGCTGTGCCTGGCGGGGCTGTGGCGCCACCGCATGTACACCTTTCGCTGGCTGAGCCTGCTGCTGTGGCTGTACTTCATGGAAGGCGTGGTGCGCGCCACCACCGAGCACGGGCTGTCGCAGGTACTGGCGGGGCTCGAGATCGCGCTGTGCCTGTGGCTGTTCGGCGCCAGTTCGCTGTACATCCGCTGGCGCCTGCGACGTTCGGTGCAGGAGGCGACTTGACGCTGCTCGACCGCCTGCGCGCCAGCGTCGGCGCGGCCCAGGTGCTGACCGAGGGCGATCTCTCGGCCTGGGAGCTGGACTGGCGCCGGCGCTGGCGCGGCAAGGCTCTGGCGGTGGTGCGGCCGGGCAGCACCGCCGAGGTCGCCGACGTGGTGCGGCTGTGTGCTGCGCACGGCGTCGGCCTGGTGCCGCAAGGCGGCAACACCGGCCTCGTGGGCGGCGGCGTGCCCGACGCCAGCGGCACCCAGGTGCTGCTCAGCCTGCAGCGCATGAATCGGGTGCGCCACGTCGACGCCGCTAACCTCACGCTGACGGCCGAAGCCGGCTGTGTGCTGCAACACGTGCAGGCCGCCGCCGCCGAGCGCGGCCTGCTGTTCCCGCTCAGCCTGGCCGCCGAGGGCAGCTGCACGCTGGGCGGCAATCTGGCCACCAATGCCGGTGGCACGCAGGTGCTGCGCTGGGGCAACACGCGCGAGCTCTGCCTGGGGCTCGAAGTGGTGACGGCGGCCGGCGAAGTCTGGGAAGGCCTCACGGGCCTGCGCAAGGACAACACCGGCTACGACCTGCGCGACCTCTTCATCGGCAGCGAAGGCACGCTGGGCATCATCACCGCAGCGACCATGAAGCTGGCGCCGCAGCCCGCAGCCACCGTCACCGCGCTGGCCGCCTGCGCCACGCTGGCCGACTGCGTGGCGCTGCTCGAGCTGGCGCGCACGCGGCTGGGCGCGGGCCTCACGGGCTTCGAGGCGATGGGCCGGTTCGCACTCGAGCTCGTGGCGCGTCACTTCCCGGCCCTGCCCCGGCCGCTGCCCGGCGCGCCCTGGACGGTGCTGCTGGAGCAGAGCGACGTGGAGGGCGTTGCGCAGGCGCGAGCGCGCTTCGAAGCCGTGCTCGGCGCCGCGCTCGAAGCGGGCCTGGTCAGCGATGTCGTGGTCGCCGAGAGCCTGGCGCAAAGCCGTGCGCTGTGGCACGTGCGCGAGTCGATCCCGCTGGCGCAGGCCGAGGAAGGCCTCAACATCAAGCACGACATCTCGCTGCCGGTGTCGGCCATCGCCGACTTCGTGCTTCACACCGATGCCGCGCTGCAAGCCCGCTTCGCCGGCGTGCGACTGGTCAACTTCGGACACCTCGGCGACGGCAACCTGCACTACAACGTGCAGGCCCCGGTGGGCGTGGATGGCGCCGGCTTTCTGGCCGCGCACGAACACGACGTCAATCAGCTGGTGTTCGACGCCGTGGCGGCGCGCGCGGGTTCGTTCTCAGCCGAACACGGCATCGGCGCGCTCAAGCGCGACGAGCTGGCGCTGCGCAAGTCACCGGTGGCGTTGCGCCTGATGCGCAGCATCAAGGCCGCGCTCGATCCCCAGGGGCTGATGAACCCCGGCCGCGTGCTCTAGCGAGCCGGCCTTCACTGTACCGGCCCCTTGAGGGCCGCAGGCAACGGGATGGCCATGGTCTCGATGCCTTCGTCGAGCAAGGAAGCTCGCTCTTCGGGCGTGGCCTGGCCGCGGATGCCGCGCGCCGGATCCTCGCCGTAATGGATGCGGCGCGCCTGCTCCGCAAAGCGCGCGCCCACGTCTTCGGTGTTGGCCAGCAGGTGACGCACCGTCTGCAGCCAGGCCGCCTGCAGATCGGCGGGCTGCGGCTGGGCCACCGGCTCGCTGGCCCCCGACAGGTTCAGGCGCGGCGCCGAAGGCATGCGGCTGACGACCTTGTCGGCACACAGCGGGCACTCCACCTGCCCGGCGCCGTTCTGGCTCATGAAATCGTCCTCGGAGGCAAACCAGCCTTCGAAGCCGTGGCCGTTGGCGCAACGCAGGTTGAGGACCTTCATGGGGACCGCATCATAGGGGCGCCGCGCCGGGCGCGCTGAGCCAGGCGCAAACCCGCTGGCCGGCGCGGGCTTGCTGCAGCCAGCGCAGGCCGATGAGAGTCTTGACGTCAGGCAACTCGTCGCGCAGTTCCAGCGCCAGCAGTTCGGCCTCGCTCAGGCGCACCGTCTCGACGAACTCGCCGTGATCGGGGCGCGGCGGGCCCGCCACCAGGCCACGCGCAAACCACAGCCACAGCGTTTCGGTGGAGTAGGCCGCGGCGTTGTGGATGCGGCCGGCAAAGGCCCACTCGCGCGCGCAGTAGCCGGTCTCCTCGATCAGCTCGCGCCGCGCGCAGGCCAGGATGTCCTCGCCCGCATCGAGCTTGCCTGCGGGCCACTCCAGCAGCACCTTGCCCACCGGGTAGCGGTGCTGGCGCACCAGCACCAGGCGGCCGTCGTCGAGCACCGGGATCACGGCCACGGCGCCGCCGTGCTGCACGTATTCGCGCGTGGCGGCGCTGCCGTCGGGCAGCACCACGTCGTCGCGCCGCACTTCGAGGAAGCTGCCCTGCAGCACCGTGGCGCCGCCGCGGCGGCGTTCGATGAGGTGGGCGTCGTCGGCCAGCGCGCCGGGCTCAGCCATGCCCGGCGGCACCGCGTGCAATGGCCATGCCCCGCCGGGCTGCTTCCAGGTGACCCACAGCCCTAGCTGGCCAGGGCCTTGACGATGGCGTCGCGACACATCGCCATCAGGCCGCCCGAGAAGGGACCGAACAGCAGCACCGCCGCGCCGTTGAGCGCCAGCAGCGCCGTCACGCCCTGGGTGCGGTCGGTGAGCACGCTGACGACGGGCTCGTCGAACCACATCACCTTGACCACGCGCAGATAGTAGAAGGCGCCGACCAGCGAGAACATCACCGCCACCACCGCCAGCACGATGTACAGCGTGACGTTGGTGGTGACGAGCGCCTGGAGCACCGCCAGCTTGGCGAAGAAGCCGACCATCGGCGGCACGCCGGCGAGCGAGAACATGAACACCGTCATCACCCCGGCGACCCAGGGGCTGCGCTTGGCCAGGCCGGCCAGGTCTTCGATCTCCTCGGACTCGAAGCCCTGGCGCGACAGGAACATGATGAGGCCGAAGGTGCCGAGCGTCGTGAGCACGTAGGCCACGAGGTAGAACATGGCCGAGCTGTACGCATTGGCCGCCGACAGTGTGTTGCCGCTGACGACGCCGGCCGACAGGCCGAGCACGATGAAGCCCATCTGGGCGATGGTGCTGTAGGCGAGCATGCGCTTGAGGTTGGTCTGCGCGATGGCCGCGACGTTGCCCACCACCAGCGAAGCCACCGCCAGCACGATGAACATCTGCTGCCAGTCGACGGCCAGCCCGAGCAGGCCTTCGACGAGCAGCCGGATGGTGATGGCGAAGGCGGCGAACTTGGGCGCCGCGCCGATGAGCAGCGTCACCGCGGTGGGCGCACCCTGGTAGACGTCGGGCACCCACATGTGGAAGGGCGCTGCACCGAGCTTGAAGGCCAGGCCGGCGACCACGAAGACGACGCCGAAGACGAGCACGTCCTTGTTGATGCGGCCGGTGGCGATCTGCTCGAAGACGCGCGGGATCTCCAGCGAGCCCGTGGCGCCGTACATCATGCTCAGGCCGTAGAGCAGGAAGCCGCTGGCCAGCGCGCCAAGCACGAAGTACTTCATCGCCGCTTCGGTGCTCACCGCATGGTCGCGCCGCAGCGCGCACAGCGCGTACAGAGACAGGCTCATCAGCTCCAGGCCCAGGTAGACGACGAGGAAGTTGTTGGCCGAGCACATCACCGAGATGCCCAGCAGCACGAACAGCGCCAGCAGGTAGAACTCGCCCTTGAGCATGTCGCGCGCTTCGAGCGTCGGGCGCGCATAGCCCAGGCTCACCATCGTCGCGAGCGCAGCAAAGACGGCCAGCAGGCGCCCCATGGGGTCGACCACGACCATGTTGTTCATGCCGTAGGCGGCGACGCCGGCCTGGTAGTCGGCGCCGTGGAGCAAGGCAAACACGGCAATGCTGAACTGGGTCAGCCAGAACGTCAGCTTGCGCTGCGGATCGGCAGAGAAAAGGTCCACCAGCAGCACAGCACAGGCCATCACCAGCAGCCACAGCTCCGGGTAGATGACAGGCCAGTTCATCGGGGTCATGTTGTGTTGTCTCTTGTCAGGCGCAGCGGCTGATCGGTTGCACGGGCTGGTTCAGCCGGGGATCTTGGACAGGGCCACGTGGCGCAGCAACTCCGCCACCGACACGTTCATGAGGTCGGTGAAGGGCTTGGGATAGAGGCCCATCCACAGCACCGCGGCGGCCAGCAAAGAGAGCATCAGGAACTCGCGGCCGTTGATGTCCTGCAGGCCCCTGACTTGGTCGTTGGCGATGTCGCCGAAGTACACGCGCTTGACCATCCACAGCGTGTAGCCGGCGCCGAAGATCAGCGTCGTCGAGGCCAGTGCGGCGATCCAGAAGTTGTATTGCACGGTGCCCAGGATGACCATCCATTCGCCCACGAATCCCGCCGTGCCCGGCAGGCCGACGTTGGCCATCGCGAACAGCACCGCCAGCGAGGCGAACTTGGGCATCGTGTTGGCGACGCCGCCGTAGCTGGCGATCTCGCGTGAGTGCATGCGGTCGTAGAGCACGCCGATGCACAGGAACATCGCGCCCGAGACGAAGCCGTGGCTGATCATCTGCACGATGCCCCCGGCCATGCCCAGCGGGTTGAAGATGAAGAAGCCCAGCGTGACGAAACCCATGTGCGCGATCGAGCTGTAGGCGACCAGCTTCTTCATGTCCTGCTGCACCAGTGCCACCAGACCGATGTAGAGCACAGCAATCAGGCTCAGTGTGATGATGACCCAGTCGTAGGCGTGCGCCGCGTCGGGCGTGATCGGCAGCGAAAAGCGCAGGAAGCCGTAGGCGCCCAGCTTGAGCATGATCGCCGCCAGCACCACCGAGCCGCCAGTGGGCGCCTCGACGTGGGCATCGGGCAGCCAGGTGTGCACCGGCCACATCGGCACCTTGACCGAGAAGGCGGCAAAGAAGGCGAAGAACAGCAGGGCCTGCGTCGACAGCGGCAGCGGCAGCTTGTGCCAGCTCAGGATGTCGAAGCTGCCGCCGCTCTTGAAGTACAGGTAGACCAGCGCCACCAGCATGAGCAGCGAGCCGAGCAACGTGTAGAGGAAGAACTTGAAGGCCGCGTAGACCCGGTTGGGCCCGCCCCAGACGCCGATGATGATGTACATCGGGATCAGCGTGGCTTCGAAGAAGACGTAGAACAGCAGCCCGTCGAGGGCGCAGAACACGCCCACCAAGAGGCCGCTCAGGATCAGGAAGGCGCCCATGTACTGGGCCACGCGATCCTCGATCACCTGCCAGGCCGACAGCACCACGATCACGGTGATGAAGGCGGTCAGCGGCACGAACCACACCGACAGGCCGTCGACGCCGAGGTGGTAGTGCATGTTGAAGCGTTCGATCCAGGGCAGCTTCTCGACGAACTGCATCGCCGCCGTGCCGGCATTGAAGCTCAGCACCAGCGGCAGCGTGACCGCAAAGGACGCCACCGCGCCGGCCAGCGCGATGGCGCGCACGGTGCCCGCGTTCTGGTCGCGCCCCAGCGCCAGCAACAGCGTGCCGAAGGCGATCGGCAACCAGATCGCGATGCTCAGGAGACCCATTCTTCTCTCTCTTGTTTCTTGTCTTGCCGCTCAGCCGAGCAAGGCACCCAGATACGGCCTGATCACCGAGGGCCACAGCCGCCAGGTCATGAACCCGAAGACGCCCAGCAGCATCACCAAGGCGTAGGTGTACAGGCGCCCGGTCTGCATCTGGCGCAGCACACCCGCCAGGCCCCCCATGGCGCGGGCGGAGCCATTGATGGCGCCGTCGATCACCGCCTGGTCGCCGCCCTTCCACAGCCCGGTGCCGATCAGGCGTGCGCCGGCGGCGAGAACGTGTTCGTTGAACCAGTCCATGTAGTACTTGTTCTCGAGCAGCGTGCGCACCGGCTTGAGCGCGCGGTCGAAGGCTGCCGGCAGCGCCGGCATCTGCAGGTAGAAGAGCCAGGCCGTGAAGACACCGGCAGCGGCGAGCCAGAACGGCAGCGATTGCAGCCCGTGCAGGGCCATCGCCGCGGCGCCGTGGAAGTCCCTGGCCAGCTCGGCCATCGCCGGGTGCCGGGCCGCGTCGACAGCGATCGAATCCTTGAAGAAGTCGCCGAACAGCAGAGGCTGGATGGTCATGAAGCCGATCACCACCGACGGGATGGCCAGCAAGATCAGCGGCGCCGTCACCACCCAGGGTGATTCGTGTGGCGTGGCGGCGTGGTGGTCGTCGTGGCCATGGTCGTCGGCCGCCGGGAAGGGCTTGTGGTGGAAGCGCTCCTTGCCGTGGAAGACCAGGAAATACATGCGGAAGGAATAGAAGGCGGTCACGAACACGCCCGCGGTGACGGCGAAGATCGCGAACCCGGTGCCTGGCAAGTGCGTGGCGTGCACCGCCTCGATGATGCTGTCCTTGCTGTAGAAGCCGGCGAACAGCGGCGTGCCGATGAGCGCCAGGCTGCCCAGCAGCGAGGTGATCCAGGTGATGGGCATGTGCTTGCGCAGCCCGCCCATGTTGCGGATGTCCTGGTCGTGGTGCATGCCGATGATCACCGAGCCCGCGGCCAGGAACAGCAGCGCCTTGAAGAAGGCGTGGGTCATGAGGTGGAACACCGCCACCGAGTAGGCCGAGGCGCCCAGCGCCACCGTCATGTAGCCGAGCTGGCTCAGCGTGGAGTAGGCCACCACGCGCTTGATGTCGTTCTGGATGATGCCCAGGAAGCCCATGAAGAGCGCCGTGATGGAGCCGATGACGAGCACGAAGTTCAGCGCCGTGTCGCTGAGCTCGAACAGCGGCGACATGCGCGCGACCATGAAGATGCCGGCCGTGACCATCGTGGCGGCATGGATGAGCGCGCTGATTGGCGTCGGGCCTTCCATCGAGTCGGGCAGCCAGACGTGGAGAGGAAACTGCGCGCTCTTGCCCATGGCGCCGATGAACAGGCAGATGCAGGCCACCGTGATGAGCGCCCAGTCGGAGCCGGGAAAAACCAGCTTGGCCAGCTCCGGCCCCTTGGCGAATGCCTCGGCATAGTTGAGCGTGCCGGCGTTGGCGACGATCAGGCCGATGCCCAGGATGAAGCCGAAATCACCGACGCGGTTGACCAGGAAGGCCTTCAGGTTGGCGAAGATCGCGGTCGGCTTCTTGAACCAGAAACCGATCAGCAGATAGCTGACCAGGCCCACCGCCTCCCAGCCGAAGAACAGCTGCAGGAAGTTGTTGCTCATGACCAGCATCAGCATGCTGAAGGTGAACAGCGAGATGTAGCTGAAAAAGCGCTGGTAGCCCGGGTCGCCTGCCATGTAGCCGATGGTGTAGATGTGCACCATGAGCGAGACGAAGGTCACCACCACCATCATCATCGCCGTCAGGCCGTCGATCAGGAAGCCGACCTCCATCACCAGCTTGCCGACCACCATCCACTCGTAGACGGTGGCGTTGAAGCGCGCGCCGGCAGCCACCTGGCTGAGCACCAGTGCCGAGCCGATGAACGCGATCAGCACGCCCAGGATGGCGGTCGTGTGCGCACCGCGCTGGCCCACCCAATGCCCGGCCAGTCCAGCAACCAGCGCACCGGCCAGCGGGGCCAGGGCAATGGTGAGCAGCAGGCCCTGAGAGATCGTCGATGCCATGTCCCGCCCTCAGCCTTTCAGTTCGTCGAGCTCTTCGACATTGATCGACGCCCGGTTGCGGAACAGCACCACCAGGATCGCCAGGCCGATGGCCGATTCGGCAGCCGCCACGGTGAGGATGAAGAACACGAAGACCTGGCCCGCCATGCGGTCGGCCTCCATCGGCAGGTAGTGCGAGAAGGCGACGAAATTGAGGTTGACGGCCAGCAGCATGAGCTCGATGGCCATCAGCAGCACGATCAGGTTGCGCCGGTTCAGGAAGATCCCGATCACCGACAGCGCGAACAGGATGCCCCCCAGGCTGAGGTAGTGGCCGAGCGTGATCGGTCCCATCAGACTTTGCCTTCGGGCTTGGGCAACGAGGGCGACTCGATGGTGGGCGCCATCTTCACCAACCGCACCCGATCGGCCTTCCTGGCCCGCACCTGCACCGACGGATCCATGTGCTTGCTGTCCTTGCGCGCGCGCATCGTCAGCACGATGGCGGCGATGATCGCCACCAGCAGCAGCACGGCCGCCAGCTGCAGCGGGTAGAGGTAGGTGGTGTAGACCTCGATGCCCAGCAGCTTGGTGTTGCCGATCTCGATGGCCTTGGCGCTGGCCGCCGGCGGCTGCAGCTGGAAGCCGCGCATCAGCACCAGCGCCATTTCCAGCGCGATCAGCGCGCCCACCAGGCCGGCCAGCGGCAGGTGCTTGTAGAAGCCTTCGCGCAGGCTGTCGGTGTTGATGTCGAGCATCATCACGACGAAGAGAAACAGCACCATCACCGCGCCGACATAGACCAGCACCAGCGTGATGGCCAGGAACTCGGCGCGCAGCAGCATCCAGATGCAGCTGGCGCTGAAGAAGGCAAGCACCAGGAAGAGCGCCGCGTGCACGGTGCTGCGCGCCGTGATGACGCGGAAGGCCGCCAGCAGCAGCACGGTCGAAAAGACGTAGAAAAGTGCGGTGATCGAGTTCATGTTGTTCGGGCCCGCCTCGTCGGACGAGCGCAGGCAGGCTCAGCGGTATTTGGCGTCGGCAGCCCGGTTGGCGGCGATCTCTTTTTCGTAGCGGTCACCGACGGCCAGCAGCATGTCCTTGGTGAAGTACAGGTCGCCGCGCTTTTCACCGTGGTATTCGAAGTGGTGCGTCTCGACGATGCTGTCCACCGGGCAGCTCTCTTCGCAGAAGCCGCAGAAGATGCACTTGGTGAGGTCGATGTCGTAGCGCGTGGTGCGGCGGCTGCCATCGGCGCGCACTTCGCTTTCGATGGTGATGGCCAGCGCCGGGCACACCGCCTCGCACAGCTTGCAGGCGATGCAGCGCTCTTCACCGTTTTCATAGCGGCGCAGCGCATGCAGGCCACGGAAACGCGGGCTCAGCGGCGTCCTTTCTTCCGGGAACTGCACCGTGATGTTCTTGGCCAGGAAGTGCTTGCCGGTGATGCGCATGCCCTTCAGCAGTTCGATCAGGAACAGGCTGGTGAAGACTTCTCGGACGGCGGTGAGGGTGCTCATGGCTGATCTCGTCAGTTCCAGATGTTCAGTGGCGACTGGATCCACAGGCCGACGACGACGAGCCAGACGAGCGTGATGGGGATGAAGACCTTCCAGCCCAGGCGCATGATCTGGTCGTAGCGATAGCGCGGGAAGGTGGCGCGCACCCACAGGAACAGCGTCACGACGACGAAGACCTTGATCGCCAGCCAGATCCAGCCCGGGATGAAATCGAGCACCGCCAACGGCGACAACCAGCCACCCAGGAACAGCAGCGTGGTCGTCATGCTGACCAGGATCATGTTGGCGTACTCGGCCAGGAAGAACATGGCAAACGACATGCCCGAGTACTCGATCATGTGGCCGGCGACGATCTCGCTTTCGCCCTCGACCACGTCGAAGGGGTGGCGGTTGGTTTCGGCCAGGCCCGAGATGAAGAAGACGACGAAGATCGGCAGCAGCGGCAGCCAGTTCCAGCTCAGGAAACCCACGCCCATGCCGGCGAAGATGCCCTTGCCCTGGCCGGCCACGATCTGGCTCAGGTTCATGCTCGCCGAGACCATCAGCACCACCACCAGGCAAAAGCCCATCGCGATCTCGTAGCTGACCATCTGCGCGCTGGCGCGCAGTGCGCCGAGGAAGGCGTACTTGGAGTTGCTGGCCCAGCCGGCGATGATCACGCCGTAGACCTCGAGCGAGGTGATCGCCATCAAGAACAGCAGGCCGGCGTTGACGTTGGCCAGCGCCACCTCGGGGCCGAAGGGGATCACGGCCCAGGCCGCCAGCGCCGGCATGATGGTCATCACCGGGCCGAGGAAGAACAGGCCCTTGTGGGCCGCGGTCGGGCGGATGATTTCCTTGAAGATGAGCTTGACCGCGTCGGCAATCGGCGTCAGCAGGCCGTAGGGGCCGACCCGGTTGGGGCCGGGGCGGATCTGCGTCCAGCCGATGGCTTTGCGCTCCCACAGCGTGAGGTAGGCGACGCAGCCCAGCAGGGGCAGCACCAGGGCGACGATCTTGATCAGGCTCCACAGCACCAGCCACAGCGTGGGGCCGAAGGCGTCGTTGGCGAATTGATGCAGGGGCTCGAACATCGCGCTCACGCTTTGTGCACGGTGATGGCGCCGAACATCGCGCCCAGCGTCGCCGTGGCCGCGTGGCCTGCGGCGACACGCACGGTGCCGGCGGCCAGGCTCGCGTCGTGGCGCGCCGCCAGCACCGCACTGCCATCGCCTTGCGCCACGCGCACGCGGTCACCGGGGGCCAGGCCCAGCGACTGCCACAGCGCCGTGGGCAGGCCCACCTGCGGCTCGCGGCCGTCGGCCGTGAGTTGCAGCGAAGGTGCGCGCCGCACGAGGGCGTCGCTGGCGTGGATCGGCACATCGGCCACGCGCTGCAGCCCGGCGCTGGCACTGGCACTGCCCAGGCTCAGCGCGGCGCTGCTGGTGTTGTCGAGCCGCGCGCCGTGGCCGCTGACATCGCCCAGGGCCTGCACGCGCACGTCTTCGGCCGTTTCCTGATCGAAGCCGGCCAAGCCGAGCAGATTGCCGAGCACGCGCAGCACTTTCCAAGCCGGCCGCGCATCGCCCAGGGGCTTGACGACGCCGTGGAAGCTCTGCACCAGGCCCTCGGCGTTGACGAAGCTGCCGGCGGTCTCGGTGAACGGGGCGATCGGCAGCATCACGTCGGCGAGGTCGGCGCAAGTGTCCTTGAAAGGCGTCAGCGCCACCACCAGGCCCGATGCTGCCAGGGACTTGTGCGCTGCGGCGGCGTCGGCGCTGTCGAGCAGCGGTTCGGTGTTCAGCAGCAGCAGCGCCTTCATGGGCTGGCTCAGCATCTGGCCGGCATTCAGGCCGCCGGCACCGGGCAGCGCCCGCACCCATTGGGCGCCGACGCTGTTGCCGGCCTCGCCCAGGTAACCCACGCTGGCACCGGTGTGCTGGCCGAGCCACTGCGCGATCGCCAGCAGCGCGCCGGCCTGCGCGTGCTGCGCAGCGGCGTGGCCGAGCAGGATGGCCTTGCGTTCGCCCGACAGCAGCATCTCGGCCACCGCCTGCGCATGGGGGCCCGGGTCGGCCGGCAGCGGGGCCGGCACGCCTCGGGCCTTGGCCACGGCCGCGGCCACATCGGCCAACTGCGCCAGCCACTGCGCCGGCGCCGCGGTGAGCGTGGCCGCCAGCGGCAGCGCCCAGTCGTCGTGCACCGCGTGCAGGCTCATCACGCGGGCGCCGTGGCGCACCGCCTGGCGCAGTCGTTGCGCCAGCAGCGGATGGTCCTTGCGCAGGAAGCTGCCGATGACCAGAGCGCGGTCGAGCCTGGACAGCGCGGCGATCGGCAGCCCGAGCCAGCGCGCGCTGCCGGCGGGCGCGGTGTTGCCGAAGTCGGCATGGCGCAGGCGATGGTCGATGCTCTCGCTGCCCAGGCCGCGCACCAGCTGGGCCAGCAGGTGCAGTTCTTCGACCGTCGACGTGGCGTGGCCGATGGCGCCGATGCCGTGCGGGTGCGTGGCACCGAACTCGGCCTTCACTCGCTTGAGTCCGTCGGCGACATAAGCCAGCGCGGTCGTCCAGTCCACGGCCTGCCAGGCGCCGCCCTGCTTGACCATGGGCTGCGTCAGGCGCGATTCGCTGGCCAGTGCCTCGTAGCTGAAGCGGTCGCGGTCGGAGATCCAGCACTCGTTGACGGCGTCGTTCTCGAGCGGCACCACGCGCATCACCTTGCCGGCCTTGACCTGCACGACGAGGTTGGCGCCCACGCTGTCGTGCGGGCTCACCGACTTGCGGCGCGACAGCTCCCAGGTGCGGGCGCTGTAGCGGAAGGGCTTGCTGGTGAGCGCGCCGACCGGGCAGATGTCGATCATGTTGCCCGACAGCTCGCTGTCGATGCTGCGGCCTTCGGCGGTGGTGATCTCGCTGTGCTCGCCGCGGTGGATCATGCCGAGCTCCATCACGCCGGCCACTTCCTGGCCGAAGCGCACGCAGCGCGTGCAGTGGATGCAGCGGCTCATCTCTTCCATGCTGATGAGCGGGCCCACGTCCTTGTGGAAGACGACGCGCTTCTCTTCCTGGTAGCGGCTGGCGCTGCCGCCATAGCCCACCGCCAGGTCCTGCAGCTGGCATTCGCCGCCCTGGTCGCAGATGGGGCAGTCCAGCGGGTGGTTGATGAGCAGGAACTCCATCACCGACTGCTGCGCCTTGATGGCCTTCTCGCTCTTGGTGCGCACGATCATGCCGCTCGTCACCGGCGTGGCGCAGGCGGGCATCGGCTTGGGCATCTTCTCGATGTCGACCAGGCACATGCGGCAGTTGGCCGCAATGCTCAATTTCTTGTGATAACAAAAATGCGGCACGTAGATGCCGGCGGCGTCGGCCGCGTGCATGACCACGCTGCCGTCGGCCACCGTGACCGTCTTGCCGTCGATGTTGAGTTCAGCCATTTCGGTCTTCTGTGGCCCTTCGCGCCGCACCAAGCGGCAGCCGTGGAACCGGCTTCGCCGGGCCACTGGGTGCGCCCCCTTGAGGGGGAGCGCCGAAGGCGCTTCGGGGGTGGTCAAACATATTGGGGGACCATGCAGGTCTTGTGCTCGACGTGGTGGGCGAACTCGTCGCGGTAGTGCTTGAGCATGCCCTGCACCGGCATCGCTGCTGCGTCACCCAGGGCGCAGATCGTGCGGCCCTTGATGTTGTCGGCCACGTTGTCGAGCAGCGCGAGGTCGTCGGCACGGCCCTTGCCATGCTCGATGCGGTGCACCATGCGCCACAACCAGCCGGTGCCTTCGCGGCACGGCGTGCACTGGCCGCAGCTTTCGTGCTGGTAGAAGTAGGACAGGCGCAGCAGGCTCTTGACCATGCAACGGCTGTCGTCCATGACGATCACGGCACCCGAGCCGAGCATCGAGCCGGCCTTGGCGATGGCGTCGTAGTCCATCGTCACGTCCATCATCACCGCACCGGGCAGCACGGGTGCCGACGAGCCGCCGGGGATCACGGCCTTGAGCTTGCGGCCCGAGCGCACGCCGCCGGCGAGCTCCAGCAATTGGGCGAACGGGGTGCCCAGCGGGACTTCGAAATTGCCCGGCTGGTTGACGTCGCCGACGACGCTGAAGATCTTGGTGCCGCCGTTGTTGGGTTTGCCGCACTCAAGGTACTGCTGGCCACCGTGGTTGATGATCCACGGCACTGCGGCGAAGGTCTCGGTGTTGTTGATCGTGGTCGGCTTGCCGTAGAGGCCGAAGCTGGCCGGGAACGGCGGCTTGAAGCGCGGCTGGCCCTTCTTGCCTTCCAGGCTCTCGAGCAGCGCGGTTTCTTCGCCGCAGATGTAGGCGCCAAAACCGTGGAAGGCGTGCAACTGGAAGCTGAAGTTGCTGCCCAGGATCTGGTCGCCCAGCAGGCCGGCGGCACGCGCTTCTTCGAGCGCTTCTTCGAAGCGGTCGTAGGCTTCGAAGATCTCGCCGTGGATGTAGTTGTAGCCGGTCTTGATGCCCATCGCGTAGGCGGCGATGGCCATGCCCTCGATCACGATGTGCGGGTTGTAGACCAGGATGTCGCGGTCCTTGCAGGTGCCCGGCTCGCCCTCGTCGGAGTTGCACACCAGGTACTTGGGGCCCGGATAGGCGCGCGGCATGAAGCTCCACTTCAGGCCGGTCGGAAAGCCCGCGCCGCCGCGGCCGCGCAGCGCGCTGAGCTTGACCTCGGCGATCACCTGGTCCGGTGTCATGCCCTCGTTGCCGGCGATGTGTTGACCGTTCGCGTCAAGGGCCAGGATCTTCCTCAGCGCCTGGTAGCCGCCACGCGCCAGGTAGTCCTTGAGGCGCCAGTTGCTGCCGTCCAGGCCGGCATAGATCTGCGCGCCCAGATGACGGCCGTGGAAGCAGGTCTCGGCTCCCCTGGCCTGGAACTTGGACAGGTCAAGCATGGTGGGCCTTCAGCATGTGCAGCAGTTCGTCAAGGCGCTCATTGCTCATGAAACTGAGCATCTGTCGGTCGTTGACCAGCATCACCGGGGCATCGGCGCAAGCGCCCAGGCATTCGCTGGGCTGCACCGTGAAGACGCCGTCGGCGGTGGTGCCGTAGGGCTCGACGCCGAGCGTCTTGCAGACGTGGGCCAGCGCCCGTTCACCGTCGCGCAACTGGCACGGCAGGTTGGTGCAGACGTTGAGCTTGTAGCGGCCCACCGCCTGCTGGTTGTACATGTTGTAGAAGGTGGTGACTTCGTGCACCGCGATCGGCGCCATGCCCAGGTAGGCGGCGACGGCATCCTCGGCGGCCGGCGACACGAAGCCCTGTTCGTGCTGCACGATGGCCAGGCAGGCCATCACGGCCGAGGCCTTCTGGTCGGGCGGGTACTTGGCCACTTCCTTGGCGAAGCGGGCCTGGGTGGCTGGCGACAGTTCGATCATCGTTCGCTCACCGGTCGATCTCGCCAAACACGATGTCCATGGTGCCGATGATGGCCACCGCGTCGGCAATCATGTGGCCACGCGCCATCTCGTCCAGCGACGCCAGGTGGGCGAAGCCGGGCGGGCGGATCTTCAGCCGGTAGGGCTTGTTGGCGCCGTCGCTGACGAGGTAGATGCCGAACTCGCCCTTGGGGTGCTCGACCGCCGCGTAGGCCTCGCCCTCGGGCATGTGCATGCCTTCGGTGAAGAGCTTGAAGTGGTGGATCAGCTCTTCCATGTTGGACTTCATGTCCAGGCGCGACGGTGGCGCCACCTTGTGGTTGCCGGTGATCACCGGCCCGGGGTTGGCGCGCAGCCAGGCCGAGCACTGCTGCACGATGCGGTTGGCCTGGCGCATTTCTTCCATGCGCACCAGGTAGCGGTCGTAGGTGTCGCCGTTGACGCCCACCGCGACGTCGAAGTCGATGCGGTCGTAGATGTCGTAGGGCTGCTTCTTGCGCAGGTCCCAGGCGATGCCGGAGCCGCGCAGCATGGGGCCGGTGAACCCGAGGTTGAGCGCGCGCTCTGGCGTGACGACGCCGATGCCCACCGTGCGCTGCTTCCAGATGCGGTTGTCGGTGAGCAGGGTTTCGTAGTCGTCGACGTTGGCCGGGAAGCGCGCGCAGAAGTCGTCGATGAAGTCGAGCAGCGAGCCCTGGCGATTGGCATTCAGCGCCTTGATCGCCTTGTCATTCTTGATGCGGCTGACGCGGTACTGCGGCATCGTGTCGGGCAGGTCGCGGTAGACGCCGCCCGGCCGGAAGTACGCCGCGTGCATGCGCGCGCCCGAGACGGCTTCATAGATGTCGAACAGGTCCTCGCGCTCGCGAAAGCAGTAGATGAGGATGTTCATCGCACCGCAGTCGATGCCGTGCGCGCCGAGCCACAGCAGATGATTCATCAGCCGCGTGATCTCGCTGAACATCACGCGGATGTATTGGGCGCGAATCGGCACCTCGACGCCGACCAGCCTCTCGATGGCCATGCAGTACGCATGCTCGTTGCACATCATCGACACATAGTCGAG
>JANMVM010000100.1:0-17442 GCA_031392695.1 Rubrivivax sp.
TGGCAAGGGGCTTGACGGTTCAGGTCTGGACCGGAGAGAACACTTCCAGGCTCAGACCATCAATCGCGCCAAAGTGCTTGGCGTTGGCGCTGAGCAGCGTGGCCCCGCTCTCGATGGCGGTGGCGGCGATCAAGGCGTCAGCGAGCCGCATCCCGTGCGACAGGGCCAGCT
Organism: Rubrivivax sp.; assembly: GCA_031392695.1. Taxonomy (GTDB): domain Bacteria; phylum Pseudomonadota; class Gammaproteobacteria; order Burkholderiales; family Burkholderiaceae_C; genus Rubrivivax. Next base: position 172 of record JANMVM010000100.1, read on the forward strand.
GATCGATCAGCGCACTGGCGCGCTCGCCAATGGCCGCGTTCAGCGACAAGACTTCCGTGTGGCGAGCCGCCAAGCCCTTTTTCAAGCGCGCCAAGTCCGCTTTGTCGCGGCAACCTTGGGCCAATTCAATGTAGCTGACCACGGAGATCTGCCAGTGCGGGATGGCATACAAGCGCTGTGCAGCACCCACATGCCCGCGCGTCAGCCAGACGAGCACGTCGGAGTCGATCTGCATGCGCGGCCTCAGTCTTCGCGGCGGGTGCCGTCGTCGTTGTAGCGAGACGCGCGAATCTGCCGGATGTAGCCCGGCACATCAGCCATGTCCTCGCGGTCGCGCCACATGCCGAACAGCGGATCGTCAGTGACGAAAGCTTCGTCCGTGACCGGCTTGGGTTCTTCCTCAATACGAACCGTGACCAGGGCGCCGCTGTCCTTGGCCAGCTTGGCGCGCCATTCCTCCGGCAGGTCAGCCACCGGCACATGCTCAAAGACGACGGCGTTCATGGGCGCTTTCCTTCTGGGTGCCTTGCGAGGCAACTGGCGTCAGCATAGCCCACCGGAGCTACGGCCTCCTACCAGGCCCCACCCAATCGGCACCCGCAGCCGCAGGCCAACAGTTGGCAAGGGGCTTGACCCCCTGCACGCCGCCACGCCCCTGAGGGACAATGCGTCCCGTGATGAAAGCCGCCACGTCCGACCTGCGCAACCAGCCGGCTTATGGCCCGGCCGAGGCGGCGCGCTACCTGCGCCTGGCGCCGGCCACGCTGCGCACCTGGCTGCTGGGCCGTGAGTACCCCACCAAGGCCGGGTCGCAGGCGACCTTCCACCCGCTGATCCAACCCGCGCGGCGGCAGCCGCTGCAGCTGTCCTTCTACAACCTCGTGGAAGCGCATGTGCTGCGCGCGCTGCGCACGGTCCACGGCGTGAAGCTGACCGAGCTGCGCACCGCCATCGACTTTGCGCAGCGCAAGCTGCACATCCCGCGGCTCTTGCTGAGCCCCGCACTGCGCACCCATGCGGGCCAGGTGTTCCTGGATCGGTTCTTTGACCTGATCAACCTCAGCGCGTCGGGGCAGCTGGCCATGCGCCGGATGCTCGAAGACCACCTCAAGCGTGTCGAGTGGGACGACTGGCAATTCCCGGTGCGGCTGTACCCGACCCTGGGCGCTGCGCAGCCCGCTGCGGATCGGCCCATCGCCATCGACCCCCGCGTGGCCTTTGGGCGCCCGGTGGTGCGGCGAGCTGGCATTACCACCGCGGCCATTGCAGACCGCATCGACGCCGGTGAGTCGGTGCAGGCGCTGGCCGAAGACTACGACCTGTCGCCTGGCGAGATCGAGCAGGCGGTGCTGTATTCGCGCGCCGCTTGAACTGCGTCTTCTTCACCGACCGCGACCTGGGCATGCAGTTCCCCCGCCTGCTGGCGGAGTCCGGGTTGACCGTGGAGCGGCATGGCGACTTGTTCCAGCCCGAGGGCTCCGACGAAGAGTGGCTGGAACACTGCGGCCGCTTGCACCGGGTGGCCATTACCCACAACAGTCGCATCCGCTACGTGCCCAATGAACTGGCTGCGCTGATTCGGTTCCGGGTGACGTTGTTGGTGCTGGTGTTGGTGCTGGTTGGAAAGGCCCCCACCGCCGACCTGGCAGAAAGCTTTGTTCGCACGCTGCCGCGTATTCAGGCCATGCTGGCGCGTCTGCAGCCGCCAGCCATCGTGAAGGTGTACAGACCTTCGCCGGCTGAGCTGTCACGCGCACCCGAAACGGCGGGTCGCGTGGAGCTCTGGTTTCCCAAAGGCTGAACAGCCGCTACTGGACGAAGCCAATGGGCCCGCGCCGCGACGCACCGTCGGGCAGGTCGGCCAGATCGATGCAGCTGCGGCCGGCCAGGCGGGCGTTGCCGAAGGCCGTCATCCAGGCGCGGCGCATCTCGCGCGGGGCCGTCGAGCCGAGCCGCTCGAGCACCGCTTCGGCCGGCACTTCGTCGAAGCGCTGACCCCAGTCGTGCTGCGCGCGCAGGCGCTGGTACAGGCGCAGCGCGATGGCGCGCGCCGCCTCGGCGTCCGGGGCCTCGACCTCGAACACGTTCATGCGGTTGAGGATCGGGTCGGGGATGCAGCGTTCGTCGTTGGCGGTGGCCACCCAGATGACCTGGCTGGCGTCGATGGCGACCTCGGCGAACTCGTCCATGAAGGCACCCGCGGTGTCGTGCTCGAGCAGGCTGTAGAGCGCACCCAGCGGGTCGTAGGCGTGCTCGGAGCGCGCCTTGTCGATCTCGTCGACGACCATCACCGGGTTGGCGTAGGCGCCGTCGACCAGGGTCTCGAAGACCTTGCCCGGCCGCGCGCCCTTCCACTGGCTGCTGGCGCCGCTGAGCACCCAGCCCGCGGTCAGGCTGCCCATGCCGATGAAGCCCAGCCCGGTGCCCAGCAGCTGCGCGATCTCGCGCGCGAAGTGCGTCTTGCCGATGCCCGGCGGGCCGAGCAGCAGCATGGGCGTGATCTCGAGCGCGTCGCGGCTGTCCTGGCACAGCGCGAGCTGGCGCTTGACGTCGTCGAGCACGCCGCCGAAGTTGGGCATCTCGTCGTACAGATGCTCCATCGCGGGCAGGCCGCCGGGCTTGACCTGGAAGCGGTCGGCGCCTTTCTCGAGCATGCGCGCGTAGGTGGCGCGCAGGTGCTCGTGGTCGTGCGCGGGCAGTTTGTCGAGCCGCTTTTCGACCTCGTCGATCCGGTACAGCGCCCGCAGACGGGCGATCGGCAGGCTGGCGCCGCAGGTGGCGGGGACCAAGCTGTTGTTGGTGCTCATCCGTGGCTCCTTCGCTCAAGGCCGGGCTGGCCCCAGTAGGTCACAAGACTGCCACAGCCTTGGCCAGGAACAAAGCAACCTGGGCACCGCAATTCGGGGGAAGCGCGCGGCGGCGCCGGGCACGGCGTGCGATCCGTCGCGGTTGGCTGCAAACCAGCCCCGGCGCGCGGCAAGCCGTCGCAAACCGGGTGCGGCGCGCGCCCCCGCTGCCTACATTCACGCCATCGGATCTTCACCCCCACCAGGAGCCCATCATGAACAGCACCAAGCAAACCCGCCCCAACCTGCCGTCGCAAAGCCGCATTGCCGCAGCCGCGCTGGCCACGGTGCTGACGCTGGCCATGCTGCTGGGCGTGAACCATCTGGCGACGAGCGAGATGCCCGCAGCGCAGATGGCGCGCCTGACGTACAGCGGCCAGGCACCGGCCTGAAGCGCGGGGTCCGACCGCTCATCCTGAGTCTCGCGCTGCGGGGCCCCAGCTCCGACCAGCCTTGCTGGTCGGAGCTTTCTCTTTGCACCCCGACCAGCCTTGCTGGTCGGAGCTTTCTCTTTGCACCCCGACCAGCCTTGCTCGTCGGGGCTTTCTCTTTGCACCCCGACCAGCCTTGCTGGTCGGGGTTCTCTTCTTCAGGCCGTGCCGGTGCCGGCCAGCAAATGCTGCGCCAGGAAGCTCAACGCGCGGCCATGCGCCAGCGCTGCGCTCGGCGCGTGGTAGCTGGCCCGCGCCCAGCAGTTGAAGCCGTGCTGGGCGCCCGGGTAGACGTGCACCTCGGCGCCCTTGCCCGCCATCGCCGTGCGCACACGCTCGACGGCCTGCAGCGGGATGTGGTCGTCGTGCTCGGCGTAGTGAAACTGCACCGGGCAGCGGATGGCCGCGGCCTGGTCGAGCTGGGTGTGGATGCCGCCGCCGTAGAACGCCACCGCCGCGTCCACGCCCGCGGTGGCCGCCGTCAGGTAGGCCAGGCGGCCGCCCATGCAGTAGCCGAAGCTGCCGACGCCCCCGCTCAGCTCGGCGCGGCTGCGCAGCGTCTTCACGGCAGCGCCGATGTCGGCCAGTGCGTCGGCCGCGCCGTAGCCCTGCATGAGCGCCAGTGCGCGCTCGCGGTCGGCGCCTTCGTAGCCGAGTTCAACGCGCGGCGCCTGGCGCCAGAAGGTGTCGGGCGCCAGCACCACGAAGCCGTCCAGCGCGTACTGCCGCGCCACGGCGCGGATATGTTCGTTGACGCCGAAAATCTCCTGCCACAGCACGAGGGCGGGCCCGCGTCCGCTGGGCGGTAACGCCAGATAACCGTCAAAGCCAGGGGCGATGGAAATCCAGGATGTGCTCACGGGGGATGTCATGACTAGGCTCCTTGTGGGTGGATCAACAGCTGCACCGAAGGGTGCATCAATACGTGCGGCCCTTGCGGTACTGCGCATGCTGGCGGCGCTGCAAGGGCGAAGCCTGCGCCAGCGCGGCCATCGAGGCCCCGGCGTGGGCATGGCTGATGGCCAGGCCCAGCGCATCGGCGGCGTCCCTGCCCGGCAGTGCAGGCAGCTTGAGCAGCCGCCTGACCATCTCCTGCACCTGCGCCTTGGTGGCCAGGCCATGGCCGACGATGGCCTTCTTCATCTGCAGCGCGGTGTACTCGGCCACCGGCAGGCCGCCCGAGACCAGCGCGGCCAGCGCGGCGCCGCGCGCCTGGCCCAGCAGCAGCGTGCTCTGCGGGTTGACGTTGACGAAGACGATTTCGGCGCAGGCGCAGTCGGGTGCGTAGCGCTGCACCACCTCGCGCACGCCCTCGAAGATGATCTTCAGCCGCAGCGGCAGGTCCCCGCGCGGTGCTTCGAGCGTGCTGATGGTGCCGCTGGCCACGTAGGCCAGGCGCTGGCCCTGCGCTTCGATGACGCCGAAGCCGGTGCGCTGCAGGCCGGGGTCGATGCCGAGGATCAACATCAGGCGCCGCCCATCACACGAAGTACCAGCGCACGGCGTGGAAGAACACCGGCGCCGCGAAGCACAGCGGCGCGACGCGGTCGAGCAGGCCCACGGCACCGGTGACCGAGCTGCGGTTGCCCCAGTAGCGCACCCCGGCGTCCTTCTTCAGCGCCCGCATCACGAGTTCACCCAGATTGCCGCAGCCGCCGGCCACGGCCGCAATCGCCGCGGCGCGCCAGGGGTCGACCGGCGTGATCCAGAACAGCGCCGCCCCCACCAGGGCCGCGGCCAGCACCCCGAGCGCCCAGGCGCGGAAGGAGAAGCTGCGGTCGATCTGGCGCACCAGCGGCCGCCGGCGCAGCTTGCGGCTGGCCAGTTCTTGCACGATCTGCGCCACGCCGGTGACCATCACGAGCAGGAAGAGCAGGAAGGCGCCGCGCCCGGCAAAGCGCGGCAGGTCCAGCAGCAACAGCGCCGGCGCGTGGCTCAGGCCGTAGACGCAGACCATGATGCCCCACTGGATCTTGGCGTTGCGCTCCAGGAAGCGCTCGGGGTCGCCGGCCAGCGCGCTGACCACCGGGATGGCCAGGAAGACATAGACCGGCACGAACACCGTGAACAGATCGAAGGCGCGCAGGCCGACCAGCAGGTACTGCAGCGGCAGCGCGACGAAGAAGGCCAGCAGCAGGCTGCGGTGGTCGCCGCGGCGCGTGCGCACGAGGGTCATGAACTCGCGCAGCGCCAGGAAGGAGAAGACGCCGAAGGCCAGCGTGGCGCCCAGCGGCCCCGACATCCAGGCCAGCCAGAACACGAGGCAGCCGATCCACACTGCGCGCAGGTCGCGCAGCATCTGTTCGTTGCGCGCGCGGCGGCGCTCGTCGGCGTCGTGCAGGGTGTAGAACAGCACCGCGGCCGAGACCAGCAGCAGCAGCCCGAACAGCACCACGAAGAGCAGCGCCACCTGCTCGTTGACCGAGAGATCGCGCAATGCGAAGAGGTCGAGCTTCATGCCCGCCCCGGCCTCACCGCCAGCACCGCGGCACGCGCGCGCTCCAGGAAAGCGCGCTTGTCCTCGCCCGGGGCCAGCGTCATCGGCACGCCGAAGGTCACGGTGCACAGGATCGGCACCGGCACGACTTCGCCCTTGGGCATGACGCGCTGCACGTTGTCGATCCAGGCCGGGATCAGCTGCACGCCCGGGAACTGCTCAGCCAGGTGATAGAGGCCGCTCTTGAAGGCCTGCGGCTCGTCCTTGTTGCTGCGCGTGCCCTCCGGAAAGATGACCAGCGAGTCGCCATGCCCGAGCGCGTCGACGAGCGGCTCGAGCGGGTCCTGGTCATCGACCCGCGTGCGGCTGACGTAGACGGCGTGGAAGACCTCGGTGGTGAGCCACTGCTTGAAGGGCGAGGACGTCCAGTAGTCGCGCGCCGCGATCGGCCGCGTGCGCGCGCGCAGGTCGTGCGGCAGCGCGGCCCAGATCAGCACCCAGTCGAGATGGCTCGGGTGGTTGGCGAAGTAGATGCGCTGCTCGGCCTTGGGCGGGCAGCCCTTCCAGTGGCCTTGCGCGCCCGTGATGAGGCGGGCGATGAAGGCCAGCAACAGGCCCATGAGGTCGGCGCTTGACATGGCAGCGGGGGCTCGCGGTGCGCCGCTTCGCCGGGGTCAGTGCCGGAAGTGCCGCGTGCCGGTGAACACCATCGCGATGCCGCGCTCGTCGGCGGCGGCGATGACCTCGTCGTCGCGCATGCTGCCGCCGGGCTGGATGACGCAGGCCGCGCCTTCGTCGATGACCACGTCCAGGCCGTCGCGGAAGGGGAAGAAGGCGTCGCTGGCCACCGCCGAGCCGGCCAGCGACAGGCCGGCGTTGCCGGCCTTGATGCGTGCGATGCGGGCGCTGTCGATGCGGCTCATCTGGCCCGCGCCGACGCCCAGCGTCATGCCGCCGGCGCAAAAGACGATGGCGTTGCTCTTCACGAACTTGGCCACCTTCCAGGCGAACAGCAGGTCGTCCATCTGCGCCGCGGTGGGTGCGAGCTGGGTCACGACACGCAACTCGGCACGCTGCACGTTCTTGGTGTCTGGCGACTGCAGCAGCATGCCGCCGCCGATGCGCTTGAAGTCGAGCGCATTGGCCTGCGTGCCCAGCGGCACCTCGAGCACGCGCACGTTCTGCTTGGCCGCCAACACGGCGCGCGCCGCGGGTGTGATGCTGGGCGCGATCAGCACCTCGACGAACTGCTTGTTGTCGCCGATCTGGCGCGCCGTGGCTTCATCGAGCGGCCGGTTGAAGGCCAGGATGCCGCCGAAGGCCGAAGTCGGGTCGGTCGTCCAGGCCTTGCCGTAGGCCTCCACCAGGTGCGCAGCCACTGCCACGCCACAAGGGTTGGCGTGCTTGACGATGACGCAGGCCGGGGCGTCGAAGGTCTTCACGCATTCCCAGGCGGCGTCGGCGTCGGCGATGTTGTTGTAGCTCAGCGCCTTGCCCTGCAGCTGCGTCCAGCCGGCCAGCGTGCCGGGGGCGTGGGCGGCGTCACGATAGAAGGCGGCGCTCTGGTGCGGGTTCTCGCCGTAGCGCATGTCCTGCGTCTTCATCAGCTGCAGGCTGTAGACGGCGGGGTAGGGTTCGCGCGCAGGCACGGCGTGGGCGGCCTCCTCGGCGCCGGGCTGCAGCGCGCCGAGGTAGTTGCTGATCATGCCGTCGTAGGCCGCGGTGTGGGCGAAGACCTTGCCGGCGAGCATGAACTTGGTGCTGCGCGCCACCTCGCCGGCGCGCAGTTCATCCAGCACGCGGGCGTAGTCGGCGGGCTCGATCACCACCGCCACGTCGGCCCAGTTCTTGGCCGCGGCGCGCAGCATGGCCGGGCCGCCGATGTCGATGTTCTCGATCGCGTCGTCGAGCGTGCAGTCAGCGCGCGCGGTGGCCTTGGCGAAGGGGTAGAGATTGACGATCAGCAGCTCGATGGTGCCGATGCCGTGCTCGCGCAGAGCCGCCATGTGCTCGGGCAGATCGCGCCGCGCCAGCAGGCCACCGTGGATGCGCGGGTGCAGCGTCTTGACGCGGCCGTCGAGCATCTCGGGGAAGCCGGTGATTTCGGCCACCTCGGTGACCGCCAGGCCGGCGTCGGCGAGCAGCCGCGCGGTGCCGCCGGTGGACAGCAGCCGCACGTCCAGCGCCACCAGTTCGCGCGCGAACTCGACGATGCCGGTCTTGTCGGAAACCGAGATGAGGGCAGTCTTCATTTGATGAGCTTGTGATCCAGCAGCTTGCGCCGCAGGGTGTTGCGGTTGATGCCCAGCCATTCGGCAGCCTTGCTCTGGTTGCCGTCGGCCTGGCGCAGCACGACGTCGAGCAGCGGCCGTTCGGCTGCACCCAGGAACATCTCGTGCAGCGCGTTCGGCTCGGTGCCTCGCAGGTCCTTGAAGTACTGCTCCACGCTCGTGCGGATGCAGTCGTCGATGGCTTTCCTGCTCACCGGACCACCCTGCGCGCTGCGCGCTCCGGGATGAGCGCTTCAAAGCGGCCGCGAGCGCACCGGTATTGGCCTTTCGGGCGGCCGGGCAGGCTCATGCCGCCAGTGCCCGGTGTTCGTCGTTGGCGGCCAGCGGCAGCAGGGTGTGGCGGTCGGCCAGCGCGTCGAAGTAGCGGGTCACGGCGTCGACCTGCTGGCGGCAGTCCTCGATCAGGTTCATGGCCTGGCGGAAGGCGTCGCCGCCGGGCAGCGCCTTGACGGCCCAGCCGATGTGCTTGCGCGCGCTGCGCAGGCCCGTGTATTCGCCATACAGCGTGTAGTGGTCGTGCAGGTGCTGGGTGAGCCAGTGCTGCACGTCGCGCACCGGCGGCGGCGCCAGCAGCGCGCCGTGCGCGAGGAAGTGCGCCACCTCGCGAAAGATCCACGGCCGGCCCTGCGCCGCGCGGCCGATCATCAGCGCGTCGGCGCCGGTGAGGCGCAGCACCGCGGCGGCCTTGGCGGGGGTGTCGATGTCGCCGTTGGCCACCACCGGGATGCGCAGCGCCGCCTTCACCGCGGCCACCGTGTCGTACTCGGCCTGGCCGCCGTAGCCCTGCTCGCGCGTGCGGCCGTGCACCGTGACCATCGCGATGCCGGCGGCTTCTGCAGCACGGGCGATGCGCAGCGCGTTCTTTTCGCTCGCGCACCAGCCGCTGCGCATCTTCAGCGTCACCGGCACGCCGCGCGGCGTGCAGGCCGCCACCACGGCCTCGACGATGGCCAGCGCCAGCGGCTCGTTCTGCATCAGCGCCGAACCGGCCCAGACATTGCACACCTTCTTGGCCGGGCAGCCCATGTTGATGTCGATGACCTGGGCGCCGCGGTCGATGTTGTAGCGCGCGGCGTCGGCCATCTCGGCCGCGTCGACGCCTGCGATCTGGACTGCGATCGGCGCGCCCTCGCCGGTGTGGTCGGCGCGGCGCGAGGTCTTGAGCGAGCTCCAGAGTTCGCGCTTGCTGGTCACCATTTCGCTCACCGCATAACCTGCACCCAGCCTTTTGCACAGCATGCGAAAGGGGCGGTCGGTGACGCCAGCCATGGGCGCGACGAAGAGCGCGTTTGGCAGTTCGATGGAGCCGATGTGCATGGCCGGAGGGGGGTGGGAAAGCTGCTGAAAAATGAGGCGCGAGTATAGCGGTGACGCCCGTTTCAGGCCCGCCGGGCGAGCGGCCGGCGCGCCGTGCTCATAATCATCCGCAACGATGGAAGCCTGGATCCTCTCACTGCTCACCGCGATGGCATTGCCTGAGTATGGGCTGTCGACCGTTTTCATCATCTCCCTGATCTCGGCCACGTTGCTGCCGCTGGGCAGCGAGCCCGCGGTGTTCGGCCTCGTCAAGCTCACGCCGGAGCTGTTCTGGCCCGCCGTTGGAGTGGCCACGCTGGGCAACACCATCGGCGGCGCCATCACCTGGTGGATGGGTTATGGCGCCGAGGTGCTGTACGAGCGGCTGCAGCACAAGCGCCTGGAGGCCCGCGCGCTGACCTGGCTCAACCGCTTCGGCCCCAAGGCCTGCCTGCTGTCCTGGCTGCCCGGCGTGGGCGACCCGCTGTGCGCCGTGGCGGGCCTGCTCAAGATGCCTTTCTGGCCCTGCGTGGCCTACATGGCGGTGGGCAAGTTCGCGCGCTACGTCACCATGACGGCGGCACTGCTGTGGGTCTTCCCGGGGCAGTTCACGCCCTGAGCCGCCGCGCCGGGCGCGGCAGAATCGGCCGCTCGGCGCTGCGCCGTGCCAGAAAGACCGCCATGACCCTCGCCACGCCCGCCTACGACCAACTCAGCGCCACCTGGACTCGCCTGCACCACCTGGGCCACCTGCAGTCGATCGCGAGCTGGGACCAGGCCGCCAACATGCCGCCCAAGGGCAACGAGGCGCGCGCCGCGGCGATGGCCGAGATGGCCGCGCTGCTGCACCGCATGCGCACCGACGCCCAGCTGCCCGGGCAGCTCGCGCGCGCCGAGCAGGAGCCGCTGTCGGACCTCGGGCGCGCCAACCTGCGCGAGATGCACCGCCAGTGGCGCAGCGCCAACGCCTTGCCCGAAGCGCTGGTGCAGCGCCAGCAGCTGGCCACCGCGCGCTGCGAACACGCCTGGCGCCGGCAGCGCCCGGCCAACGACTGGAAGGGCTTCGTCGAGAACTTCCGCGAGGTCCTGGCCAGCGGCCGTGAAGAGGCCGAGCTGCTGTCGCAGCTCAATGGCGTGCGCCAGTACGACGCCATGATGGACCGCTACGAGCCCGGCATGACCTGCGCCCAGCTCGACCGCGTGTTCGGCGAGGTGCGGCAGTGGCTGCCGGGGCTGATCCAGCAGGTCGGCGCGCGCCAGGCGCACGAGGCCGTGATCACCCCCGTGGGCCCGTTCCCGCTGGCCGCGCAACGCGTGCTGTGCGAGCAGGTCATGCGGCTGCTGGGCTTCGACTTCGAGGCCGGCCGGCTCGACGTCAGCACCCACCCCTTCTGCGGCGGCGTGCCCGAGGACGTGCGCATGACGACGCGCTTTCGCGAAGACGACTTCCTGGGCAGCCTGATGGGCACCGTGCACGAAACCGGCCACGGCCGCTACGAGCAGAACCTGCCGCGCGAGTGGTTGGGCCAGCCGGTGTCGGACGCGCGCTCGATGGCGCTGCACGAAAGCCAGAGCCTGAGCTTCGAGATGCAACTCGGCAGCCACGCCGGTTTCGTGCAGCGCCTGGCGCCGCTGGTGCGCCAGGCCTTCGGCGAGCAGCCGGCCTTCGAGCCCGCCAACCTGCACCGGCTGATGACGCGCGTCAAGCCCGGCTTCATCCGCGTCGACGCCGACGAGGTGACCTACCCGGCGCACATCATCCTGCGCTACGAGATCGAGCGCCCGCTGATCGAAGGCGACATCGAGCCCGAGGACGTGCCCGCGCTGTGGGACGCCAAGATGATGGAGCTGCTGGGCCTGGACACGCGCGGCGACTTCAGCAACGGCGCGCTGCAGGACGTGCACTGGCCCGCGGCGCTGTTCGGCTACTTTCCCTGCTATTCGCTGGGCGCCATGTACGCGGCGCAGTGGTTCGCCGCCATGCGCCGCAGCATGCCCGACCTCGACGCGCGCATCGCCGCTGGCGACCTGGCCGCCGTGTTCGACTGGCTGCGCCAGCACATCTGGAGCCAGGCCAGCCGCTGGACCACCGACGAGCTGGCCCTGCGCGCCAGCGGCGAGACGCTCAACCCGGCGCATTTCAAGGCCCACCTGCAGGCGCGCTACCTGGCCTGAAGCCGGGCCGCGGCTACAGCCGCGGCGTGAACACCGTTTCGGCCTGCTCGTCTTCGGCAGCGGCGTATTCCGAATGGCTGATTTCGCGGATCACGACCGTGCGTTCGGGGTCGAACACGCCGCTGGGTCGCCAATCGTCCTGCTGGCCGGCGAGGCGGTCCATCAGGCGCTGCAGCAGATCGTGCAGCGGCGGGTCCTGATCGGGCAGCGGCAGGCTCGACAGCTGCGAGCAGATGCGGCCCAGCCAGTGCGGCGGCACCTGCTCGATGGCCTGGGCGCCCGCCTCCAGCAGTGAGCGCTCCAGCGCCGCCAGGTGCGGCAGCACCTCGCGCGCACCGCGTGCCTGGTCGAGCAGCAGGCCCAGCGACTGCGCCATCAGGCGGCCGCGCACGCGGTCAGCCGTGCCGGGCGCTGCGGCCGGGGCTGCGGCGTGGGAAAACTTGGAGTCGGGAGCGGGCGTCACCCCCTCGTTATCGGTGCCGCCCAGTCGGGCTTTAGCGCTGTTGCAGGCCGTTTTTTCAGCGCGCGCCGAGCCGCGTCTCAGGCGCGCGCGGCCAGGCTGCGCTGCAGGTCGTCGAGCACCTCGTCGAGCCGGCGCAGCGCCTGCGCCGCGCGCGTGCCCCGGGGCGGGCGCTGGCGCTTGAGCAAGGTGCGCTGGCGCTCGTCGAGCGCGGCGTCGTCAAGTCGCAGGCCGTGGCGGGCCAGCGTGGCGCCCAGCACGCCGCGGCGCGAGCGCAGGTCGGAGCGCGTGAGCTGGTAGGCGTGCTCGGCCAGCGCGCGGCGCTGGCCGTAACCGAAGGTGTTGGCCAGGAACAGCGTGGGGTCGCGGTGGTCGGGCTCGAGCAGCACGATGTCGGTGCCCGGGTGGCTGGACTCGTAGCCCTTCATGCCCAGCTCCAGCCGCGAATGAATGAGCGTGCGGAAGGTCTGGCTCAGCACCACCGGCAGGCCGCCGTCGACCAGGCGCGGGATGCGATCGTCGGCCTCGCCCAGCACGCGGTGGCCGCGCGCGTGGGTGGCGTCGAAGGGCACCAGCGGGTTCAGGCACAGCACCAGGTCGAGCTCCATGTCGAGCAGCACGCTGGCGTGCAGCGTCTTCTTGAGCGCGCCGTCGACGTACCAGCGGCCGTCGATCGGCATCGGCGGGAACAGGCCCGGCAAGGCGGCACTGGCGGCCACCGCCTCGGAGATCGGCACGTGGTCCCAGCCCGGCAGCCCGAAGGGCGCGACTTCGCCACTGTCGAGGTCGGTGGCCACCAGCACCAGGCGGCGCTGCAGCTGGCGGAAGTCGTTGCTGCGACCGCGCCCGCTCATCAGGCTGCGCACCTGGCGCTCGAGCGGCGCGTTGCTGAACAACCCGGTGGGCAGGGCACGTCCCAGGTGCTCGAGCGAGGCCAGCAGCGAGCGGCCCTTGAAGGCGTAGCCGAAGCCGGCCATCGCCATCAGGCCCGGGAGCGCCGCCAGGCGGCGCGCGTACTCGGTGAAGGCCGGGCGGATGAACAGGCCGGGCCGCACGATGTCACTGCGCGGGCCCTCGTTTTCGATGAAGGCCGCGCACAGCTGGCGCGGCGTCATGCCGTTGGCCAGCCCGGCGGCGACGAAGGCCCCGGCCGAGACGCCGACGTAGCCGTCCAACGCATTGAAGTCCAGGCCGGGTACTGCCTCTTCCAGAGCGCACAGCGCGCCGATCTCGTAGATGGCACCCAGCGGGCCGCCGCCGGCCAGCGCCAGGCCGATCTTCGGTGGCGCGCCGCGTGACGCGGAGCGGCCGGCCCGGTTGCGGGGCTCGGCAAGGCGGCGGGAAGGTCGTGTGGCCATCAGCAGGGTGTGCACATAGCAAGACGGGCGCCGCGGCGCCCTTCCAAAGCCGCGTCAGCGGGTGTCTCAGGCAGCAGCCGACCGGCGGGCGCGCTTGACAGGGGCCTTGGCCACCGGCTTGACGGCGCGCTTGACCACCGCCTTGGGCGCGGCGCCCTTGGACAGCCGGGCCACCGCGGCGGCGAGTTCGTCCACCCGCTTGACCAGCGCGTCGACGTCCTTGGCGGTGGGCACGCCCAGCTTGTTCATGGCCTTGGCGGTGCGGGCTTCGAAGATGGTCTCGAGCTTGTCCCAGTTCTGGCCGGCCTTGGCGGTGACGGACCCGGCCATCGCGCTCATCTTGCCGGTGACTTCGCTGATCTTGTCTTCGGCCAGGCCCTGCGTCTTCTTCTGCAGCGTCATGCCTTCCTTGACCAGGGCTTCGAAGACTTTGGTGCCTTCTTCCTGGGCTTTGCTGAAGGCGCCCATGCCGGCGAGCCAGATCTGCTGCGCCGATTCCTTGACCGAGTGGGCGAGCTGGCTATCCATCAAACCCGAGGCCGCCTTGCTGGCCTTGTCGGTGACTTTTTCCGTTGTGCTTTTCATCTTCTTGACCATGATGGCTCCTCTTGTGGTTGATGACTGGGTGTCCAGGGTGCGGTACTGGCCGCATCGGCCAACACCATGACATCGAATATAGGGTTCCCCCCTGGGGTCTGCAGCCTAAAACTCTAGTGAGACGGCTCTATGCTTGCGCCCCAATCGGCGACGCGGCCGCCCTCCATTCGCCCCCTCGCTGCACCAGGAGTCCTCATGCACTATTTCGTCACCGGTGCCACCGGCTTCATCGGCAAGCGCCTTGTCAAGACCCTGCTCGCGCGCCGAGGTGCCACGGTGCACTTCCTGGTGCGGCCCGGCAGCGAAGGCAAGCTCGCCGCGCTGTACGAGTACTGGGGGGTGAGCAAGGCGCGTGCGATCCCGGTCAGCGGCGACCTGACGGCCAAGAAGCTGGGTGTCGGCAGCGACGACATCAAGGCCCTCAAGGGCAAGATCGACCACCTCTATCACCTGGCCGCCGTGTACGACCTGAGCGCCGATGAAGCGAGCCAGGTCGAAGTCAACGTCGAAGGCACGCGCCACATGGTGGAGTTTGCCAAGGCCGTGGACGCCGGCCACGTGCACCACGTCAGCAGCATTGCCGCCGCGGGCCTCTACGAAGGCGTGTTCCGCGAAGACATGTTTGAACAAGCGGAAGGCCTGGATCACCCCTACTTCATGACCAAGCACGAGAGCGAAAAGATCGTGCGCAAGGAATGCAAGCAGCCCTGGACCGTGTACCGCCCGGCGATGGTGGTGGGCGACAGCAAAACCGGCGAGATGGACAAGATCGACGGCCCCTATTACTTCTTCAAACTCATTCAGCGCATGCGCCAGTTCCTGCCGCCGTGGATGCCCACCGTCGGCCTTGAAGGCGGGCGCGTCAACATCGTGCCGGTGGACTTCGTGGTCGCCGCGCTCGACCACATCAGCCATCAAGTCAAAGCCAGTGGCGGCTGCTTCCATCTGGTGGATCCGGTGGGCTACCGCGTCGGCGACGTGCTCGACATCTTCAGCAAGGCCGCGCACGCGCCCAAGATGAGCCTGTTCATCAACGCCGCGCTGATGGGCTTCATCCCCAAGAGCGTGAAGAAGGGCCTGATGGCGATGGCGCCCGTGCGCCGCGTGCGCAACGCGGTGATGAAGGACCTGGGCGTGCCCGAGGACATGCTGACCTTCATCAACTACCCGACCCGCTTCGACCGCCGCGGCACCGACGCCGCGCTCAAGGGCAGCGGCATCGAATGCCCCAACCTCAACGACTACGCCTGGGTGTTGTGGGACTACTGGGAGCGCCACCTCGACCCGGCGCTGTTCATCGACCGCAGCCTGCGCGGCACGGTGGGCGGCAAGGTGGTGTTGATCACCGGCGGCTCTTCGGGCATCGGCCTGTCGGCAGCCTGCCGCTTTGCCGAGGCCGGCGCCATCACCATCATCTGCGCGCGCGGCGAGGACAAACTCGGCGCCGCGGTCGAGGAGATCAAGGCCTACGCCGGCAAGGACGCCAAGGTCTTCAGTTATTCGGTCGACATTGCCGACGCCACCAGCTGCGCCGAGTTCGTCAAGACGTTAGAGGAGCAGCACGGCGGCGTCGACTTCCTCATCAACAACGCCGGCCGCAGCATCCGCCGCGCCATCGAGGCCAGCTACGACCGCTTCCACGACTTCGAGCGCACGATGCAGCTCAACTACTTCGGCTCATTGCGCGTGACGATGGGCCTGCTGCCGGGCATGGTGGCCAAGAAGAAGGGCCACGTCGTCAACCTCAGCAGCATCAGCGTGCTGGTCAACGCGCCGCGCTTCTCGGCCTACGTCGCCAGCAAGGCCGCACTCGACGCCTGGACACGATGCGCCAGCAGTGAATACGCCGATCAGGGCGTGACCTTCACCACCGTCAACATGCCGCTGGTGCGCACGCCGATGACGGCGCCGACCAAGATCTACGACAACATGCCGCTGCTCAAGCCCGAAGAGGCCGCTGACATGATCGTGCAGGCCTGCGTCGACAAACCGGTGCGCGTGGCGACGCGCCTGGGGGTGTTCGGCGAGATCCTGCACGCCGCGGCGCCGCGCATCACGCAGATCGTCATGAACACCACCTTCCGCATGTTCCCCGACAGCGCTGCGGCCAAGGGCGACAAGGGCGCCAAGTCGACGCTGTCGCCGGAGGCCATCGCGATGTCGCAGATGATGCGCGGCATCCACTTCTGAGCGGATGCACCGGCGCGCAGGGGCGCTGCCGCTGCGCGCTCGCTGCCGGCGGCGCCCGCTCGCCAGCGGACGCCGGGGCCGTCGTCAGCCCGCCGCGACTTCCAGCACCAGCTTGCCGAAGTTCTCGCCATTGAAGAGCTTGGCCAGCGTGGCCGGGAAAGCGGCCACGCCGCCCTTGACGACGTCTTCCTTGCTCTTCATGCGCCCGTCCTTCAGATAGCCCGCCATTTCGGCAATCGCCTGGGGGTAGCGGTCGGCGTAGTCGAAGACCACGATGCCTTCCATGCGGGCGCGGTTGACGAGCAGGCTGAGGTAGTTCTTGGGGCCCGCCACGGCACCGGTGTTGTTGTACTGGCTGATGGCGCCGCAGATGATGATGCGGGCCTTCTTGTTGATGCGCGTCAGCACCGCATCGAGGATCTCGCCGCCGACGTTGTCGAAGTAGATGTCCACGCCCTGCGGGCAGTGCTGCTTGAGGCCGTCCTTGACCGGGCCGGACTTGTAGTCGATGCAGGCATCGAAGCCCAGTTCCTTGACCACCCACTCGCATTTGGCCGCGCCACCGGCGATGCCCACCACGCGGCAGCCCTTGAGCTTGGCGATCGGGCCCACGGTCTGGCCCACGGCACCGGCGGCGCCGCTGACGACCACCGTCTCGCCGGCCTGCGGCATGCCGACGTCGATGAGGCCGAAGTAACCCGTCATGCCGGGCATGCCCAGCACGTTGAGCCACTGCGTGACGGTGCCCAGGCGCAGGTCGATCCTGGCCATGCCGCTGGACTTGAGCTGGTTGGCCGGCACCTGCCAGTACTCCTGCACGCCGGGGCCACCGGTGACGTGGTCGCCGACCTGGAAGGCCGGGTTCTTCGACGCCACCACGACGCCGATGCCACCGGCGCGCATGACCTCGCCGATGGCCACCGGCGGGATGTAGCTCTTGCCCTCGTTCATCCAGCCACGCATCGCCGGGTCGAGGCTGAGCGACAGCACCTTGACGAGCACGCCGCCCTCGGCCGGCTCGGCCACCGCCTCTTGCGTGAACTGCCAGCATTCGGGGCCGGGCTGGCCCACCGGGCGGGCAGCCAGGCGAACCTGGTGGTTGGTGGCGGCGGCGGCGATGGTGGGTGCGGACATCGGGACTCCTGGAAATCGGGGCGGCAGAGCCGGCGATGGTATCGGCGCTGCGGCAC
>JANMVM010000107.1:0-1666 GCA_031392695.1 Rubrivivax sp.
GCTGGGTGATCGATGCCTCGGTCACCATGCCCTGGTTCTTCCCGGACGAAGCGACGCCCTTCACAGAGCGGTTGCTGGATGAGTTGGGCGCCCAGGTGATTTGGGCGCCCACCCTCTGGGTGCTGGAGTGCACCAACGTGCTGCAAAGCGCGCAGCGCAGGCGCCGCATCGATGCCAGCCGCCGCGCCGAGGTCGCCGACGAATTGAGCGCGCTGCCGGTGCGCCTGGACCCGCAAACGCCAGGCTTCGTGAGCCTGGACCGGCTGGCGGCCACGCACGGCTTGAGCGCCTATGACGCGGCCTACCTCGAGCTTGCCCTGCGCCGGTCGCTGGTCCTGGTCAGCCTCGACGCGCGGTTGATCGCTGCTGCCAAGACCCTCGGGCACCCGGTGCTGAGCGCACCGCAAGCGCTCGCCAGCTGACCCGGGTTGCCAGCGCATTGAGCAATTCCTGCCCCATTGTCTGCATTGGCCCTTTTGGTCGCCATGCCCGTGGACCAGGGCGAGGGCCTGCTGTGGCGCATCGGCGCGCTGCCCTGTGGCCAGCCCGGCCGAGGCAGCCCGGTGCCTGACGTCGTACGGCGGCCAGGGGCAGTGCAGGGCGCAATGGCGCCGATGTTCGACACCTCTTCCTCCACACCTGAGCGCACGCCCACCCGCACGCCCATCCGCGCGCCCACGCGGGACAGCGCCGCACGACAGCGCAAGTTGCACGTCGGCCATTTCGCCTTCATGCGCTCGGTCGTCCAGGGCCTCGATCCGCGTGAAAGCTGGGAGCGCTACTTCCGCGTCGAAGGCGAGGCCACCGACCAGCGCACGGTGCGCGCCACCATCGCCTGGATCCGTGACGAGTTCGCCGCCGCAGCGAAGCGGCAGGACAGATATGGCACAGCGCGCCTGGTGCGCATCGACGCCACCCGCATCGCCGACCCGTCGCTTGAGCTGCCCAGCCTCGAAGCCTTCGCCGAAGCAAACGGCCTCGAAGACGAGCGCCAGGCCGACCAGATCGCCGCCTACGAGGCCGCTTTTGAGAAAGGACACGGCCGCGCCACGCAGCGCCTGCGTCGGCGCGCGCGCCTGATCGCGCGTCAGCTCGAAGCGCTGCGCTGGCTCGAAGGCCTGGTCGCCCAGTCGCCGAAGGCGGGTGACTCCGTCGCCGCCTGGTTGAACCCGACGCTGGCCAGCCATCTCGAGGCGGCCGACATCTTCACGCTCGCCCAGCTGGTCGAGCGCATCAACGGTGTGGGCCGGCGCTGGCACGCCGGCATCAAGGCAATGGGGGAGGGCAAGGCCCTGCGCATCGTCGAGTGGCTTCGCGAGCACCAGGACAGCATTGAGCTTCAGCTCGGCCGCCATGTGGCGATGCCGCGCAGCCAGCTCTACGCGCACGAGCTGCAGGCCGTAGTCGCCCCGGCCACCGACATCCGCCCCCTGGAAAAATTCATCGTGCCGGCTGAGCTGGATGGCAGCCGCGGGCATTACCGCCGCCCGCAGGCGCAGTGCCTGCTGAAGGCCAGCAACGACTACCAGGCCATCCTCGCCTGGCTGCGCTCCAAGCATGGCCTCACCCCGGATCAGAAAGCCCATTTAAAGGCCCGGCGGCGCCAGCGCCGAATTGAACACGAGAGCGGGGTCGAGCAGGGCCTGGACTGGCTGCAGGCGCTGTC
>JANMVM010000140.1:0-3823 GCA_031392695.1 Rubrivivax sp.
GCGGCCGTGGTCGGCGCGGTGGCGCTCGGCCTGCCGCTGCCCTGGGCGCTGCCGGCGCTGACGCTGGCGCCGCTGTGGGTGATCGTGCGCGTCGAGCACGGTGTGGCGCATCGGCCGGAGTTGTTTGCGATCCGCTGAGCGGCTTCAGCCGCGCCCGCCGGCAGGCGGTGCCGGCGGCCCGGCCCGGCCCGGTTCGTCCGCGCCCAGCACGATGCGCGCCCCGCGCTGGTAGGTCCAGTAGGCCCAGGCCCAGTTGATGAGCACACTGATGCGGTTGCGAAAACCGATCAGGAAGAAGAGGTGCGCGGCGAGCCAGAACCACCAGGCCAGCAGGCCCGAGAACTGCCAGCCGCGCAGGTCCACCACGGCGGCCATGCGGCCGATGGTGGCGAGGTTGCCGTAGTCGGCGTAGACGAAGGGTTTGGCGCCGCCGGTCGCGCCGCGCAGCCTGGCGCGGATGGCGACCGCGACATGGCGGCCCATCTGCTTGGCCGCCGGCGCCACACCCGGCACCGGGCGGCCGTTGGCCTGCGTCAGGGCGGCCAGATCGCCGGCGACGAAGACCTCGGGATGGCCGGGCAGCGTGAGGTCGGTGTTGACCTTGACGCGGCCGGCGCGGTCGCGTTCAGCGCCGAGCAGCGCGCCCAGCGGCGAGGCCGCCACCCCGGCGGCCCACAGCACGGTGCGGCAGGGCACGAAGTCTTCGCCCAGCCGATAACCTTGCGCCGAGATGTCGGCCACTGGCCTGCCACACGACACTTCGACGCCCAGGCCTTCGAGCTGCGCGCGGGTGCGCGCCTGCAGCTGCGCCGGGAAGCTCGCCAGCAGCGCAGGCCCGGCCTCGATCAGCCGCACCCGGGCCTGGCGCGGGTCGATGCGGCGGAACTCCTGGCGCAGCGTGTGACGCGCAATCTCGGCCAGCGTGCCGGCCAGCTCGACCCCCGTCGGCCCGCCGCCGACGACGGCGAAGTGCAGCCAGGCCTGCTGCTCTTGCCGCGTCGGCGCTGCCTCGGCGCGCTCGAAGGCCAGCAGCAGGCGGCGGCGGATCAGCAGCGCGTCGTCCAGTGTCTTCAGGCCCGGCGCGTGCGGCGCCCAGTCGCCGTGGCCGAAGTAGGCGTGGGTGGCGCCGCTGGCCACCAGCAGCAACTCGTAGCCCAGCCCCTGGTCATCAGCCAACATCACCTGTCGCGTCGCGATGTCGATGCCGCTGACTTCGGCCATCAGCACGCGCACGTTGGCCTGGTCGCGCAGGATCTGGCGCAGCGGCGCCGCGATGTCCGGCGCCGACAGGCCAGCGGTCGCCACCTGGTAGAGCAGCGGCTGGAACAGGTGGTGGTTGGCGCGGTCGACGAGCGTGATGTCGACGGCCGCGCCGGCCAGCGCGCGCGTCGCCCACAGGCCGGCGAAGCCGCCGCCGATGACCACCAGCCGCGGCCGCGCACCGGGCGCACCGGGCGAACCCGGCGCATCGCTGGCGCCGATCAAGGCCCTTCGCCCTGCGGCCCGCGCAGCACCGCCACCGCATGCGGCCCCTGGCGCGCGATGTGATCGACCAGCGCGTCCAGCACCGGGCGGCCGCGGTCGGCCAGCGTGTCGTGGTTGATCATCATCGCCACCGCCCAGGGCCGGCCCTGCAGGTCGTTGACGTAGCCAGCCAGCGCCACCACGTTGCGCAGCGTGCCGGTCTTCAGCCGCGCCCAGCCGGTGGCCGGGCCCGCCTTGAGCCGGTGGCGCAGAGTGCCGTCCACCCCCGCGGTGGGCAGGCTCATCATCAGCTCGCTGGCGTGGCGGCCGAGGTAGGCGGCCTTGAGCAGTCGCGCCATCTGCAGCGGGCTGATGCGTTCGCTGCGCGACAGGCCCGAGCCGTTGTCCAGCACCAGTCCGGTGTCGTCGATGCCCTGCTCGGCGAACCACTCGCGCACGGCGGCGTCGGCCAGCTCGCGCGTGCTGCGGCCGGGCTGCAGGGCCATCGCCGGCACGCCCAGCTCCAGGTACAGCACGCGGGTCCAGGCGTTGTCGCTGGTCTTGTTGAGGTGGCGCAGCAGCTCGCCCCACGGGCGGCCGCCGCGGCTTGCCAGCAAACGCGTGCCGGCGGGCGCGGCGACTTCGCGCGCGCGGCCCGCCCAGGTGCCGCCCAGGCCTTGCCAGAGGGTGCGGAACAGTTTCTCGGTGAGCTCGGCGCGGTCGACCAGCTGCAGGCGCGCGCGCTGCGTGCAGTCGCGCGGAAAGGACCCCTGGAGCGTGATGCGCGTGCGGCCGCCTTCGGCTTGCACCTGAGCCGGCTGCCAGTGCTCGTCCCACTCAGCACACCGCGCATCGACCAGGGTCATGCGGCTGTCGACCTCGATGCCTTCGATGCGCGGCACGGTGGCAGCCACGACACCGCCTGCCGTGGCGCGCAGCTCCAGCGGCAGCAGTCCTTCGGCGAGCATCAGTGCGTCGGGGATCACGTTGTAGGCGAACTCTGGCGTCTCGTCGAAGGGCGGCAGACCCAGGTCCAGCCGCGCCGGGCTGTAGCGCGAGCGGTCGACGAGCAGGTCGCCAGCGATGTGGCGCACGCCCGCCTGCTGCAGGTCCACCAGCAGCGCCCACAGTTGCGGCAGGCCCAGTTCGACGTCGCCGCCGCCGAGCAGCACGAGCTCACCTTGCAGCGTGTCGCCCAGCAGCGGCGCGGCGCTGCGCAGCTCGGTGAAGCCGCGGTGGTTGGGGCCCAGGCGGTCGAGCGCGACGATGCTCGTCACCAGCTTCATGCTCGAGCCCGGCTGCATCGGCCGCTGCGCCTGGTGCTGCCAGGCGCGGTCGCGGTGGCGCAGCGGCAGCGCCACCGCGGCCAGCGCTTCGGCGGGCAGGCCGGCGGCGCGCAGTGCGTCGTGGACGGCGCTGGGCAGCGGGTCCTGGGCCTGGGCGGCACCGACCCAGGCGGCGCAGACCCAGCCCGCAATCAGGCGGTGCAGCATGGGCGGATTGTGGCCGCGCCGGTGCACCGCTTCGCAGTCCCACAATTTCGCAGTCCCATCATTTCGCAGTCCCATAATTTCGCTGTCATCCCAGCCGCGAGCCAGCCACCATGATCGTCGTCCACCACCTCAACGAATCGCGCTCGCAGCGCGTGCTCTGGCTGCTCGAGGAGCTGGGCCAGCCCTACGAGATCCGCCACTACCAGCGCAACGCCACGACGCGGCTGGCGCCACCGGAGTTGCAGGCCGTGCACCCGCTGGGCAAGTCGCCGGTGATCGAGGACGGTGGCTTGAAGCTCATCGAGTCGGGCGCCATCGTCGACTACCTGATCCGCCACTACGGCGCCGGCCGCTGGCGGCCAGCGCCCGAGTCGGCCGACTTCGAGCTCTACCAGCAGTGGCTGCACTACGCCGAAGGTTCGGCGATGCTGCCGCTGCTGCTCAAGCTCTATGTCTCGCGCCTGGGCGACGCCGGCGCGCCGCTGCAACCGCGCATCGACAGCGAGATTGCCAACCATCTCGGCTTTGTCGAGCGCTCGCTGCAGGGGCGCGAGTGGCTGGTGGGTGATGCGGCCAGCGGCGCCGACGTGCAGATGAGCTTTGTCGGCGAGGCCGCGCGCGGCCTGCGTGCCGGCTATCCGGCCATCGACGCCTGGGTGCGCCGCTTCCAGCAGCGGCCGGCCTACCGCCGCGCGCTGGAGCGCGGCGGGCCGTATTCGATGGCCAACTAGTGCTCCAACCCATAGGTTTCGAGACAAGTTGAAAACGATGGATTCGTTCGCCAGGCTAGGCGCAAACCACAGCGATACCTTCTGGTATCGCGAGGATTTGCAACGACGCATGGTGGACGAAGACGCGTTTTCATG
>JANMVM010000162.1:0-7610 GCA_031392695.1 Rubrivivax sp.
GGCTTCCGCCGCGGCGGGCTCGAGTCCATCATCGGGCGTGGTGCCGTGGCGCCACGCCCCTCCACTCTGCAAGGATCCGCCCATGGCCACCGCCAAACCCAAAGCCCTGTCGCTGCACTTGGGCCTGAACAGCGTCAGCGGCGCCGCCTACGAGGGCTGGGAAGGCCCGCTCGCGGCGTGCGAATTCGACGCCAACGACATGGCCGCGCTGGCCCGCGGCAAGGGCATGAAAGCCAGCGTGCTGTTGACCAAGAAGGCCACGCGCGCGGCCCTGCTGTCGGGCATGCGCAGTGCCGCCAAGGCGCTCAAGGCCGGTGACCTGTTTTTCATGACTTACTCGGGCCACGGTGGCCAGGTTCCCGACAGCAACCACGACGAGCCCGACCGCAAGGACGAAACCTGGTGCCTGTACGACGGCCAGCTCATCGACGACGAGCTGTACTTCGAGCTCAGCCGCTTTGGCGCCGGCGTGCGCGTGCTGGTGCTGTCCGACAGCTGCCACAGCGGCAGTGTGACGCGCGAACGTACACCGCTGCCACCACCGCCCGGCCAACGTGCCAAGCTCATGCCCGACGCGGTCGGCGCCCGTGTCTACGAAGCGCACAAGGCGATGTACGACAAGCTGCAGGCCGATGTCGCCAGTGCCGCCCGCAAGGCCCAGGCCGACCCCGACGCGGCGCTGGCGCAGGTCTCGCTCAACGGGTCCGCTGCGCAAGCCACAGCGCTGGTGGGCGCGTTCAAGCCGGCGGTGCTGCTGATCTCGGGCTGCCAGGACAACCAGACGAGCATGGATGGCGATCACAACGGCGCCTTCACCGAAAAGCTGTTGCGGGTCTGGAGCCGCGGCGCCTTCAGCGGCAGCTACGCCAGCTTTCACGCGCGCATCCGCGCCGCCATGCCGGCCAGCCAGAGCCCGAACCTGTTCACGCTGGGGCCGGCTGCAGGGTTCGTGGCGCAGCAGCCGTTCACGGTGTAGCGGCGCAGGCGGGGCTCGCCGTCCTGCCCCGCCACCGGTGCGGCCATTCGGGCTGCCCGCCAGCCCGCTACGTTCGAGACCGTCCGGCCATTGCATCCCGTTTTGGGGGTGGACTCGGTGTTGGCCGCGTGGCCCACTGCCCTGCTGCTGGTTTCATGCCACCGACTTCGCGCGTCATGCGCAGTGCCGGTTCGGCCTGGGACCGCCTCTGCCAACCCCCACCGAGGAGATGAACATGAAGAGTCCCCGTATTGCTGCGATCGCCGCGTCGTCGGTGCTGACCGCCCTGGCGCTCGCGTCGTGGCCGGCGCTCGCCGACGATGACGACGCCGAGCACAAGCACTCGCAAGCCACCGCATCGTTCGGCCGCGGCCTGAACACGGCGCAACCGGGCAATGCCGTCAACCATGCGATCCTGCCGCGCGAAATCAAGATCAAGTCCGGCGGTGTGGTCGACTTCGCGGTGGCGGGGTTCCACGATGTCATCGTCTTCAAGCCCGGGTTCACACTGGCGCATCTGGCCGCGGCCGGCGGTGGCGTCTACCCGTCGACGCCTCCCATCTTCGTGATTCCGGCCAACCCGACAGCGCCGCTGCCGGCCGCCATCGCGTTCCTGGGTGACAGCATCCACTATCGCGGCATCAGCCCGGCCGGCGGTCCGCTGGCGACGCCGGTGGCGGGCAACCCGGCCAATGGCTCGAACCGCACCGAGCCGGTGGCCTTCTTCGACAAGGGCACCTACCTCGTCATCTGCAACGTGCGGCCGCACCTGCTCGACGGCATGTTCGCCTACGTCAAGGTGGACTGAGCGGCCGCGGTCTTCAGCGCGGGCCGCCGGCGGCGGCTTCGCGCACGAAGTCGAGCCGGTCCTGACCGAAGTGCATCTGCCCGTCGACGAAACAAGTGGGCGCACCGAAGACGCCGCGTGCCACCGCTTCCTCGGTGGCCGCGACCAGCGCGGCCTTGACCTCGGCGTCGGAGGCCAGCGTCATGAAGGCCTCGGGCGACAGGCCCAGCGGCGCGACGACCGCCGCCACCTCGGCCGCATCGCCCAGGTTGCGCGGCTGCACCCACAGGGCGTGGAACACCGCGTCGACGTAGCGCGTGAAGAGCTCGGGATGCTTCAGCTGCACGCCGACCGCACCGCGCATCAGCGTCAGCGTGTTGATCGGGAAGTGCGGGTTGAAGGCAAATGGCACGCCCCAGCGCTGGGCCCAGCGCGCGATGTCCTGCCCCATCCAGCGGCCCTTGGCCGGCACCGCCACCGGGCTGGCGTTGCCGGTGGCCTTGAACACGCCGCCCAGCAACATCGGCCGGTAGACCAGCGTGGCACCGGTCTCGGCGGCGATGCGCGGCAGCTGCGTGTGCGCCAGGTAGGTCGTGGGGCTGCCGAAGTCGAAGAAGAATTCGATGCTCTTGCCGTTCATGTCGTGATGCCTTTCACCAGGTTTCCATCCAGGGTCGCAGATCGAGCTCGTGCGTCCAGGCGCTGCGCGGCTGCTGGTGCAGGTGCCAGTAGTTATCGGCAATGTGATCGGGGTCGAGGATGCCGTCGCGGCCTTTCAGCGCGTAGCGCTCGGGGAAGTTTTGCGCGATGAAGGCGGTGTCGATGGCGCCGTCGACCACCACGTGCGCGACGTGGATGCCCTGCGGCCCGACTTCGCGCGCCAGACTCTGCGCCAGCGCGCGCAGGGCGTGCTTGGCGCCGGCAAAGGCCGAAAAGCCCGAGCCGCCGCGCAGGCTGGCGGTGGCGCCGGTGAAGAGGATGCTGCCGCGGCCGCGCGGCAGCATCGCCTTGGTCACCTCGCGGCCCATCAGGAAGCCCGCCAGCGCGCCCATCTCCCACACCTTGCGGTAGACGCGCTCGCTGGTGTCGACGACGTTGAAGCGCACGTTGGCGCCGATGTTGAACACCGCCACCTCGATCGGGCCGACCTCGCGCTCGATGGTCTGCACCAGGTCCACCACCGCCGCTTCGTCGCGCGCGTCGGAGCCGAAAGCGCGCGCCTGCCCGCCGTCAGCATGGATGCGCTGCACCAGCGGCTGCAGCTTGTCGGCGCTGCGCCGCGTGACGCAGGCGGTAAGCCCTTCGCGCGCAAAGCGCCGGGCGATGGCGCCACCAGTGGCGTCGCCGGCGCCGACAATCAGGGCTGCTCGGGCTTGACTCATGCGAAGGCTTTCGGGATTCCGCTCATCGGCCGGGGATCTGCATCGTAGCCTTCGAAGAACGAACTGGAGCCTTTCCTGGAAGCCTTCCTGATTTCAACCGGCGTCGTCGCCCTGGGCGAGATGGGCGACAAGACGCAGCTGCTGGCGATGCTGCTGGCGGCCCGCTTCAAGCGCCCCGCGCCCATCATCTTGGGCATCCTGGTGGCCACGCTGGCCAACCACGCGCTGGCCGGCGCGGTGGGCGGCTCGGTGGCGCAGGCGCTGGGGCCGGACGTGCTGCGCTGGGTCATCGGGCTGTCGTTCATCGCCATGGCGGCGTGGATGCTGATCCCGGACCAGGTCGACGGCGATGCCGCCGCCGGGCCCCAGCGCTTCGGCGTCTTCGGCACCACGCTGGTGGCCTTCTTCCTGGCCGAGATCGGCGACAAGACGCAGATCGCCACCGTGGCGCTGGCGGCGCGCTTCCCCGACCTGCTGGCGGTGGTGCTCGGCACCACGCTGGGCATGATGCTGGCCAACGTGCCGGCGGTGTTCCTGGGCGACACCATCGCGCGCAAGGTGTCGATGCCGCTGGTGCACGGCATCGCGGCGCTGATCTTCCTGGGCCTGGGTCTGCTGACGCTGTTCAATGTCGGGCAGTTGTTCTGAAGCCGGCGGCACGCGGTCCCGGGTCGGCTTTGGCTTGACCCGCGCGGCGGCGGACGGGACACTTCGGCCATGAGCCCGCTCGAGAAATTCCTGCTCTTCGTCGCCGCCCCCACCGTGCTGGCCTGCGCACTGCTCGAAGGCATCGTGCTGAGCCGGCGTGGCGGCTACGACTGGCGTGCCTTCGGCGTGTCGATGTTCGACTACGTGCTGCGCATCGTGGTCACGCTCTTCCTGCCCTTCTCGATCATCGCGCCGCTGGTGCCCTGGGTCGAGGCACACCGGCTGGCCACGATCAAGGTCGACGACTTCGCCTCGGGCTTCGCGCTCTTCATCACGCTCGAGTTCTTCTACTACTGGCTGCACCGCGCCGGCCACCGCGTGCGCTGGTTCTGGGGCAACCACGCGGTGCACCACACGCCCAACCAGCTCAACCTGGGCGCGTCGCTGCGCATCGGCTCGCTCGGCCGCCTGATCGGTAACGCCGTCTTCCTGCTGCCGATGGTGTGGATTGGTTTCGACCTGCGGCTGCTGGTCAGCGCGCTGACGCTCAACCTGCTGTACCAGTTCTGGATCCACGCCACCTGGATCCCCAAGCTCGGCTGGCTCGAGGGCATCCTCAACACGCCGTCGGCGCATCGCGTTCACCACGCCGCCAACCTCGAATACCTGGACGGCAACTACGGCGGCGTGCTGCTGGTCTTCGACCGCCTCTTCGGCACCTACATCGCCGAGCGCGACGAGCTGCCCTGCCGCTACGGCCTGGTGCACCCGATGACGAGCTACAACCCGCTGAAGGTGGAGTTCGCGCAGTGGGTCAGCCTGGCGCGCGACCTCGCCGGCGCGCGCAGCCCGCGCGCGGTGCTGGGTTATCTGTTCATGCCACCGGGCTGGGCGCCCGACGGGCCCGGGTTCACGACCGAGGCCTTGCGCGCTGCGCAGGGCGTGGCGCGGCCGGGGGCGGCGGCGCGCGATGCGCTGGTGCGCAGCCGCACGGGTTGACGGGTTTGCGCGGGGCCGGTTGGCGGCTCTGGGCCTCAGGCAGGCGCAGCCGGCCGGGCCCCAGAAATGATCCGCATGTGGGTCTTGAGCACGTAGTGCTCGCCTTGGCGGAACGGCTCGTAGGCCTGCGTGATGACCTGGTGCACGCGCTCTTGCTGCTCGGGCGGAAGCACCTTCCAGACCTCGGTGGCGTTCATCTCGAGCAGTGGCAGCCAGAACGGCACACCGACCTTGATCTTCGGTTCGACCTGGATCTCCTGCTCGTGCCTGTCGTCCAGCCCGGCGGCTGCGAGGAGGCCGGCGACCAGCCCCGGCTGCGCAAAGCGGGTGGGAATCTTGAAGCCCTCCTCGGCCAGCGGCCGGCCCAGGAATTCGTTGGCCACGCGCAGGCCATGGAACAGCAGGCTGTTGTTGGCTTCCGGGCCCCAGACCATGAAGGCCAGGCGGCCGCCGCCGCGCAGCACGCGTACCGCCTCGGCCACGGTGCGCGCCGGATCGGTGGCGTACATCAGCCCATAGCGGCAGGTGACGGCGTCGAAACTGGCGTCGACGAAGGGCAATGCCTCCATGTCGGCCTGTTGGCAAAGCACGTTGGTCAGGCCATGGCGGGCGACCCGCGCACTCAGCGCCGCCACCATCGGCGCACTGAGATCGGTGGCCGTGACCCGGCCCTCGCTGCCGACCAGTCTCGATGCGGTCATCGCAGGCTCCCCAGCACCCGCGGCCAGGTCCAGCACGCGGGCACCCGGCTTCACGCCAGCGGCCATCAGCAGGCCCAGGTTGACGCGGTCCTGCTGCTCAGCCAGCTGATCGGCCCACTTGCCCCAGTACAACGCTGCGTCGTCGTAGTGACTGCGCCACTGTCGGGCCGTCTCGTCCGACCAGATCTGCATCGTGTTCTCCCTTGTCAAAGTCAGTAGGTCGGCTAGCCAGCAGCCAGGCCCACTTCAGTCAGCAATCCGGCCAGCCGCGCGAGAGCCGCTTCGTCGCGCAGCGGCAGCCTCCGAGTGACGCGCCGCACAGTCAGCCCGGGGTCCAGGTGTCGCGCGTCGTCAAGCGCCAGGCGGGCCTCGTCCGTGCGCCCCAGTGCCGCCAGGCCGGCTGCCCGCATCGTATGTGCATAGACCCACTCGGGCAATTGCCGCGACACCCGCTGGGCAGCGGCGATCAGTTCCTCGTGGCGCTGCAGGCCGAACAGCGCGATCGACCGCGACTGGTAGACCCAGTAGATCATCGGGTCCCTCGGGCTCAGCCGCAGCGCGCGGTCCAGGTAAGGCAGCGCCTCTTCGTAGCGGCCGGCGAAGGCCAGTGTCTGCCCGACCTGGCTGTTGGCGCCGAAGTCGCCCGGCGCCAGTTGATAACTGCGTTCGGCGGCGGCAATCGCTTCGTCGTAGCGCCTGAAGCCGATCAGCACCGAAGCCAGCACCTGGTGTCCGATGGCCAGCGACTCATCCAGGTTGAGCGAGCGCTCGGCCATCTGCAGCGCTTCGTCGATCGCGGCCTGGCCGGTCGGCAACCAGCCGCTGATCGCCGCGGCCCACAGGCTGGTCGCCAGATAGGCGTGGCTGACAGCGTCGCCAGGGTCGAGTTCGATGGCACTGCGGCACAACTCGATCGCCTGCAGCATCTGAACGCGATTCCAGCGGAAGAAGTGGTCCACCGCCTGCACCCGCAATTGCCAGGCTCGCAGACCGTGCGGCGTGACCCTGCGGATGGCTCGCGCCTCCGACTTGATGATCGTGATCTGGACCGCATTCATGATCTGCGCCGTGATCTCGTCCTGCACGACGAAGAGGTCCTCCACTGGCGTGTCGAAGCGTTCGCTCCACAAGCTGCTGTTGCTGCGGCAGTCCACCAGGCCCACATGAAGCCGGATGCGTTGCGCCACGACGCGCAGCGTGCCCTCGACCACGTAGCGGACACCCAGGTCCCGGCCCACGGTGCGCGCGTCGGTGACGCGGCCCTTGTACGTGAAGGTGCTGGAGCGCGCAATGATCGCCAGGCCCGGCACCGTCGCCAGCGAGCGGATGATGTCGTCGGCCAGGCCGTCCGCGAAGTCCGCTTGGTCCGGGCTGTCGACGGCGTGGGCGAAGGGCAGCACCGCGATGCCCGGCTGCTCGTCCTGGGTGGGCTGGAGGGCCGGCGCATCCGCCCCTGCCGCCGGCGTCGGCGCTGGCGCCGGAACGCGATGCGCGCCCGCCGGGCCGGTGCCCGTCGACACCTTGAAAGTCTTGACCGGATCGGCAATGTTCTTGACCCGCTGCTCGCCCTGGGCTTCGAAGCGGGCTTCAGTCCGGCCCTGGACCGTGCTGCGCACCGATTCGGAAACCGTCACACCGCCAGCATCGGCCAGGCCTTGCAGCCGCGCCGCGATGTTGACGCCGTCGCCGTACACGCTGCCGTCGGCCTTCTCGATCACGTCACCCAGGTGCACGCCGATGCGAAAGTGCAGGCGGCAATCGTCTGACAAAGCCGCGCCGGGTGTCCCGGCCAGCCGGCCCTGGATGGCAAGCGCAGCATGCACGGCCGCGGTTGCGTTGTCGAACACCGCGAGTACCGAGTCGCCGGCCATGTCGACCACGCGGCCGGCCTGCGTCGCGATTTCGGAGCTGAACACGGCGCGCGCGGCATCCAATGCGGCGACGGTGCCGTGGTCATCGATCGCCATCAGGCGCGAATAACCCACGGCGTCGGCCGCCAGCACCGCCAGCAGCCGGACCCGCAGTCGTGTGTCCGTGGAATTGACTGTGTCCATGGGGTGAGCGCCGTCGCCGGCCGAACAAGTCTACACAGCGCCGGCGCGCTGGGCATCCTGCTT
>JANMVM010000177.1:0-1687 GCA_031392695.1 Rubrivivax sp.
CTGCCCGAGGCGGTGCAGCGGAGCCTGGCGGCCTGCATCCCGTTTCCGTCCCGCCTGGGCCGGCCCGAGGAGTTCGCGCACCTGGCCACCCACATCGTCACCCATGGTCACCGCAACGGCGAGGTCATCCGCCTCGACGGCGCCCTGCGCATGTCGCCGCGCTGAGCCGGCCACGCCGGCGCGCGCTGCGGCATGATGGAGGCATGGACACTTCCACCCCCGCGCTGGCTTCAGCCGAGTCGCCACCGTCGCTGGCCTCGCGCCTGATCCGCAACTTCAACGACGTCGAGCTCGAGCCCTTCGTGCGCGCGCCGCTGTACCGGTCGCTGGGCGCGCAGATCGGCGCCGGCACCGCGGCACGCAAACTCGGCCTGTCGCTGGACATCGTGGCGCCGGGCCAGCAGAGCTGCCCCTACCACCTGCACCATGCGCAGGAGGAGATGTTCATCGTGCTCGAGGGCAACGGCACGCTGCGCGTGGCCGGCGAACGGCTGCCGATCAAGCCCGGCGACGTGATCTTCATCCCCCCCGGGCCCGAATACCCGCACCACATCCTGAACACCTCGGACGCGCCGCTGAAGTACCTGTCGATCAGCACCAAGGAGTACCCCGAGATCTGCGAGTACCCCGACTCGGGCAAGGTCATGGCGCAGAGCTTCGTCGCCGGCAGCACCACCGTGCGCGCCATCCATCGCGGCGCCGAGTCGCTGGACTACTGGGACGGCGAACCCTGAGCGAAAGGGCTCAGCGCGCCAGCAGTGCGCACACCGCCTGCGTGACCTGCGCCGTGCTGGCGCTGCCGCCGAGATCGCGCGTGTGCAGCGCCGGGTCGGCGGTGACCTGCTCGATGGCGCTCATCAGCCGCGCTGCCGCGGCGGCCTCGCCCAGGTGCTCGAGCATCATGACGCAGGACCAGAAGGTGCCCAGCGGGTTGGCCACGCCCTGGCCCATGATGTCGAAGGCCGAGCCGTGGATGGGCTCGAACATGCTCGGGTAGCGACGCTCGGGGTCGATGTTGGCGGTGGGCGCGATGCCCAGGCTGCCGGCCAGCGCGGCGGCCAGGTCGCTCAGGATGTCGGCGTGCAGGTTGGTGGCCACCACGGTGTCGATGCTGGCCGGGCGGTTGACCATGCGCGCCGTCATGGCGTCGACGAGTTCCTTGTCGACGCGCACGTCGGCAAACTCCGCCGCCACCTGCAGCGCGATCTCGTCCCACATCACCATGGCGTGGCGCTGCGCATTGCTCTTGGTGACCACCGTGAGCAGCCGGCGAGGCCGACTCTGCGCCAGCCGGAAGGCAAAGCGCATGATCCGTTCGACACCGGCGCGGGTCATGATCGACAGGTCGGTGGCGACCTCGATCGGGTGGCCCTGGTGGGCACGGCCGCCGACGCCGGCGTACTCGCCCTCGGAGTTCTCGCGCACGATGACCCAGTCCAGGTCCTGCGGCCGGCAGCGCTTGAGCGGTGCGTCGATGCCCGGCAGGATGCGCGTCGGCCGCACGTTGGCGTACTGGTCGAAGCCCTGGCAGATCTTCAGCCGCAGCCCCCACAGCGTGAGGTGGTCGGGGATCTGCGGGTCGCCGGCCGAGCCGAAGAGGATGGCGTCCTTGCCGCGCAAGGCGTCGAGGCCGTCGGCTGGCATCATCACGCCGTGCTCGCGGTACCAGTCGCCGCCCCAGCCGAAG
>JANMVM010000188.1:0-3810 GCA_031392695.1 Rubrivivax sp.
GGCCATCACTTCGACTTCCTCCGCCGCGGCTCGGCAGCCAGCCGCTGGCCGGCCGCGCAGCTGCCCCGCGCGGCGATCCAGGCCGCCCGCGTGCTGCACCTGTCGGGCATCTCGCTGGCGCTGTCGGCCACGGCGCGCGACACCGGCCTGGCGGCCATGGCGCTGGCGCGCGCTGCCGGCGTGCAGGTCAGCTTCGACACCAACCTGCGCCTGAAGTTGTGGCCGCTGGCCAGCGCGCGCGAGGTCATCGGCCAGGCGCTGCGCCTGTGCGACATCTGCCTGCCGAGCCTGGACGACATCACCGCACTCACCGGGCTGCAGCAGCCCGATGCGCTGGTCGATCACTGCCTGGCGCAGGGCGCCCGCGTGGTGGCGCTCAAGCTCGGCGCGCAAGGCGCGATCGTGGCCAGCGCGCAGGAGCGCTACCGCATCGCGCCCCACCCCTGCCAGCCGCTGGACGCCACCGGCGCCGGCGACACCTTTGGTGGCGCCTTCGTGGCCCGGCTGCTGGCCGGTGACGATCTGCTGCCAGCGGCGCGCTATGCCGCTGTCGCCGCCGCGCTGTCGACCCAGGGCTACGGCGCCGTCGAGCCGATCCCGCGCGCGCCGCAGGTCTGGGCGGCGCTGCGGGCGCGCATCCTGCCTCAGTAGGTGCCGGGGTAGGCGCCGCCGTCGAGCAACAGGTTCTGCCCGGTCACGTAGCCGGCATGCTGGCTGCACAGGAAGGCGCAGAAGGCGCCGAACTCGTCGGCGCTGCCGAAGCGGCGCGTCGGGTTGAGCTGGCGCCGCTCGTCGAGCAGCACCTCGATGCTCCTGCCGGTCTTGGCCGCGGCGCCGGCCATCGTGCCGCGCAGACGGTCGGTGTCGAAGGGGCCCGGCAGCAGGCCGTTGAGGGTGACGTTGCGCGAGGCCAGCTTGGGCTGGCGCGCCAGCCCGGCCACGAAGCCGGTGAGGCCCGAGCGCGCACCGTTGCTCAGGCCGAGGATGTCGATCGGCGCCTTCACCGCCGCCGAGGTGATGTTGACGACGCGCCCGAAGCCGCGCGCCGCCATGGCGTCCACGGTGGCCTTGATGAGCTCGATCGGCGTCAGCATGTTGGCGTCGAGCGCTTGGATCCAGGTCTGGCGGTCCCAGTCACGAAAGTCGCCCGGCGGCGGGCCGCCGGCGTTGTTGACGAGGATGTCGACCTGCGGGCAGGCCGCCAGCGCCGCGGCGCGGCCAGCAGCGGTCGTGATGTCCCCGGCCACCGCCACCACCTGCACGGCCGGTGCCAGCCGACGCAACTCGGCTGCCGTGGCCTGCAGCGCTTCATCGCCGCGCGCCGTGATGACGACGTTCACGCCCTCTTGCGCCAGCGCGCTGGCGCAGCCCTTGCCCAGCCCCTTGCTGGCGGCGCACACGAGCGCCCACTTGCCTTGAATGCCCAGGTCCATGTCGTTCCGTTCTTGATAGTGGAGTGGCGCTCAGCCCTTGAGCGCGCTGGCCGCGACCGGCGGCCCCGGCCGGATCAGAAGAATCGCCATAAGCGACCCCGGCTCACCGCCTTGTAGTCGACGCGCGTGCCGACGACGAGGCACTGGATCATGCGATCGATCCGCGCTTCCATGAAGCGGCGTTCCGAGGTCTTGACCCCCGAGATCGACCAGCCGACCCGGCGGCTCAGGCGGTAGCCCTTGGCGGCATCCCAGCGAATCCAGAAGTTGCGGCTGTTGCGCCGGTTCTCCTCGGGCCAGACATAGCGGATGGCATGGCCCGTGAAGCCCAGGCCGGAACCATTGGACGCGATCAGCCAGACCACAAACGTGGGCCCGTTGGGCAGCAGCTCGCGCGGCGGGTCGGCGTCGCGGCGCAGCTTCAGTTTGTCGGGCAGAGACTGGTTGGCGGCTTCGAAGCGGTCCCACAGCGCCGCCATGCGCCCGGCCTCGCCCTGCGGCTGCGCGTCGCTGGCCAGGCCCGATTTGCTTGCATGGGACTGCGACTCGGCGGCTTCGCGCCGGCGCAGTTCCTTGTCGATCCAGGACATGCCTTGGGCTCCGGGGATTGAAGAGGGCCGCACGCGGCGCCAGCTAGCGAACGGTGAAGGTGAAGGACTGCTCGGGTGCGTCTTCGATGCGCACGCGCAGGACATAGCGGCCCGCTGGATCGCCGGGCGCCACCGCCCACGACTGCGAGACGGTACCGTCTTTGACTGCCAACAGGGTCTCGGTGGTGGCCGTGCGCTCGTCGGCCGAGACCTGACGTTTGAGGCCCGGCTCGGGGTCGCCCCAGGTCGCCGGCGCCGCAGGCAGGGTCAGCACCTCGTGCACGCGCACTGCGCGCAGCGAGGTCTGGACGCGGATGACCCAGCCATAGCCCTGATCCACCTTCAGCGGCACGGTGGATGCCGGTTGGAACCCGGGCTGCGCCGAGCCCGCAGGCGCAAAGAGCCCGAAGTCCGCCCGCAGCACGGTCACCGCGGCTGCCCGCGCGGCACCGGCGCCTGGTGCCGTCACGGCACCGGCGCCTTGTGCAGCCACGGCGAGGGCGCTTGGTGCAGCCACGGCGCCGCCCGCCGCCATCCATCCGCACAAGACAAGAGTTATCGGGAAGCTTTGCATACGAGCCGCTCGCGCTGGTTCACCATCACTGGCCCGGGTCGGCAGTGTGCCTGGCGCATCGAGGTCGGGCGGCGGATTGTCACCGATCGATCCGGCCGCGGGCCTGATCCAGGGGCCCGTGCGAGGGCCAGCCGTCGAAGTCGTCCAAGTCGGTGTGGTTCCCGCTCGCCGAACCGTTGGCGCTGGCGTTGGCGGACAGGCCATCGGTGCAGCACGCGAAGGCCATGACGACCGCGATGGCAGCGCGCTCACTTCGCCAGGGCAGCTGCCTTGGTGAAGAAATCGAAGATGCCCTTGTCGCCCATCTGGCGCGCGTCGGCGAGTTCGCCCGCCTGGGTGGCGTAGACGACCTTGCCCTGCCGCGACAGGATCGCCACCGCAGGGATGCCCTTCTTCAGCGGTACACCATACGAATCGGCGATGTCGGTGTTGCGGTCGAAGCGGCCGACGTCGACCTTGACGACCTTGAAGCTCCTGGCCATCAGCGCTGCGCTGGCCCCTTCCTTGAACGCCAGATCGAGCATCTTGCAATCGCCACACCAGTTGGCGCCGAAGACCACCAGTACCGGCAGCCCGGCTGCCGCAGCCTCGGCCCGCGCGGCCTGGATCTGGGCCTTGGCGTCGGCGGCTTCGTCGTAGGGACCCGGGGCGGCGTGGGAGGCGGTCGAAAAGGCCGAGAAAGTCGAGAAGGCCGAGAAGGCAAGGGCCAGGGTGAGCAGGGCTGGGCGCATGGTGGGCGGTGTCCTCAGGGGTCGGGGCGCGGAGCCCGCAGAGTGCCACAGATGGGCGCTGCGGTCGATCGCTTCGCGCCGGCTCGCAGCGCACCGTCGCCAGGAGCCTGGGCGGCTGAAGGCGTCGAAGCGTTCTCGAAGAGCGGCGAAGCCAAACCTGCGCAAACCGAGTACCGCCAGTGAGCCCTACAAGCCCAGGGCTTGCCCCCTGGGCGCAGGAGGCGATACCCGGCGGTGCCGGTTTCTCGCGCGTTGCGGCCGACGACCTTCTGCCGCCCAGCTGCTAGCGTGCGCGGGCCAGCAACCACACGCCGGCCAGCACCAGAGCGGTGCCGGCCGCTATCCAGGCGTTGAAGGGCTCGCCCAGGATCAGCACGCCCATCAGGATCGTCGACAGCGGCCCGATCATGCCGGTCTGCGCGGTGAGCGTGGCACCGACGCGCTCGATGGCCAGCATGATCATGATCACCGGCGCAAAGGTG
>JANMVM010000195.1:0-23231 GCA_031392695.1 Rubrivivax sp.
GATTTGCAGCGCGCTCGATTCGGTGTCGCGGATGTGGCCGGTGCCGTTGCAGCGCGGGCAGGTGATGTGGTTGCCTTCAGACAGCGCAGGCCGAAGCCGTTGCCGGCTGAGTTCGAGCAGGCCGAACTTGCTGATCGAGCTGAACTGCACGCGGGCGCGGTCGAAGCGCAGGCCGTCGCGCAGGCGCTGCTCGACTTCGCGCCGGTTCTTCGACTCTTCCATGTCGATGAAGTCGACCACGATCAGGCCACCCAGGTCGCGCAGCCGCATCTGGCGCGCGATCTCGTCGGCGGCTTCCAGGTTGGTGCGCGTGGCGGTCTCTTCGATGTCGCTGCCGCGCGTCGAGCGGGCGCTGTTGACGTCCACCGACACCAACGCTTCGGTGTGGTCGATGACGATGGCGCCGCCCGAGGGCAGGTTGACGGTGCGGCTGAAGGCGGTCTCGATCTGGTGCTCGATCTGGAAGCGGCTGAACAGCGGCGCATCGTCCTTGTAGCGCTTGACGCGATTGGCCGTCTCCGGCATCACGTGGTTCATGAACTGCTGCGCTTGCTCGAAGATGTCGTCGGTGTCGATCAGGATCTCGCCGATGTCCGCGGTGAAGTAGTCGCGGATGGCGCGGATGACCAGCGATGACTCCTGATAGATCAGGAACGCGCCCTTGCCGGCCTTGGAAGCGCCGTCGATGGCGTCCCACAGCTTGAGCATGTAGTTCAGGTCCCACTGCAGCTCGACCGCGCTGCGGCCGATGCCGGCGGTGCGGGCGATCAGGCTCATGCCTTTGGGGTAGTCGAGCTGCTCGAGGTTTTCCTTGAGCTCCTCGCGCTCTTCACCCTCGATGCGCCGGCTGACGCCGCCGCCGCGCGGGTTGTTGGGCATCAGCACCAGGTAGCGCCCGGCCAGGCTGACGAAGGTGGTCAGCGCCGCGCCCTTGTTGCCGCGCTCTTCCTTCTCGACCTGGACGAGCAGGTTGTCGCCTTCGCGCACGACGTCCTGGATGCGCGCGCTCTTGACGTCCGCGCCTTCGCGGAAGTAGTTGCGCGAGATCTCCTTGAACGGCAGGAAGCCGTGGCGCTCCTCGCCGTAGTCGACGAAACAGGCTTCCAGCGAGGGCTCCACGCGCGTGATCAGCGCCTTGTAGATGTTGCCCTTGCGCTGCTCGCGCCCTTCGATCTCGGTTTCAAAGTCGAGGAGCTTTTGTCCATCGACGATCGCCAGGCGCCGCTCTTCGGGCTGCGTGGCGTTGATCAGCATGCGTTTCATGTGCACTCCGGTACAGCACCCGCCCCAAGGGGTCGGGGTGCGGTCTCACACGATGCACGGGAAACGAGTCGGAACCGTTGGCGCGAAATGCCCTGGACTGCGCTGTGCCCTCGGCCGAGCCGGGGGCTTTCAGTGGCGCAGCGTTGGCGCGTGCGTGCGGGCGGTGGCTGCAGCTTCAGCGCCGGTCGGCCCGCTGCACTGCCGCGGGTCGCGCGGCAATGCACCCGGCCCGGCCGCGCCGGCGTGGAGCCGGGGCCTCGGGGAGCGGGTGTGGGTCAACGTGGACGACATGGTCTGCAACGAGGTGCCAGTACGCGGATGCGAGGCCAGCCGGTCCTTGCGGACGGGCCGGGCCTTGCACCTTGAATTTTCGGTGCTTCGGGTGAGCGAAGCGGGGTTCTTTCTCGATTCTCTGCCGCCAGCGTTTGGGGCCCGCCTCGTCACTTGGGGACTTGAGGCCTGGGCGCCGCCCACCGGCGTTGCATCACCTGTTGGCCTGCACGATATCCGTGCAGGCCACTCCACGATAGAGCCGCGGGCACCCGCGTAAACTCCGATAAATCAAGCACTTACAGCCTAAACGTGGAGTTGCGGAGTATAGCGGTCAAAAAAACCGCACCCCCTGATCGCGGTGTGGACAGCACCCCGCCGGCGGTGCGCACGCTGACGGTCGACGCCGAGTCCGCCGGCCAGCGCCTGGACAACTACTTGCTGCGCCTGCTCAAGGGCGTGCCCAAGTCGCATGTCTACCGCGTCATCCGTTCTGGCGAGGTGCGCGTCAACAAGGGCCGCGCGGGTGCCGACACCCGCGTCGCCGAGGGCGACCAGATCCGCGTGCCACCGATGCGCCTGCCCGCGCCCAGCACCGCGCCGCCGGCGCCGGCGCGCGAATTCCCGGTGCTGATGGAAGACGAGCACCTGCTGGCCATCGACAAGCCGGCCGGCGTGGCGGTACACGGTGGCAGCGGCGTGAGCTTCGGCGTCATCGAGCAATTGCGCCGCTCGCGCCAGGTTTTGGGAAGCCCGGCGCGCTTCCTGGAACTGGTGCACCGGCTCGACAAGGAAACCTCGGGCATCCTGCTGCTGGCCAAGAAGCGCAGCGCGCTGACCGCGCTGCAGGATCAGTTTCGCGAGCGCAACACCGGCAAGGTTTACGCCGCGCTGGTCTTCGGCGACTGGCCGGCCCGGCTCAAGGTCGTCGACCTGGCACTGCACAAGACGCTGGACGCGGGCGGCGAGCGCCACGTCAAGGTGGTGGGCGCCGACCATGAAGACGGCCGCCGCTCGATCAGCCTGGTCAAGGTCGTGCAGAGCCTGCCGGGCCTGACGCTGCTGGACGTGACCATCAAGACCGGCCGCACACACCAGATCCGCGTCCACCTGGCCAGCAGCGGCCACCCGATCGTGGGCGACCCCAAGTACGGCGACTTCGCGCGCAACAAGCAGTTCGCGCGCGAACGCCACTTCGAGCGCATGTTCCTGCATGCGCGCGAGCTGAGTTTCGATCACCCGGCCAGCGGGCAGCGGGTCACCTTGCAAACGCCGCTGCCGCCGGAGTGCGCGACACTCCTGGGCCGATGACCACTCCGCACTCCTCCCGACGCCGCTTCGACCTCATCGCCTTCGACTGGGACGGCACGCTCTTCGACAGCACCGCGCTCATCGTGCAGTGCATCCAGGCCGCCTGCACCGACATCGGCGCCGTGGCGCCCAGCGACACCGACGCCGCCTACGTCATCGGCCTCGGCCTGCACGATGCGCTCAAGCACGCCGTGCCCGGCCTGGCGCCCGAGCGCTACCCCGAGCTCGGCCTGCGCTACCGCCACCACTACCTGGCACGCCAGGATGCGCTGGTGCTGTTCCCGGGCACGCTGGCCATGCTGCAGGCGCTGAAGTCGCGCAACCATCTGCTGGCCGTGGCCACCGGCAAGAACCGGCGCGGCCTCGACGACGCGCTGGCGCATGCGCAGCTGCACGGCATCTTCGACGCCACCCGCACTGCCGATGAAACCGCGAGCAAGCCGCACCCGCTGATGCTGCAGCAGTTGATGTCGCAGCTGGGCGTGGCGCCCGAGCGCACGCTGATGATCGGCGACACCACGCACGACCTGCTGCTGGCCCGCAACGCCGGCACGCCGCGCGTCGCGGTGAGCTTCGGTGCGCACGGAGCCGAGGCATTCGAGGAGCACGCGCCGCTGTTCGTCGCCCACAACACCGACGAGCTCCATCGCTGGCTGTTGGAGCACGCATGACAGGCTCTGCCGCCGGGGCCGAGTCCGTCGCTGCCCAGGTCTTGTGCGCCTCGCACGAGATCGAGGAGCGCGGCCGCGCCTGGGTCTGGGACGTGCTGCAGTACGGGCGCCCGGCGCGCGCCTTTGCGCTGCGCTTCGACGGCACCGTCGTCGCCTACCTCAACCGCTGCGTCCATGTGCCCACCGAGATGGACTGGCAGCCGGGTGAATTCCTCGACATCGACAAGCGCTGGATCCTGTGCTCGATCCATGGCGCCAGCTACGAGCCGGCCGACGGGCGCTGCGTCGGCGGACCCTGCGGCCGCGGTCGCCTGACGCCTGTGGCGGTCAGGGAACAGGGCGGCCAGGTCTATTGGTATCCTTCGCGCGACATTCGACCGGTGCCTTTTGACGAGCCCGCTGATGTTCCCGCGCAAGTTCCCGCGCAAGCCCGCGCCGACGAAAGCCCCCCATGAGCACCCCTGATCCGACGCCGCCGGCCCCCCCGGAGGCGCCTGAGCCCTTGACCGTGACCGCGGCTGCCGCCCTGGCGGCGCAAGCGCAAGCGCGCGCAGCAGCCACGACCGCAGCCGAGCCGCGCGCCGGCATCGAAGCCGCGCTCGAGCGCCTGGCCACGCAGCTGCTCAACCAGCAGCAGGCCGAGCGCCGCTGGCGCGTCTTCTTCCGCCTCGCCTGGCTCGGCCTGGCGCTGGGCCTGGTGTGGCTGGGCGTGACCAGCCGACTGCCCCCTTCGGCGCCCAGCACGCCGCATACCGCGCTGGTGGAAGTGCGCGGCGAGATCGCCGCCGGCAGCGAAGCCAGCGCCGAAGCCCTGCTCGGGGCGCTCAAGAACGCCTTCGAGGACGCCAGCGCGCAGGCCGTCGTGCTGCGCATCAATTCTCCCGGCGGCAGCCCGGTGCAAAGCGGCATCGTCTACGACGAGATCAAGCGCCTGAAGGTCAAGCACAGCAAGAAGGTCTACGCGGTGGTGGAGGAGGTGTGCGCCTCGGGGGCCTACTACATCGCCGTGGCCGCCGACGAGATCTACGTCGACAAGGCCAGCATCGTGGGCAGCATCGGCGTGCTCATGGACGGTTTCGGCTTCACCGGCCTGATGGACAAGCTGGGCGTGGAGCGGCGGCTGCTGACCTCGGGCGCCAACAAGTCCATGCTCGACCCCTTCAGCCCGGTCAACCCGCAGCAGACGCAGCTGGCCAAGGCGATGATCGAACAGATCCACCGCCAGTTCATCGCGGTCGTCAAGGAAGGCCGCGGCGCGCGTCTGAAGGAAACGCCGGATACCTTCTCGGGCCTGTTCTGGAACGGCGAAGAAGCCGTGCGCCAGGGCCTGGCCGATGCCACTGGCAACCTCGACTTCGTGGCGCGCGAGGTCATCAAGGCCGAAGAGATCATCGATTACACGCCGCGCGACAACGTCGCCGAGCGGCTGGCCAAGCGCTTCGGCGCCAGCGTCGGCGCCGGCGCAGTGAAAGCGCTGCGCGAGCTCGCGCCGCTGCGGTGAGCGTGGCGCTGGCCGAGCGCGTGGCGGTGGCCGCGCAGCACCTGCTGCCCCAGCAGGCGCTGACGCGGGCCGCCGGCGCCCTGGCGCGGCTGCGGGGCGGCGCCGCCACGACGGCGGTGATCCGCTGGTTCATCGGCCGCTACGGTGTCGACATGGCCGAAGCGGCCGCCGCCGACCCCGCGGCCTACGCCAGCTTCAACGACTTCTTCACGCGCGCGCTCACGGACGGCGCCCGGCCCCGGGCGCGCGCCGACCTGGTGTCGCCGGTGGACGGGGCCATCAGCCAGCTGGGTGCGATCAGCGGTGGGCGCCTCTTCCAGGCCAAGGGCCACGACTACAGCGCCGCGGCGCTGCTCGGCGGCGATGCAGCGCTGGCGGCGCACTTCCACGAAGGCCACTTCGCCACGCTGTACCTCTCGCCCAAGGACTACCACCGCATCCACATGCCCTGCGCCGGGCGGCTGCTGCGCATGATCCATGTGCCGGGCGAGCTGTTCTCGGTCAACCCGGCCACCGCGCGGGGCGTGCCGGGGCTGTTTGCGCGCAACGAGCGCGTGGTGTGCGTGTTCGACGCTGAGCACGGCCCCTGGGTGCTGGTGCTGGTGGGTGCGACCATCGTGGGCAGCATGGCGACGGTGTGGCACGGCGTCGTCAACCCGCCGCGGCCGGGCCGTATGCGCGAATGGTCCTACGCGGATTCGCCGATCGCGCTGGCGCAGGGCGCAGAGATGGGCCGCTTCCTGCTGGGCAGCACCGTGGTGCTGCTGTTGCCGCGCGGGCCGCTGCGCTTTGACCCGGCCTGGCAGCCGGGCGGCGCCATCCGCATGGGCCAGGCGATGGCCACGCGCACGGCCACGCCCACGGTCACGCGGGCGGCCACCTCGGCGTGAGCTTTGCCCCCCGGGTCAGCGCCTCGGGCCGCGCCCGCCTGCTGCTGTGGCTGGTGCCCTTGCTGTGGTCGTCCAACTACATCATTGCCCGCCTGGGCGACGGCGTGATCGCGCCGCACGCGCTGGCGCTCGGGCGCTGGAGCGTGGCGGCGCTGATCCTGCTGCCCTGGATGGGGCGCGGCCTGCTGCGCCAGCGCGCGGTGCTGCGGCGCGAATGGCTGCATCTGCTGGTGCTGGGCTTCCTGGGCATGTACATCTGCGGCGCCTGGGTCTACGTCGCCGGGCGCAGCACCAGCAGCACCAACATCGCGCTCATCTACGCCGCCACACCGATGGCCATCGTGGCCGCCAGTTCGATGCTGCTGCACGAGCGCATGAGCCGCACGCAATGGGCCGGTGTGGTGTTGGCGCTGCTGGGGCTGCTGTTCGTGATCGCGCGCGGCGACCCGGCGCGGCTGCTGGCGGTGCAGTTCGTGGCCGGTGACGCCTGGATCACCGCCGCCGCCGCCAGCTGGACCGCCTACTCGGTGCTGCTCAAGCGCTGGCCTTCGGCGCTCGGCCCCGGCGAGCGCCTGGTGGCCATCATCGGCGGCGGCCTGCTGGTGCTGCTGCCGACCACCCTGCTGGAGGCCGCGCTGACGGCCACGCCGGCCTTCGGCTGGGCCGCGGCCGGCCTGGTGCTGCTGGCCGCGGTGGTGCCGGGGGTGTTGTCGTACGGCGCCTACTCCTACCTGCAGCGCGAACTGGGCGCATCGCGCACGGCCATGATGCTGTACCTGGCGCCGGTGTACGGCGCGCTGCTGGCCTGGGGCCTGCTGGGCGAGGTGCCGGGCTGGCACCACCTCGTGGGTGCGGCGATGATCCTGCCCAGCATCTGGCTGGCGTCGCGCCCGTAGCCGGGGCGGGCCGGCGCCTTAGCCGAAGAGGCCCGGCGCCAGCGCCGGATCGTCGTCGTCGCTGTAGAAGCAGTTGGGGCACACCGCGCGGTAGCTCTCGTTGCCGCCGATCATGACCTGCTCGCCTTCCTTGACGCGCCGCCCCTGGCCGTCGACGCGCAGGTTCATGCTCGCCTTGCGCGCGCAGGCGCAGATGGTCTTCATCTCTTCCAGGTCGTCGGCCAGCGTGAGCAGCGCCGCGGCGCCCGGAAACGCAGCGCCGCGGAAGTCGCTGCGCAGGCCATAGCAGAGCACCGGCACCGGTGACTGGTGGGCCAGGCGGTGCAACTGCTGCACCTGCTCGGGGCTCAGGAACTGGGCTTCGTCGATGAGCACGCAGGCCACGCCCTGGCCCAGCCAGCCGGGGCCGAACACGGTGTCGGGCCCGAAGGTCTCGGCCTGGCGCTGCAACCCCAGGCGCGAGTCGATCACGCCGACGCCGCTGCGGTCGTCGTGCGCGGCGGTGAACATGCGCACGCGCATGCCGCGCTCTTCGTAGTTGTGCGCCGCCTGCAGCAAGGCCGTGGACTTGCCGGCGTTCATGGCGGCGTAGCGGAAATAGAGTTTGCTCAACGTGCCCCTCGGTCAGCGGCTACGCCGACCGATCCCCCCAGGGGATGCGGGCCGGCCCGGGGCGGCCCGGCGCTCGGCCCGCAGGGCAATTGTGGCGCCTGTCAGAGCGCCGGAATGCGCAGCGCCTGGCCCGGGTAGATCTTGTCCGGGTGGCTGAGCATGGGCTTGTTGGCCTCGAAGATCACCGGGTACTGGTTGGCGTCGCCGTAGAACTTCTTGGCGATCTTGCTCAGGTTGTCGCCGCTGACGACGACATGGAACTGCGCCTCGGGTTCGGGCGTGACGACGGTCATCAGGTCGTTGACGGCGGCGACGCCGGCGACGTTGCCGCAGCACAGCAGGATCTTCTCCTTGGTCGCCTGGTCGTCGACCTGGCCGGCGACCGTGGCGGTGGCGCTGTCGGCGTCGAAACCGACGTCGAGGTTGCCGCCCGGCAGGCCCTGGGCGTTGATGTAGCCGACGATCGAATCGCCTGCGGCCTTGCTCAGCGCGGCCACGTTTTCCGCTGTCGGCGCGCTGGCCACGGCGTCTTGCGCCGCCTTGGCTTCGCCCTTGCCGAAGAGCTTCTCGCCGGCTTCCTTCATGAATGACATCAGACCCATGGG
Source organism: Rubrivivax sp. (assembly GCA_031392695.1). GTDB lineage: Bacteria > Pseudomonadota > Gammaproteobacteria > Burkholderiales > Burkholderiaceae_C > Rubrivivax. Next base: position 8,020 of record JANMVM010000195.1, read on the forward strand.
TTTCTCCTGTGTGGTGGCGGTGCTGGGACGGCGATGGTAGGCCCGGCGCGTGACAAGTCGCCCCGACGCGAGGATGGGGCGAGGGTCGGCTCCGGCGCCCTCAGGCGCTCAGCAGTCCACGCGTCTCGATGAAGTGCACCACCTCGGCCAGGCCCTGCTTCGTGCGCAGGTTGGTCATGACATAGGGACGTGCGCCTTGCCAGGCCGGCCGCATGCGCCGCGTGTCGGCCTCCATCACCTCGAGGCTCGCGCCCACGTAGGGCGCGAGGTCGGTCTTGTTGATGATGAAGAGGTCGCTCTTGGTGATGCCGGGGCCGCCTTTGCGCGGGATCTTCTCGCCTGCGGCGACGTCGATGACGTACAGCGTGAGGTCGCTCAGCTCGGGGCTGAAGGTGGCGGCCAGGTTGTCGCCGCCGGACTCGATGAACACGATGTCGGCGTTGGGGAATTTCTCGAGCATGCGGTCGACGGCTTCAAGGTTGATCGAAGCGTCCTCGCGGATCGCGGTGTGCGGGCAGCCGCCGGTTTCGACGCCCATGATGCGCTCGGCTTCCAACGCGCCGGACACGGTGAGCAGGCGCTGGTCTTCCTTGGTGTAGATGTCGTTGGTCACGACCACCAGGTCCCAGCGCTCGCGCATCGCCTTGCACAGCAGCTCCACCAGCGTCGTCTTGCCCGAGCCCACGGGCCCGCCGACGCCGACGCGCAGCGGGGGCAGCTTCTTGGTGCGGCCGGCGATGCGGTGCAGCGCCGTGTTGGGGTGGGTCATGATCGGAAGAGCCTCGAGTACTGGGTTTCGTGTTGCGCCGCCAGGATGGCCAGCAGCGGGGCAAAGGCCTGGCGCTCGTCGTCGGGCAGCACGAGGGCGCTGTCGACGGCGCGCGGGATTTCGTCGGCGAGCCGGGCCAGCATGCGCTGTGCCGCGGCTTGCCCCAGCGGCACGGCCTTCATCGCGGCCTGCGCCATGTTCTCGGCCCAGCCCCAGGCAAAGCACAGCAGCGCGTCGGGTGCTGCCGCGCCGGCCAGCGTGGTGGCGAGGGCGAAAGCCAGTGGCCACAGCGGCGCCGGTTGCAGGGCCGCCAGCGTGACCAGGCGCGGGTCGCTGGCGTGCACGCCGTTGCGCAGCCAGTCGAGCAGCGAGCGGCCCATCTGCTCGGCTTGGGCGCGCCCTTCGGCGCTTTCGCGCGTCTGCTGCAGCCAGTCGTTGAGCTGCTGCACGCGCAACGCGTCGTGCGCCGCCCAGGCCGCGCAGGCTTGGGCCAGTGCCGGCAGCTCCGACCGCGCCAGGCTCAGTTGCAGTTGGGCGAGCAGCCAGTCGCCCGCCTGCGCCTCGGTGGCCACGAGCCCGGCCTCGACGGCGGCTTCGAGCGCCTCGGAATAACTGAAGCCGCCCACCGGCAGCGCCGGCGAGGCCAGCCACATCAGCTGCAGCCGGGTCGCGGGGCTGGCCGCGGCAGCGGACGCGACGCCCGGCGCTTCAGTCGTGATGGCCATCAGGTTGGTCATGGTCATGGTCATGGCCGCAGCCGGGGCCGTGGACATGGGGCGTCACGGCAGCGGCGATGGGGATGGGCTTGCGTGCCGCCGGTGCTGCCGGCGTGTGGCCGTGGCTCGGATGCTCAGGGGCGAGATTCGAATGTTCGTGGCTGTGGCCGTAGCCGTGACCCTGCGCCGCGTAGGCACCTGCCTCGGGCTCGAAGGCCGAGCCTTCCTCGCTCACGATCAGGTGCATGCTGCGCAGCAGATCGGCCAGCACGTGATCGGGCTCCAGCTTGAGATGGTCGGCGTGCAGTTCCAGCGCCACGTGGCGGTTGCCCAGGTGGTAGGCAGCCCGCATCAAGTCGAAGGGGCTGCCGTGCTCGGTGCAGTGGCGCACCACCAGCATCGGCTGCGGCGCGGCCTGCACGATGATCAGCGAGCCGTCCTCGGCCACCAGCGCGTCGCCGCCCCGCACGGCGGTGCCGCGCGGCAGGAACACGCCCAGGGCACGACCGGCGGAGTCGGTGGTGTCGAAGCGGCTCTTCTGGCGCACGTCCCAGTCCAGTTCGACGCGCGTGGCGCGCTTGAGCAGCACGGCGGCCAGACCGCGCGCGCCAGGGATGATCTTGTTGACAGTGAGCATGGCTGAAGCAATCGGCAAAGTGGATCGGCACCGCTGCGATGGGCTCGTCCGCGGCGACTCGGGTGCCCGAGGGTACCGCGCCCGACGCGGGCCGGGCGCAGCCCGCTCGCCGCGCGTGCCCGCCGGCCTCAGAACAGAAAGTACTTCTGCGCCAGCGGCAGCACCGTCGCCGGCTCGCAGCTCAGCAACTGGCCATCGGCGCGCACGCGGTAGGTCTGCGGGTCGATCTCCATCCTGGGCAGGTAGTCGTTGAGCACCATGTCCTGCTTCTGGATGCGGCGGCAGCCGTGCACCGCCGACAGCCGCTTCTTCAGGCCGAGCTGGTCGCCGAGCTCGTTGTTCATCGCCGTCTGGCTCATGAAGGTCAGCGAGGTCGCCTGCAGCACGCGGCCGTAGCTGCCGAACATCGGCCGGTAATGCACCGGCTGCGGTGTCGGGATGCTGGCGTTGGCGTCGCCCATCAGCGCCGCGGCGATGAAGCCGCCCTTGAGGATGAGGCTCGGTTTGACGCCGAAGAAGGCCGGCCGCCAGATCACGAGGTCGGCCCACTTGCCGACCTCGATGCTGCCGACGTCGTGGCTGATGCCGTTGGCAATCGCCGGGTTGATGGTGTACTTGGCGATGTAGCGCTTGACGCGGAAGTTGTCGTTGCGCGCCGTGTCCTCGGGCAATGCGCCACGCTGGCCCTTCATCTTGTGCGCCGTCTGCCAGGTGCGGATGATGACCTCGCCGACACGGCCCATGGCCTGGCTGTCGGAGGACATCATGCTCACCGCGCCCAGATCGTGCAGCACGTCCTCGGCGGCGATGGTCTCGCGCCGGATGCGGCTTTCGGCGAAGGCCAGGTCCTCGGCGATCGACGCGTCGAGGTGGTGGCAGACCATCAGCATGTCCAGGTGCTCGTCCACCGTGTTGGCGGTGTAGGGCATCGTTGGATTCGTCGAACTGGGCAGGAAGTTGGCCTCGCCCACGACGCGCAGGATGTCGGGCGCGTGGCCACCGCCGGCGCCTTCGGTGTGGAAGGCGCAAAGAGTCCTGCCGCGCGTGGCGGCGATGGTGTCCTCGACGAAGCCGCTCTCGTTGAGGGTGTCGCTGTGGATGCTGACCTGGGTGTCCGTCACCTCGGCCACGTCCAGGCAGTTGCTGATCGCCGCCGGCGTCGTGCCCCAGTCCTCGTGCAGCTTCAGGCCGATGGCGCCGGCGGCGATCTGCTGGCTCAAGGCCGCGGCCTGGCTGGCGTTGCCCTTGCCCAGGAAGCCGAGGTTCATCGGGAAGGCCTCGGCCGCCTGCAGCATGCGGTGCAGGTTCTCCGGCCCCGGCGTGCAGGTGGTGGCGAAGGTGCCGGTGGCCGGGCCGGTGCCGCCGCCGAGCATCGTCGTCACGCCGCTCATCAGCGCTTCCTCGATCTGCTGCGGGCAGATGAAGTGGATGTGGCTGTCGATGCCGCCCGCGGTGACGATCAGGCCCTCGCCGGCGATGATCTCGGTGCCGGGGCCGATGACGATGTCCACGCCCGGCTGCACGTCGGGGTTGCCGGCCTTGCCGACGGCGGCGATGCGGCAGCCCTTGATGCCGATGTCGGCCTTGACGATGCCCCAGGTGTCGATGATCAGCGCGTTGGTGATGACGAGGTCGTGCGCTTCGTGGTGGCCGGGCCCGTTGACGACCTGGCTCTGGCCCATGCCGTCGCGGATCGTCTTGCCGCCGCCGAACTTGACTTCTTCGCCATACCCGACGGCTCGTCCGTCGGGTCCTGCCCGTCCTTCGCCGGCGTTGAGCGTGAAGTCTCGCTCGACCTCGATGACCAGGCCGGTGTCGGCCAGCCGCACGCGGTCGCCCACGGTGGGGCCGTACATCTCGGCGTAGGCGCGGCGGCCGATGGTCCTGGTCATCACAGGCTCCCGTTGACGAGGCCGCGGAAGCCCCACACCTGGCGCCGCCCGGCGTAGGCCACCAGCGTGACCGTGCGCTCCTGTCCGGGCTCGAAGCGCACCGCGGTGCCGCTGGCGATGTTCAGGCGCATGCCGCGCGCGGTCTGGCGGTCGAACAGCAGCGCCGCGTTGGTCTCGGCAAAGTGGTAGTGCGAGCCGACCTGGATCGGCCGGTCGCCGCTGTTGGCCACCGTCAGGCTGATCTTGTCGCGGCCGGGGTTGAGCTCGTGCTCGCCTTCGTCGATGAGGAGTTCGCCAGGGATCATGGTGCGTCCGTCATGCAATAGGTTGGTGCACGGTCACCAACTTGGTGCCGTCGGGAAAGGTGGCCTCGACCTGGATCTCGGTCACGATGTCGGCCACGCCTTCCATCACGTCGGCGCGGCCGAGCACGGTCTTGCCTTCGCTCATCAGCTGCGCCACGGTCTTGCCGTCGCGCGCGCCTTCCATGATCGCTGCGCTGATCAGCGCCATGGCCTCGGGCACGTTGAGCTTCAAGCCGCGCGCCCTGCGGCGCTCGGCCAGCAAGGCCGCGGTGAAGATCAGCAGCTTGTCTTTTTCGCGCGGCGTCAGGTCCATGACCATCCAGAGAGCACAAGAAGTGCCAGCATCGTAACGCCCGGCCTGGTGCACCGGCCTGGGTCACGGCGGGCATGGCGCGTTATCTGCATGGTGCAGGCTGCCGATGGACACCGCAGCCGCCCCCGCCCCCCAGCAGCACGTCATCAAGGTGCGGCGCGACTACAACGCCTGGGTCGCCAGCGAGAGCCTGGAGGACTACGCGCTGCGCTTCACGCCGCGGTCCTTTCGCAAATGGAGCGAATGGCGCGTCGCGCACACCGCGCTCGGCGGTGCGGCCAGCTTCCTGGTGCTCGAAGCGCTGGGCGCGACGCTGCTGCTGCAGTTCGGCTTCGTCAACGCCTTCTGGGCCATCCTGGCCACGGCGGCCATCATCTTCGCCGCCGGCCTGCCGATCAGCATCTACGCCGCGCGCCATGGCCTGGACATGGACCTGCTGACCCGTGGCGCTGGCTTCGGCTACATCGGCAGCACCATCACGAGCCTGATCTACGCCAGCTTCACCTTCATCTTCTTCGCGCTCGAGGCGGCCATCATGGCCTACGCGCTGGAGCTGGTGTGCGACATCCCGCCGGCCTGGGGCTACCTGCTGAGCGCGCTGGTGGTGATCCCGATGGTGACCCACGGCGTCACCGTGATCAGCCGCTTCCAGGTCTGGACGCAGCCGCTGTGGCTGGCGCTGCTGGTGCTGCCCTACGTCGCCGTCTTTCGCGCCCACCCGAGCCTGGTGGCCGACCTGCGGGCCTATGCCGGCGAGGCCGGCAACGGCGGTGCTTTCGACCCGCTGCTGTTCGGCGGCGCGCTGACCGTGGGCGTGGCGCTCATCACACAGATGGGCGAGCAGGTCGACTACCTGCGCTTCATGCCCGAGAAGACGGCCGCCAACCGCTGGCGCTGGTGGGCCGGCGTGCTGGTGGGCGGCCCGGGCTGGGTCGTGCCGGGGGTGCTGAAGATGCTGGGCGGCGCCTTGCTCGCCACGCTGGTGCTGCAGCTGGCGGTGCCGGCCGATCGCGCGGTCGACCCCAACCAGATGTACCTGGCGGCCTACGAGCTCGTGTTTTCGCACTACGGCTGGGCGCTCGGGGCGACGGCGCTGCTGGTGGTGGTGAGCCAGCTCAAGATCAACGTCACGAATGCCTACGCCGGCAGCCTGGCCTGGAGCAACTTCTTCGCCCGCCTGACGCACAGCCACCCCGGGCGCGTGGTGTGGGTGGTGTTCAACACGCTGATCGCGCTGATGCTGATGGAGCTCGAGGTCTTCAAGGCCATCGGCGGCGTGCTCGGCCTGTACAGCAACATCGCCATCAGCTGGATCATGGCCGTGGTGGCCGACCTGGTGGTCAACAAGCCGCTCGGGCTGAGCCCCCGCGGCATCGAGTTCAAGCGCGCCCACCTGTACGACATCAACCCGGTGGGCGTGGGCGCGATGGGGGCGGCTTCGGTGCTGTCGATGCTGGCCTGGCTGGGCACCTTCGGGCCGTTGGCGCAGGCCTTCTCCGCCGTCATCGCGATGGTCGTGGCATTCGTCGCGGCGCCTCTCATCGCCTGGGCCACGAAGGGCCGCTACTACATCGCGCGCCATCCAGCCGCGGCGGCGGATTCGCCCGCCTACCTCGGCGCCCGGCTGCAGCGCCGCTGCGTCATCTGCGAGCGCGACTACGAAGGCGAGGACATGGCGCAGTGCCCGGCCTACGGTGGCCCCATCTGTTCCTTGTGCTGCACGCTCGACGCGCGTTGCCTCGACCAGTGCAAGCCGGCGCAGGCCAGCGCGCGGCTGCAGTTCAACGCCCTGCTGCAAAGGCTGCTGCCGCGCGCCTGGTGGCCGCAACTCGACACCGGCCTCGGACGCTACCTGCTGCTCATGGCTTGGGTGGCGCCGGCGCTGGGTGCGTTGCTGTACCTGCTCTATCACGTCGAGCTGCGCCAGCTCGGCGAGGCCGCCGCCGCCGCCACGCCGGCGCTGCGCGCCGGCTTCGTCAAGGCCTACTGTGCCCTGCTGCTGGTGGGCGGCGTGATCGGCTGGTGGCTGGTGCTGGCGCAGATCAGCCGCCGCGTGGCGCAGGAGGAAAGCCGGCGCCAGACCGAGGCCCTGGTCAAGGAGATCGACAGCCACCGCCGCACCGACGAGGAACTGCAACGCGCCCAGCACGCGGCGGAGGCCGCGCGCCGCTCGGCCGAGGCCGCCAACCAGGCCAAGACGCGCTACATCAGCGCCATCAGCCACGAGCTGCGCACGCCGCTCAACAGCATCCTGGGCTACGCGCAGCTGCTCGACGAAGACCCGACGCTGCCGCCGCAGCGCAAGCACAGCGTGGGCGTCATCCGCCGCGGCGGCGAACATCTGCTGGGCCTCATCGAAGGCACGCTGGACATCGCGCGCATCGAAGGCGGCAAGCTGGCGCTCGAGCCCAAGCCGATGGCGCTGCGCCAGGCGCTGCAGCAGATCGTCGAGATGTTCGAGCTGCAGGCCGTGAGCAAGGGCCTGCGCTTCGAGCACGACGTCTCGCTCGCGCCGCAGCGCGTGCGCGCCGACGAACGGCGGCTGACGCAGATCCTCATCAACGTGCTCGGCAACGCGGTCAAGTTCACGCAGGCCGGCCGCATCGGCTTCCGCGCCAGCCATGTGCGCGACATGGCGATCTTCGAGATCGAAGACAGCGGCCCCGGCATCGCGCCTGAGGACCTCGAGCGCATCTTCGAGCCCTTCTCGCGCGGCAGCCACGCCGCCGCGGCCAGCGGTGCGCAGACCACCGGCACCGGGCTTGGCCTGACGATCGCCAAGATGCTCACCGACCTGATGGGCGGCGAGATGACGGTGTCGTCGCGCCTCGGCCAGGGCACGCTGTTTCGCGTCCGCCTGTTCCTGCCCGAGCTGCGCGGGGGCCGCCCGCCCGAGCCCGCCGTGCAGCGCGCCGGCTACGCCGGCAGGCGGCGGCGCCTGCTGGTGGTCGACAACGAAGAGGTCGACCGCACGCTGCTGTCGCGGCGGCTGCAGGCGCTGGGCTTCGAGGTGCTGGAGGCGGCGTCCGGCGCCGCCGCGCTGGGCCTGCTCAAGGAGCAGGCGGTGGACGCGATCCTGATGGACCTGGCGATGCCCGGCATCGACGGCTGGCAGACGATCCGCAGCCTGCGCGCGCAGGGCCTGTCCGATGCGCCGGTGGCGATCGTCTCGGCGAATGCCTTCGACAAGGGCCTGGACAACGAAGTCGGCATCGCAGCCGCCGACTTCATCACCAAGCCGGTGCGCCTGGACGAGCTGCTCGACTGGCTCGGCCGCCAGCTGCAGCTGCAGTGGCACACCACGCCGCCGCCGCCGCCGCCGGCCGCGGTGCCTGCAGGCGCCGTCTGCCCGCCGCGCGCGCAGCTGCAGGCGCTGCACGAGCTGGTGCGCCTGGGCTACCCGCGCGGCGTGCACCAGCTGCTCGACACGATCGAGGCCGAGCGCCCTGACTGCAGCGCCTGGCTGGTGCCGCTGCGTGCGCTGGCGCAGGGTTTTCAATTCGAACGCATGACACCGGTGATTCAAGATGCCCTGGCCCGATCTCAAACTGCGTGAGCGCGGCGGCGCCGGTGTGGTGCTGATCGTCGACGACGTGCCCGACAACCTGGCCATGTTGCACGACGCGCTCGATGCTGCCGGCTACACCGTGCTGGTGGCCATCGACGGCCCCAGCGCGCTGCAGCGCGCGCTGCAGGCCGAGCCCGACATCGTGCTGCTCGACGCCGTGATGCCCGGCATGGACGGTTTCGAGGTGGCGCGCCGACTCAAGGGCGGGCCCGACACGGCGCACATCCCGATCGTCTTCATGACCGGCCTGACCGACACCGAACACGTGTTGGCGGCCTTCGACGCCGGCGGCGTCGACTACGTCGTCAAGCCGATCCGCCCGCCCGAGGTGCTGGCGCGCATGGCCGTGCACATGCATGCCGCGCGCCAGGCGCGGCAGGCGCGCAACGCGCTCGACGCCTACGGCCACGCCACGATCGCGGTGCGCCTGGGCGACGCTGCCCCAGGCCGGGCCGCCGCTGCCGCGGCGCGCCTGGTGTGGCAGACGCCGCTGGCGCGGCGCTGGCTGCCGGGCTACTTCGACAGCGCGCCCGACGAGGTGCCGCCGACGCTGCTGGCCTGGCTGCAGCAGGCTGCGGCAGGGCGCGAGGTGCGGCCGTTGTCGACGGCCCGGGGTGGGCGCCAACTGGTGGCCACGTTGCAGGGCCGCACCGTCGACGACGACTGGCTCATCGTGCTGCGCGAGGTCAGTGATGCCGCCACGGTGGCCGCCACCATGCAGGCCTTCGGCCTCACGCTGCGCGAAAGCGAGGTGCTGTACTGGGTGGCCAAGGGCAAGACCAACCGCGACATCGGCGACATCCTGGGCAGCAGCCCGGCGACGGTGAAGAAGCACCTCGAGCGCATCTACGACAAGCTCGGCGTCGAGACGCGCACCGCGGCGGCGGCGGTGGCCATGCAGCGCGTGCGCGAGCTCAACCCGGCCTGAGGACGCCCCGGCTCAGCGCGCGTGGGCGCCGGTGCGCATCAGCGCCAGCAGCGGCGAAGGCGCCGCCGCGCTGGCATCGTAGGGGTGCTGCGTCTGCCCGGCCACGCCGGCGCGGATCTTCAGCACGTACAGGCGCGTCTCGGCGTAGGGTGGCACGCCCAGGTAGCGGTCGACCGCGCGTTCACCGGCGTTGTAGGCGGCGGCCACCAGGCGCACGTCGCCTTCGTAGTAGGCCATCAACCAGCGCAGGTAGGCCATGCCGCCACGCAGGTTCTGCACCGGGTCGTTGATGTTGCGCACGCCAAAGCGCGCCGCGGTGCCGGGGATCAGCTGCATCAGGCCGTGCGCGTCCTTGGGCGAGACCGCCGCGGCGTCGAAGTTCGACTCGGTGGCGATGATCGACAGCACCAGGTGTGGCTGCAGCTTGTACTCGGGCGCCACGATGTTGACGAAGCGCACGATCGCCTCGGGGGCGTTGGCCGGCGGTGGCACCGGCAACACCAGCGGCCGCGGCGCGGGCTTGCCCGCCGCGGCCGGGGGCGGCGCGACGGCCACGCGGTCTTCTTCGGGCGGGCGCAGGCAAGGCGGCGGCGCGCCGCGCGGCTCGCCCATGCGGGCCAGGATGTTCTTGGCCTGCAGGTAACCCTGTTCGGCGGCCGCGGCAAAGAGATGCGCGGCCTCGGCCTCGTTGCGTTCGATGCCGCGTGAGTTGGTCATCATCCAGGCCAGGCTGTACTGCGCCTCGGCGTCGCCGTGACGGGCGGCGCGGCAATACAGCTCGGCGGCGCGCAGCGCATCGCGCGGCACGCCGTCGCCGTACTCGTAGGCCTTGGCCTCGTGGCGCCAGCGCTCCACGCGCGCCGGCACCACCGGGCCCTTTTCGGGCGGCGGCGTGGCCGGCCGCGGCAGGCCGTCGAGCGTGGGCAGCGTGGGCGCCAGCAACTGGGCCTGCGCCGGGCCGGCCTGCAGCGCGCCCAGCAGCGCGCCCAGCAGGGCCAGCAGGGCTGCAAGGTGCGTCGGGCGGCGGGCCAGGGGCATGGGATCCAGCGGTGGTGCGAGAGGCCGAAGTCTAGGCGCTGGCCCCCGCGGCGGCCGGCCGGCCGTACGGCCGTACGCCAGACGGCGTATTTCCACACGGCCTGGCGCTGCCTAAGCTGCAGCCGTGCTGTCGTCACCCCCACCCAAACCCCAGGAGCCCGTACCCATGACCACCACCCGCCGCCAAGCCGGCAAGACCCTTACCGCCGTCACGCTGGCGCTGGCCACGCTGGGCTACAGCGCCCTGGCGCAGGCCCAGGCCACGATCAAGGTCGGCGTGCTGCATTCGCTGAGCGGCACGATGGCGATTTCCGAAACCGTGCTCAAGGACGTGGCCCTGATGGCCATCGACGAGATCAACGCCAAGGGCGGCGTGCTCGGGAAGAAGCTCGAGCCCGTGGTCGTCGACCCGGCGTCGAACTGGCCCCTCTTCGCCGAGAAGGCCAAGCAACTGATCAGCCAGGACAAGGTGGCGGCCGTCTTCGGCTGCTGGACCAGCGTGTCGCGCAAGAGCGTGCTGCCGGTGTTCGAGAGCACCAACAGCCTGCTCTTCTACCCGGTGCAGTACGAGGGTGAAGAGCTGAGCAAGAACGTCTTCTACACCGGTGCTGCGCCCAACCAGCAGGCCATCCCGGCCGTCGAGTACCTGATGAGCAAGGACGGCGGCGGCGCCAAGCGCTGGGTGCTGCTGGGTACCGACTACGTCTACCCGCGCACCACCAACAAGATCCTGCGTGCCTTCCTCAAGGCCAAGGGCGTGGCCGACGCCGACATCATGGAGGAGTACACCCCCTTCGGTCATGCGGACTACCAGACCATCATCGCCAAGATCAAGAAGTTCGCCGCTGAAGGCAAAAAGACAGCCGTGGTCTCGACCATCAACGGCGACAGCAACGTGCCCTTCTACAAGGAACTGGGCAATCAAGGGTTGAAGGCAACGGACGTGCCGGTGGTGGCCTTCAGCGTGGGTGAAGAAGAACTGCGCGGCGTCGACACCAAGCCGCTGGTCGGCCACCTCGCGGCCTGGAACTACTTCATGAGCCTGAAGAACCCGGCCAATGCCGAATTCGTGGCCAAGTGGACGGCCTACGCCAAGGCCAAGGGCATCGCCGGCCACAAGGACCGGCCGCTGACGAACGACCCGATGGAAGCCACCTACATCGGCATCCACATGTGGGCGCAGGCAGTGACCAAGGCCAAGAGCACCGACACCGACAAGGTCATCAAGGCCATGGCCGGCCAGACCTTCAAGGCGCCGGGCGGCTTCATCAGCACCATGGACGTCGAGAACCACCACCTGCACAAGCCGGTGTTCATCGGCGAGATCAAGGCCGACGGCCAGTTCAACGTGGTCTGGAAGACCAAGGGCCCGGTCGTCGCCGACCCCTGGAGCGACTACATCCCCGAGAACAAGGGCAAGAAGAACGTGCCCAGCATGTGATGCCTGCGCGGGTGGCGCCGCGCCCGCTGGCGCCACCCCTTTTCTCTTCCTCACGGCGGCCTCGTGCTCAGACTCTTCGTTCTTGCCCTTCTCGCGGCCTGCCTCTGTTTCAACGCATCGGCCTTGACCGCCGATCTGGCCCTGCGCATCGCCGCCGGTGAAGGCGATGAACGCATCGCCGCCCTCAACGAAGCCGTGGTGGCGGCCGACCCGGGCTTGAGCGCGCTGGTGCAGGCGCTGCTGGACGACGAGGTCAAGGTCGCCGGCGGCCGCGCCTTCATCGTGCGCGGCGACAAGGTCACCGACGCCGCCACCGGCGCGGCAGCCACGCTGCCGGCCGACGCCGAGGACGTCGTCAACAACAACCGCGTGCGCCACGAATTCGAAGCCGCGCGGGCCGCGCTGCAGCTCTTTTCGCCCGATCGCGCACTGCGCGACAAGGCCATCGACGAGCTCAGGAACGCCGCCGACGAAAGCAAGCTCGGGGTCATCGAAAAAGCCATCGCCAGCGAGACCGACGCCGGCCTCAAGGCCCGCCTGTCCTTGCTCAGAGCAGCATTGATGATCTCCTCCAGCGACAAGGCCAGGCGCCTGGACGCGGCGCGCCTGCTGGCCGACAGCGAACAGCCCGCCACGCGCGCGTTGCTGACCGAGCGCCTGGCGGCCGAGACGGATGCCCAGGTCAGGGCGGCCATCGCCCTGTCGCTCGACCAGGTGCAGTCGCGCCTGGCCTGGGGTGAGCGGCTGGGCGCGCTGTTCTCGGGCGTCAGCCTGGGCTCGATCCTGCTGCTGGTGGCGCTCGGCCTGGCCATCACCTACGGCCTGATGGGCGTCATCAACATGGCGCATGGCGAGCTGATGATGATCGGCGCCTATGCCACCTACGCCGTGCAGAACGCCTTCAAGGCCTGGCTGCCGGGTGTCTTCGACTGGTACATCGCGCTGGCCGTGCCGGCCAGCTTCCTGAGTGCCGCGCTGGTCGGTGCGCTGCTCGAACGCAGCGTGATCCGCTGGCTCTATGGCCGGCCGCTCGAAACGCTGCTGGCCACCTGGGGCATCAGCCTGATCCTGATGCAGACCGTGCGCACGCTCTTCGGCGCGCAGAACGTCGGCGTCGAGAACCCGAGCTGGTTGTCGGGCGGCCTGCAGGTGCTGCCCAACCTGACGCTGCCCTACAACCGGCTGGCGATCCTGGCCTTTGCCGCGCTGGTGCTGGTGGGCATGGCGCTGCTCATCGGCCGCACGCGACTCGGCCTGTTCGTGCGCGGCGTGACGCAGAACCGGCGCATGGCGGCCTGCGTGGGCGTGAATACGGCGCGCGTCGACACCTACGCCTTCGCGCTCGGCGCGGGCATCGCCGGCCTGGCCGGCTGCGCGCTGAGCCAGGTCGGCAACGTCGGCCCCGACCTGGGGCAGGGCTACATCGTCGACAGCTTCATGGTCGTCGTGCTGGGCGGCGTGGGCCAGCTCGCCGGCACCGTCTACGCTGGGCTGGGACTGGGCTTGCTGAACAAACTGCTCGAAGGCTGGCAGGGCGCGGTGCTGGCCAAGATCATGGTGCTGGTGTTCATCGTCATCTTCATCCAGAAGCGGCCACAGGGCATCTTCGCCCTCAAAGGGAGAAGCGCCGAATGATCGGCACGGCACTGGGCCCGAAAGGCTGGACCGGCGTGCTGGCGGCCGTGATCGTCATCGCGGTGCTGGTGCCGATGCTCAACCTGCTCGTACCGGCCGGCAGCGTGCTGCATCTGGACGACTTCTACGTCAGCCTGGCCGGCAAGATCCTGTGCTACGCCATCTGCGCGCTGGCGATGGACCTGATCTGGGGCTATGCCGGCATCCTCTCGCTCGGCCACGGCCTGTTCTTCGCGCTCGGCGGCTACGCCATGGGCATGTACCTGATGCGCCAGATCGGGCGCGATGGCCAGTACAAGTCCGACATGCCCGACTTCATGGTGTTCCTGAACTGGAAGGAATTCCCCTGGGCCTGGGCCTCGAGCGACAGCTTCGCAGCACAGCTGCTGCTGGTGCTGCTGGTGCCGGGTCTGCTGGCCTTCGTCTTTGGTTATTTCGCCTTCCGCTCGCGCATCAAGGGTGTGTACTTCAGCATCATCACGCAGGCCTTGACCTATGCCGCGATGCTGCTGTTCTTCCGCAACGAGACCGGTTTCGGCGGCAACAACGGCTTCACCGATTTCAAGCGCATCCTGGGCGCGCCGATCACGCAGGACATGAAGGTGCTGCTGTTCGTGTTGAGCGGCCTGACGCTGGTGGGCTTCTTCCTGATGGCGCGCGCCATCGTGCACAGCAAGTTCGGCCGCGTGCTGCAGGCCATCCGCGACGCCGAGACGCGCGTCATGTTCAGCGGCTACGACCCGGTGGCCTACAAGCTGGCGATCTGGACGCTGTCGGCTGTCATGTGCGGCGTCGCCGGGGCGCTGTACGTGCCCCAGGTGGGCATCATCAACCCCAGCGAGATGAGCCCGGCCGCCGGCATCGAGATCGCGATCTGGACCGCGGTGGGTGGGCGCGGCACGCTCGTCGGGCCGATCCTCGGCGCCTTCTTCGTCAACGGCGCCAAGAGCTGGTTCACGGTCGCTTTCCCGGAATTCTGGTTGTTCTTCCTCGGCGCGCTTTTCATCGCCGTGACGCTGTTCCTGCCGCACGGGATCATGGGCTTGGCGGGGCGGTGGCGCAGGCTGCGCGATCGGGCGACGGGACGCTCGGCATGACGCCCGACCTCATGGAAGCCGGTGCGCGCGCCCGCGCCGCCTACGAGCAGCGCCTGGCCGCAGCCGCAGCGGGCGCCACGGGCGGCGGTTACGGCCGGCCGCTGGCCGGCGGCGAGGTTGTCTTCACGCAGGGCGTGGCGCTGTTCCTGCAGGACGTGACGGTCAGCTTCGACGGCTTCAAGGCGCTCAACGCGCTGAGCCTGACCATCGACGTCGGCGAGCTGCGCTGCATCATCGGCCCCAACGGCGCCGGCAAGACGACGATGATGGATTGCATCACCGGCAAGACGCGGCCTGACTCCGGCCGGGTCTTCTTCGGCAGCAATATCGACCTGCTGCGCCTGAACGAGCCTGGCATCGCGCAGGTCGGCGTGGGGCGCAAGTTCCAGAAACCCACCGTGTACGAACAGCTCAGCGTGTTCGAGAACCTCGAGCTCAGCCTGCGTGCCGACCGCGGCGTCAGGGCCAGTCTGCTGTCGCGCCTGAGCGGCGCGCAGCTCGACCGCCTGGGCGAGCTGCTGACGCTGATCCACCTCAAGGCCGAGGCCGGGCGCACAGCCGGCTTGCTCAGCCACGGCCAGAAGCAGTGGCTCGAGATCGGCATGCTGCTGGCCCAGGACCCCAAGCTGCTGCTGCTGGATGAGCCGGTGGCCGGCATGACCGACGAGGAAACCGAGCGCACGGCGGAGCTCTTCCTCACGCTCGAGGGCCGGCATTCGCTGGTCGTGGTGGAGCACGACATGAAGTTCGTCGAGCAGCTGACCGAGGGCCGCAAGAAGGTCACCGTGCAGCCCCTCGGCCAGCACGCTGCCCTCGTGCAGCACGGTGACCTTCTTGCGGCCCTCGGTCAGCTGCTCGACGAACTTCATGTCG